>WQRQ01000006.1 GCA_009786685.1 Defluviitaleaceae bacterium
GAGACGGGTGGTTTGCCGTACAATACGGCGGCCGAGCAGACGGGCTTTGGGGCTTGCTGGACGATAACGGGCGCGAGGTTATTCCGCCTATGTATACTTATCTTGGTACGTTTATGGATGGGCTTGCGCTGGTGAGTATCGGCGGGGACAGAATTTTTTATGCAACAGGTGAGCTATGCGGATATATGATGCCTGTGGGCGGGCAGTGGCTGTTAATCGACAAGGAAAATAACGTCGTAGCAGCATTTCAATATTCGGCAATGCAGCGTGTGTCGCATAATCTGCTGGCGTTTTCGGAATCCGTTATTTACCGGACTAATCCACACCTGCCCACAGACCGACGGGTACAATCGGCAGAATGGGGTTTTATTGCCATTGAGTTTGACGCACCCTCTTTTTTGGAATAAAATTCAAAAAAAGGGGGTATTTATATGGAAAAACCATTTATCGCATTGCAGCTATACACTGTCCGTGATTTTACGGCGTCGGATGTGACGGGTACATTGCGCAAGGTAAAGGAAATGGGCTATGACTATGTGGAGCTTGCCGGCACATATGGCATGGATTTTGTTGCCTTTCGTGGGCTTTTGGACGAAATAGGGCTAAAAGCAATAAGCGCGCATGTAATGCCCGACGCGCTAAAAGAGGATATGGCAAAAACCATATCCGACTACAAATCCTTGGGCTGCGAGTATGTAATAATTCCCATGATAGGCGAAGAATCCCTGCCCGGCGGGGATAAATGCGAGAAGGCATTTTTCGAAAAATTCTGTGTGGCCTGTGGAGAGGCGGGTGTTGTTCCCGCTTATCATAATCACGCGTTTGAGTTTAAAAAGCTGCCGTGCGGTACGTTTATTTTGGACAAGTTATTTGAAGACATCCCCGCGCTACAGGCGGAGCTTGATACAGGCTGGGTGCGTGCCGCAGGGCAAGACCCGGAGGCGTATATTACAAAATACGCCTCACGTTGCCCCGTAGTTCATCTAAAAGATACAATCGAATCCGGTGACGGCTTCGAAGACCGCCCCGTAGGCAAAGGCTCACAAGACATACCCGCCATAATACAGGCGGCAAACGCCGCAGGAGCGGCAGGCTTTGTTGTGGAGCTTGACAATGCCGTGGGTATTACCTCGCTGCAAGCCGCAGAAGAGAGCCTTCGATATCTAAATAGCGGTATGTCGAGCTAAAGCTCGACGCTTCTAGTCATGGTCAAACATATCGTGAAAGTAATGGCCGGCTTTACGCATAGCGCGTTTTCCGTCGCGTACCATGCGGCGGCGGTCTTTACTGTCGGTAGCAGCGGCAGCAATGCTTGCGCCCACAAAAATCCCGGCAGCCACACCACTTACAACTCCTTTAGCAAAACGTGTCATTTAACTCACTCCTTTACAAGAATTATGTAATTAATTTGCGTTTTTTGCACAAAATATATACAAGGGAATATTGGAAAAATATTATGAAGAAAAAATTTGAAAAAAGCACACAGGCAGAAGGCAAATTTATCGGCAATGAGCGCGGCTTTGGCTTTGTATGGCGAAAAGAAGGCGACGACATTTTTATTCCGCCGCACGCGACGTTTGGTGCGTTGCATGGCGACGAGGTGATTTGCAAGATAGACCCACGCCGCGATGCAGAAAACCCGGCAGGAGGCCACAAGGTCTCCGGCAGAATAATAGAAATCACTGCCCGCGCACCTATGGTTGGCACATATTTTACGGAAGGCAACAAGCACTACGTAAAGTCCTCCGAAAAAAAAATCCCCTATGCTTTTGAGGTTCCGTTTAAGTCGGTATCGCGTTTTGGGCTGGCGGACGGGCATAGGGTGGTATTTTCGATAGAAAAAAAACATGGCCATTGTCTCATTACCGAGGTGTTAGGCCATAAAAACGACCCCGGCGTGGACGTGCTAACCCTGGTACGCCAAGCAGGTGTCCCTTACGAATTCTCGGAAGAAGTAGCCGACGAGCTGCAAAAAATCTCCACAGAAATATCCGAAAGCGATTGCGAAGGCCGCCTCGACCTTCGTGACCAACACATCTTTACGATAGACGGCGACGACACAAAGGACATAGACGACGCGATATCCTTCGACCAAAACGACAAAGGTTATCATCTTGGGGTGCATATTGCCGACGTTACACATTATGTCCGCGAAAATACCGCGATTAATGCTTCTGCGCTGCACCGTGGGACGAGTATTTATCTTGCAGACCGCGTGATTCCTATGCTGCCGCATAAGCTTTCCGGCGGGATATGCTCGCTTTTCCCCGATGTGGACAGGCTTACCCTTAGCTGCCTCATGGAAGTAGACAAAAAAGGTAATGTAACCTCGCACAAAATCACCACTTCTGTAATAAGAAGCAAAAAACGCTACACCTACAACGAGGTGCAAGAATTGCTTGATGGGGGTACTGATGACCTTATCAATGACATGAACAAGCTGCGCGAAATCCTTAGCAAAAAACGCCAAAAGCGCGGCGCGTTAGATTTTGACCTTCCCGAAGCAAAAATAAAAGTGGACGAAACAGGCAAAGCTATCGCCATAGAACGCTACCCGCGCAACAACGCCACAGGCATAATCGAAGAATTTATGATTTTGTGCAACGAGACAATAGCGACGCATTTTCTTGGGCAAAAAGTCCCCTTCGTATACCGCAGCCACGAGGAGCCAAGCAACGAAAAACTAGCAGCCCTTCAAAAAATGGCAGAAAACATGCGCCTTATGAACAAGGGCAAAAAAATGCTGCGCCCCACCGCCGCCACGCTTCAGCAGTTTTTGGACGCGGTAAAGACTACCCACGGAGCATATGCGATTTCTACGGCGGTTTTGCAGGCCTTGCCGCAGGCTAACTACACGCCCGATAATCCCACACACTTTGGGCTGGCCTCCGACGCCTATTGCCACTTTACGTCACCGATTAGGCGATATGCCGACCTGCAAATCCACAGAATAATAAAAACCCCGCCCGACAACCGCGAAAAATTTAACGAAATCCTACCCGCAGTATGCGCCCAAGCCTCCAAAGCCGAACGCACCGCAGAAGCCCTTGAGCGCGAAGTAACCGAGCTAAAAAAAGCCCAATTTATGGTAGGCAAAGAAGGCAAAATCTTCGAGGCTACGGTAAGCGGCCTAACCCCATGGGGCGTGTATGTAATGCTGGAAAACACAATAGAAGGCCTAATCCCCACCGCCAACCTACAAAAAATCGGCTACAAATACAACAAAGAACTATCCCTCTACGAAGCCAAACGCCGCAAAGGCGAAAAACAAGCCAAAGCCCTGCACCACGGCTCACAAATCACCGTAAAGCTCTTGGAAGTAAACGAAGACGAGAGAAAATTAACTTTTGCCTTGCACTTTTAAAAAAGTTAGTATATAATTGCCGTTGCGTGAAATTACGCAGAAATACCTTGGGCTGTCGCCAAGCGGTAAGGCACAGGACTTTGACTCCTGCACTCGAAGGTTCAAATCCTTCCAGCTCAGTAAAAACCCCGTAATCACTGGATTTCCAGCGGTTGCGGGGTTTTTGATTTTCGAGAATTAACACACTTTTAACACACTAGGTATTTTATCTTTTAACTTAATTTACGTACAAACTATACCCAGACACGGACAAAGAAGCATTGCAAACCCGAAGGGTGCAGCGAAGCGTAACGGCAAGCGGAAGCGCGGCAGGTTTCCGCACTATGTTATGTAAGCGCGATTTTATCAAACGGCAACACGATAGCTGTCAAAACCGCACATAGGTCGCAGTCGCAGGTAACTACAACCGCGACAACCCCTCCTTCTTGTCCAAGCCTTTAACTACATCGCGCCTTGTGCGCGGACGGCTAGAAGGTTACTACGCGTGATGTGTTACTACATTTCACGGCAGTAAGCCAACGCTTTGCAATTCTTTGACATCAGCAATGCGTAATTTACGCACCAATTCAGGATTATTTTCGATATGTTCTCCCAGTATATGCGAAGCCCCTGTCCAAAAACATTCGCTAATATATTCATGCACAGACATTCCGCAAACTTCTGCACAATATTTTATAGAATCAAAATAGATATCACCGAAAAGCCTACGGAAAACAGCAAAATCATCATCTTCCAAGTCAAGAAAATGTTGAAAACTTATGTTAAGCGCAACTGCAATTTTTCTAATAGTGTCAATTTTTGGATTCTTTGCACCTGTTTCGTATTGACGTATTTGCACAACATGAACACCTGAAACAGTACTGACTTCTAATTGTGTCATTCCAAGTTCTTTCCTTCTCGCTTTTAGTTTTTCGCCAACTGTCATTGAAATCACCTCTGAATGAATATAACACTAAAATAAAAAAATGTAACTAAAAAGTTACAACAATGCTTGACATAGCCGTTTGGTTACCTTTATAATGATAAGGTAATTAAAAGATTACCTGAAGGAGGGTTGCAAACATGAAAGTATCGCAAAAAATCAAGAGTTTAAGAAATTTGCGGGGCATAACGCAGAAGGAACTAGGCAAACAAATCGGCATGGACGCCGGATTAGTTAGCCGATACGAAAGCGGGAAAAAAAATCCAAAGTTGCAAACGCTTAAAAAGTTTGCTTCGGCATTAGAAGTACCCATCTACGACCTATTGGATTTAGAGGAGGGCATAGAATGAATGAGCATATAGCTAGGCGTAAACGATTTGTACCCGTAAAAGAATATCAACGCATTAGCGGGTTAAGTTATAAAACCATAATGCATATGGCTAAAACGGGGCAAATATCCCACATAGAAACAGAAAGCGGACAAATACGGATTGACACACAAAACCCCGCCAATGACGGCGTAAGCGCGGTTATGGATAAGCTCAATGAAATGCAACGCATGGTGTACGCACTGTGCAAACAATTAAATACAGTCGTATAGAAAAGGGAGGGCATACGTATGGAAAGCAAAACAAGAATAGACTTGGTAGACTTTTACAGGGTGTATGTAGACCATGAGGTCGAAGAACACATGATTGAGTTTATGAAGGCAATTCAGGATGTTATTGACTGTGAATACCGCAGGGGATATGACACCGCAAAACAAGAGTTGACAGCATGAATGGGGCTGGCTTGTGTAGTGTGTCTGTGCGGTGTTTGGCTTGCCCAGACCCGCACAGACACACTGCACATGTTAGCCCTATTCCTCGCTACTAGCATTTGGAAGTGGGGGTATAGTATTACCCCCCACTTCGTAACCAGTAACCAAGTGTGACAAAACACAGTAAACATCATATGTCTGGTGGTTACAACGCAAATAACCACAACATAACCAAGAAATAACTTCGTAACCAAAATACATACCAAATTGAGGAGGAAAACAACATGGCGCGTAAAACAAACACAGAAATCAACGGTAACAACTATTTTCGGGTAACTGCCACTGTTGGCAAAAATCCAGACGGTACACTCATCCGCAAGCAGTTCTACGGTGAAAGCAAGAAGGAAGCTGAAAACAAGCGCGACGAGTACATGTCTAACATCAAGCAGGGGTTATCAGTTAATTACGACAAGGCAATGTTTGGCATAGCGTTTAAATCGTGGCTACAAGACGTATTACGCCCTTCGGTGTCTATTTCCACCTATTCGCGATATGAACTTGAATACAAGAAGCGCATAATGGAGTGTGGCTTATCCAGCCTTCGCATAACAGAAATACGCTCGGCAAATGTCCAAGCCTATTATAATTTGCTTTTGGAAACGTGTACTCCTAAAACAGTGCAATCAGTACACAAACTGTTAGTACGGTTTTTTAACTACTGTCTAAAGGCTGACATGATAATTAAAAGTCCTTTGTTAGCTGTAGAATTACCCGCAATAGAAAAGCACTCGGAAACAAATAAAGCCATAAAGGATGCAGACATAGACAAATTGTTATACTCCGCAAAAGAGAACATAAAAAATTTCATTTTTGTATTTGCAATGTTTACCGGGCTTAGAGAAGGTGAGATTTTAGCATTAACGCATAAGGACATAAACATTGATGAGGGGACGATAGATGTAAACAAGACGGTTAAATATTTAAACGTTGACGGCGTATATCAGCCCGTGTTAAGCTCACCTAAGACAAAGCACAGCAAGCGTACTGTCCCTATACTTGGAGCGATAAAAAAGCTCTTAAAAACGCATATAGCGCGTGAGATGGAAAAACATCTAAGGCTGGGCATACCATTTTCAAAAGACAGTATTTTGTTTTCGTCTGACGCATGTACCTACAAAGAAGCTCCCAACGTGCTTAAAATGCTAAGGCGTTTATGTATAAAACTAGACATTGAAAAAACAACATTTCATTCTCTTAGGCATACATTCTGCACCATACTCGCAAAGCAGGGCGTACCACTAAAAACGACGTCCGTTTTAATGGGTCATACAGACATAGCCATCACAGCAAGGATTTATACACACGTAGATGATACTGAAAAGCGCAAAGGAATCGAGCGTTTATCAGCATATTTTCATTAACACATTTAACACATTTTTAACACACAAGGAAACGATAATGAGTAAAAACCGTAAAATCAAAAACTCAAAAAAGCGCGGAATCATTGCATTTCTGGGAATAAGAGCAACAGGAAAACAGCCGTTTTACTTTCCTGCATTCGAAGGTTCAAATCCTTCCAGCTCAGTAAGAGCCTTGAAAGTATCAGCTTTCTAGGCTCTTTTAATTTTATGCATTTGAAATTTTGTAAAGCAATGCTATACCACGCTGATTGTAAAGCCGTCGTAGCCCTTTATGCCTACGGTTTGCAGGGCTGTGGATTCTATGTCTTCCGATGCGGATAGATTTTGTATAAAGCTGCGGACGCCTTCGGCTTTGGGGTTTGTGGCAAGTGAGATTTCGCTGCCCAGGATTACGTTGTCGCCTATTATTATTGTGCCGGGCTTGGAAAGCTTTAGGCATAGGTCGAGGTATTCCGGATAACCGGGCTTGTGAGCGTCTATGAATATCATGTCGAAGGGCGGTGTTTTTTCTTCTATTAGATTACATAGGATTTTTGTGGCGTCACCGTGATACAACTGCACCTTGTCGGAAAGCCCTGCTTCGGCAATATTTGCCTTGGCAATTTTGACAAAGGCTTCGGTTAGCTCCATGCTTACCACGAGGCCATCCTTGGGTACTGCCTTGGCCAGCCACATCGTACTGTAGCCGTAAAATGTACCTATCTCCAGTATGCGCGTTGCATTTTTTATTTTTGCCAGCAGGTATAAAAGCTTACCCTGCGCAGGGGAGACCTCCATGGCAGGCAAGCCGGTTTTTCTTATTTCCTCCGTGGCAGCGGCAAAAGCAGCAGGCTCCTTGACCAACTGCTCCGCAAGGTATATATCATTGCTAATCCATGTTTGCATAATAAGCTCCTTTCCGAGCTTGCTTGAGTTTATCGTGTTTACATATGTAACGCAAGGATGTAGAATGTTTGCAGGCAGTACGATAGGGGTTTTTTATGTGATAAAAATATTATCGGAATCGGGATTTTGTCATGGAGTAAAGGCGGCAGTACATAGAGCGCGTGCGCTTAGCGAGCGTGGCGGGCAGGTTTATTTATACGGCGATTTGACAAACAACCGCCATGTGATGGCGGGTTTTTTGCGTGACGGATATATAGTGGCGGAAAGCGCGGAAGAAATCCCCGACGGCGCGACGGTGGTAATCCGCGCACATGGTATGGGTCGTGGGGTGTACGACGCATTTTCGACAAAAAATGCGGAAATTATCGACTGCACTTGCGTTAAAGTAAAAAAAATCCACGAAATCGTTGCAAAAAAAGAACGCGTAATAGTAATCGGCAAAAAAAATCACCCCGAGGTACTGGGGATTTTGGGCTGGTGCAAAAGCGGCACAGTAGCAGAAAACGAAGCTGAGCTTTTAGCGGCACTAAGCAGTACCGCACTTTGTGCAAGTACCGCACTATGTACGGTGGCACAAACAACATGCAAAATAGAATGGTGGGAAAAAGCAGTGGAAATCATAAATAAAAAAAGCCCGCAGGCAGAAATCTTTAACACCCTATGCGACGTAACCGGCAAAAAGATAGAAAGCGCGGTAGAAATGGCGCGGCAATCTGACGCAATGGTAGTAGTAGGAGACAAAAAAAGCGCGAACTCCGTAGAGCTTTTCGAGGCGTGCGGGGCAGCGTGCAAGACCGTACTTTTTGTGTCGTCGATGGCGGAGCTTTCCACGGACGTGGGCAAGCTGGCAGGCGCGGAAAAAATCGGTATTGCCGGCAGCGCGTCCTCCCCCGCCGAAACAGTAGAAGAAATCCACGACTACCTACTTTTCGCCCGATTTTTAGCAGCCACAAAAACGGAAATCGAAGAAGCAAGCGACAATTATTTCAAAAAACTACTGGACGCACATAAGGGCAGCGCATTTATTCCCGACGCCATCCGCGACCTAAATACCCAAAACCAAGGCGGAAAACGCATAAGAGGAACCATGATACGCCTTGGCTACCTACTCGCGTCACCCATAAAAACGTCAAAGTCTTTTGAAGGGGGGACGCCCCCCCAAGGTCTTAAACATATAGAGTTGGCATATGAGATTTTCCAAACAGCTATTTTGATTCACGATGACGTTATTGATAAAAGCGAGACAAGGCGCGGAAAGCCTACGATTCATGTGGGGGAGAGTGATGAGCATTTTGGGGTTAGCAGGGCTATATGTATTGGGGATTATGGATTGTTTTTGGCTAATCGGATTATTGCGGAAGCGGGGTTGGATAGTGAGGTGCTTGTGCGGGTTATGCGGCTTTTTGCTGATATTCAGCTGAAGACGCTGGAGGGCGAGATTATGGATGTTTCGTTGCCGGTTTTTCCTGTGGCGGATGCTGATGAGTATGAGCTAACGGTTTTAAGGATTTATGAGTTTAAGACGGCTTGGTATACGTTGGTTGGGCCGGCTATGCTGGGTGCGGTTTGTGCGGGTGTGGAGCTTGATGATGGGTTTTTGCTGAGGCTACGGGATATTTTGCTGCCGCTGGGGGTTGCGTTTCAGATAAAGGACGACCTGCTTGGGGTTTTTGGTCGCGAGAAAGAGCTTGGTAAGCCCGCGCTTTCGGATATAATCGAAAATAAGCAGACGATTTTGTATGGCTTTGCGAGGAAGTACGCCTGCGCGGATACGCAAAACGCGTTGGCAAAAAGCTATGGTAATCCAAAGGCGATGGAGGCGGATTTGGAAGCGGTACGCGAAATTTTTGTAAAAACAGGCGCGAAAAAATTTGCGGAGGATGAGATAACGCGGCTTTCGGAGATAGCGGGTATCTCAATAAGAGAAATTGAGGAAGAACATCGGCCGCTTTTGCGCGGACTGGTTAATTTTCTTTTGACACGGAGGACATAATGCGACATATAGGTGTAATAATGGACGGCAATCGCCGCTGGGCAAAGGCGCATAAAATGGAGACATTGCAAGGGCATAATAAAGGCGCGGAAAATTTTGGCCATGTGTGCGACTGGTGTTTGCAGGCAGGAGTGGAATATCTGACGGTGTACGCGTTTTCTACGGAAAACTGGAAGCGCACAGAGCAGGAAATACGACATCTTTTTGGTCTTATGGAGAAATATTTTTTGGAAGAAAAAACGCGCTGTGTAGAAAAAGGCGTACGCATAAAATTAATAGGCGAGCGCACCCGCTTTGACGCGAGGGTGAAGAGCATAATAAAGGATATTGAGACAGCAACGGCGCATTGCAAAAATTTATGCGTGCAAATCGCGCTAAGCTACGGCGGCCGCGACGAAATCGTACGCGCCGCAAAAAAATTTGCCGCCGAAATATCCGACGGCAGCATAGCAGGCGATTTGTTAACCGAGCAGGGCTTTGAAAAATATCTGGATACAGCGGGTATCCCCGACATAGACTTGGTAATCCGTACAGGCGGCGCGGAAAACCGCCGTTTAAGCAACTTTTTGCCGTGGCAGACGGTTTATGCCGAGTTGTTTTTTTCCGACCTTATGTGGCCGGAGTTTACCCGTGAGGAGTTCGACCGTGCGCTGGAGTATTACCACGGCGTTAAAAGAAAGCTGGGGCAATGATGGCGTTTAGGCTGGTGCAGTTAGCTGTTAACATTTGGACTATCTCAATAATGGTTATTGCGCTGAATGCCTTTACATATTGGCTTTATCGGCGGGATAAGTATGAGAGGGCGCAGATTTTTTTTGCAATTGCGTGTGGTGGGATAGGGGCTTTTTTGGGTGCAAAAAATCGCAGAAAGCCGCTGGTGGTGATTGGACTGGTGATTGCGCTTATTCCGATGATTCATATAGCGCATAGCCTTACGCTGGATAGGATTATCAGATACACGGAGATTACGTTTAGCTCGGAAAACTGGCCCAGTGAGCTGGACGGCTACCGCATTGCGTTTATGGCGGACAAACATACCATCGCCGATGAGGCCATGCGGCGTGTCATCCGTGAGCTAAATGGACTCGACATAGATTTGTTGTTGCTGGGCGGTGATTTTTCCATGGGGGGCGGGACGCATTTCCAAGGCACTCTGCGCGAAATTGCACAAACCAACGCGCCCGATGGTATCTTTGGCGTAGAGGGCAACCACGACCGCTACTATCAACTTTTCGCGGAAAAAATGAAGCACGGCATAATACCGCTCGACAACAGCGGCGAGCATATCCACGAAGGATTTTTTGTCGCGGGCGTACACGACCTTTGGCGCAGAAAACCCTGCATAGAAACTGCTGTTGCAGGCTCCGTGCAGGGAGATTTTGTGCTGGTGATTTCTCATAATCCCGATGTTGCTATGTTGCAGCCTACAGCGGGCGTAGATTTGATTTTGTCGGGGCATACACATGGCGGGCAGATTACTTTTTTCGGTTTTCCCGTTTATTTGCTGCGTAATCATATTACACGTTTTGGTACGAGGTTTACACGTGGGTTTGCGGAATCTGCCGACGGTGTGCCTGTTTTTGTGAGTACGGGTGTAGGCGTTTATTACAATGTCCCGCGTGTGTTTGCTCGGCCCGAGGTTGTGATTTTTACAATGTATACAGTCACCAAAACCCCTCTCACTCATAGTATATACCAACAGAGTATATCGAGTTGTTGGAGGTAAAAAATGTATGACGAGTTATCTGTACTATGGGATGAATCCGATTTTGAAAATGCGAGAGATTATTCAAATGAAACTGTGCCTGTATGGGCAGAATCAAGCAACCATACGGCAACAAGCCAAACGGCGGCACTCCAATCGGCAGCAATTTTCCCAAGACCCCCCATCGGCATAATCCCGCCGCAACAGATAAGAGAAGTTTCTGTTACGATAAGTGTGGCACAGCCCGGCATGGGGCAGGCGTGGATTTTAACGGCATCGCACAGACCGCATTTGCTCGGGCATTGGTTTATACCCGGAACACGCGTAGAAATTTTTGCGTCTCCCGCACCGGGCTTTGCGTTTTCGCACTGGGCATTTATTAATCCGACAACGGGACGCTTTACCACGGACCGCCGCCAATCAATGGCTCTTACCGTTTGGGGGCATTTGGCTATACAAGCTCACTTTGTGAGGCGTGCTCCCGTACCTCCGCGTCCGCCGGTTGCACCGCCCGCAAGACCACCAGTAAGGCCGCCTATAATGCCGCCGCCCGCAAGGCCTCCCGCGTTCCCCGTTCCGCCAATCGGCAACCTGTCATCGGAAGCGCAATTTGAAAACGGTCAATTTCTGTAAAACAAAAAGGCTGTTGTAAATTTGTCATTTTCGCAGACACAGCATACGGAGCTTAGTGCCCAATTTGTTGCGTTGTCGGGGCAATAACAACTCCAATTGCCGCAAGACGCACATTTAGACGGCGGTGAAAATTTTCCACCGGCAAACCAAAGCGAATTAATTCACTATAGACGTTCGGATGATTTTGAAAAAAGCGTTACAACCGCCGTAATACATTAAATGTCTCCATTAAATCCAGCCTGCCGTAGCCCCATTGATTATTGGGGTAAGTTTTGTCTGTGTCGCGGGTGCAGCCCTGCATTAAAAATGCGCGGAGCCGCAAATTGTTAAGTGTGGGGTAATTACCGTTGACGATTCCCCATTGGAGCATTAATGCGGCCGCACCCGTTGTGATTGCGGTTGCGACGGATGTCCCCGACATCGTGCCGTAGCCCCATGGATATACTCCGGAGACGTCTACTCCGGGTGCGACGATATCGGGGAGCATAATGTTAAAGCGGCTGGGCCCCCACGACGAGCCCGGCATTAGGCTGTTGTTGCGTCTGTCATACGCTCCGCAGGTAGTAACATTAAGAGCCGTACCGGGGTTTACAATCGTATTGTATGGGCTTGGCGAAACAAAATCCACATCGGGATAGCTTATGCCTGTAGCGGGCATCCAGGCGTTAAAAACGCCGTCGAGGATAAGCTCGCCGTGTACCGAAATCGTCCATATACCGGGCGTAGGAGTATCAAGGTTTACTACAAGCAGGTTGTTTCCGCTACCTTCATTGGGAAAATGATAATTTATATGCACGACGGAGTTTTCTAAAATTAACCGCTGAGAAAAATATACATCAACAAGCCCGGAGCGGGATGTAACAACCTCTCCCCCCGGCGATTTTACCGATAAGTGCATGATATCCTGCGGCATACACCAAATGTAAACTACCGCATGGCGCATATCCGGCCCTACACGCACTTCAAAATCGGTTGTTTCGCCGGTTTTTACAAGACCTTCGAAGTGGCGACGGGCATTGCTTTCGTTTCCTGCGGCAACATTTATTGCAATGCCTACCAGCGGCGCAAGGCGCATTAGGTAGTTTTCGATATTTCCGAAGCTGTCGTGGCTCCCGAAGGTAGAGCCTACAGAAATGCAAATAGAAACAGGGCGGTCAAGCTCTTCTGCTTTGTCTACTATGTACTTGATTCCCAGTATGACGTCGGCACTGCTGAATACATTTTCCTGCCCTTCGGGCACACGGAAACGCGATGTGTAAAACGGCCTCATTTTTCGCAGCTTTACCATTATTATTTCCGCGTCGGGTGCTGCTCCGATATAGTCACTGTCCTCGCGGCTGCCCGCAACAGACGCAAGAAATGTACCATGCCCGACAGTATCTCGGTGCGGGACGATGTCAAAGGGGCTTTCGCTGCGGAGTGCGCCGCTAAGCTCGGATTGGTCGTACGCTGTACCAAAAATTACGCCGTTTTCTACAGGCGCGGTTTGGATTGTCTGGTCCCATATGTATTTTATTTTGCTTGTGCCGTCCTCGTAAATAAATGCGTCCTTGGTGTAGTCAATGCCCGTATCTATAAAGCCGAGCAATACACCCCGCCCCCTCAAATCCATGTGCGGTCGTTGCTGCAATTGCAAAATCCCCGACGCAACAAGGCTTTCGCGCCCCATCAATGTCATGATTTTTGGCACTACACTCACTTGCCCCAAATTCATGGCGGATAAAAAGTCTCCGAGCTTATCCCCCGGCAAGTACGCAATTACCCAACCCTCCGAGTAAACCTTGCCCAGCATCAGATATTGATTTTCCTTGGCAAATTTCATTAAACGGCGGTTGTATCGCACAATCACGTCGATGATATCGGGACGCTGTGCATATTCGTATAAAGTCTCCATCAAAGCACTCCTCTCAATTCTTCGAGCGTCGCATGTAAGCACAATGCCCCATAGCCCCAAATATTATTGGGGTATTCGCGTAATGTGTTGCGCGTTGCACCACGCCGCAAAAATGCTTTTATTTTTTCGCCGTAAAGCAACGGGTCATTACCTTGGATAATCCCCCATTCCATAAGCAATGCCGCCGCGCCCGTCACAAAAGGCGCGGCTATGCTTGTGCCCGTAAAGCTGTCGTAGCCGCCGCCCGCTTGTGCAGAAAGCACATTAACCCCGGGAGCGACAATATCCGGGAATTTAACACCCTCGCCGCCGCGTCCGCTAAATTCTGCCGCTGCGTCTAATGCAGAATTGTACGCTCCCACGGCAATTACGCCCGAGGCGGTCGCGGGTAGGGTGATGGTCGCGGTGGGATTTGGTAAATGGAATGCCGTTTGCCTCCCTACTTCTTCCGTTGTGGGCAGCCAAATGCTATACGTACCGATTGCGGAGTTTAAGGAAGTAATCTCCAACTGCCACAGGCCTTTTGCTGCGTTTTCAAAACGAAAAAAAATTTCAGGATTTACATTTTGCGGAGTGGGAAGGCCTGCACTAAGCGTAATACGTGAGGTACCTAAGATAAACTCCTGCGGACGCGAAACAAACGATATGACACCCGTGCTTTGCCCCGTAGGGCTTGTAAGCGCGATAGTAAACCTGTCAGCAAAGTTTTTTATCATTACCATGTACAGGAAAGGCTCATTATGTGCGATGTTAAACTCAATCTTTTCGCTTTCGTCGGTTTTTAATACTCCGGAAAAATGATGCCCTGCCGTACCTTCGTTACCGGCCGCGGCCACAACCGAAATGTTGCGCCGCGCCGCTATTTCATTTACATACAATTCAAACGGGGAGTTTCCGTCGTGCGCGCCCTCGTTTGTGCCGTAGCTGATATTTATTGCACAGGGTTTGTTTTCTCTAATATCTGCCACAAATTTTAGTCCTTGCATTATCTCGTTTTTTCTCTCGCCCGTGCCAAGCCGTACGATAATCAAATCCGCACCCGGTGCAACCGCCGTCGCGACACCCGCAACCGCCGTACCATGTCCGTGAAAGTCCGCTTGCGCCATGTTAATACCTTCGTCGGTGTATAAATGCCCATGCTCAAAGCCTCGTGGCGGCGTTCCGTTCGCGTTCATGTCCCATAAATATTTTATTTGGCCGCTGCTAAACGCAGGGTGCGTGTAGTCTATCCCCGAATCAATAAGCGCGATATAAACACCGTTTCCCGTTAAGCCGTAATCTGCATGTATATTGGCAATGCAGGCGTGGTACAGAGCCTCATTCATCAGTTAACCTCCGCCATTCTTGTAACGGCAACAAAAATATGCGAAATCCTGTACCATGTCGCAAATCCGACAATGCCGTCCGCCGTCATATTAAAAATACGTTGAAACGTACGCACACTCTCCGCCGTTGCTTCTCCAAAAACGCCGTCTACCGCAACCTTTGGTAAAGCAGGGTAATTATCTGCGATACGGTTTAACTGATATTGTATCGTACGTACCGCGTCGCCCGACGAGCCGACGGTAAGGTTAAAATTAGGGAACGACGAAGGCACGCCTGCCACCTGCGGCGCATTTTGCAAATAAACATCACCTCCGAAATAATGCCGCAAAATAGAAAGCGCGTCATAACCTTGCTCCGCCAAACGCTTGCTGCCCCACTGGCTTAGCCAACCGGGGTTATTTGAGCGTACGCCGTCGTTGTATTGCGCCAAAAGCGGCTGCCGAATATCCGGTTTTGTGATATATGTCGTAAAAAGTTCGTCTACAAGATGTCCGATTTCTTCAAATATATTGCGCCCGTGTACATATGCCTGGTCAACCGTTGTGCTTGATGTAATCGTAAAATCCTTGCCCTGTCCGCGATACCATTCTGTAAACACCCTGTTAAGCGTAAACGAGTTGATTGCCAAAATATTTGCTTTAAGGCATTCTACGGGCCAGTTTGCGTAAATTTCGCTGGAGGTTACGTTTTTTATATAGTCGCGGTACGGGACGGTATGCCGACGCGCCCAAACATTTGGTCTGCCGTCATGTACGATAATAAATTCCGGCACAACCACGTTATCAAGGACAACGTAACCTGTAGGCTGTGGCAAGGGTTTTACGGGGTCTTCCGGCTCGCGCTCGGGGAAATCGCCGTATAGGGTGTGCGGTAGAATTATTATTTCCTCCCGGTCCTCCATACTGTGGTGAAGCTCGCATTCTTGAATTGCATGAGTGTCGGGCAAAACCTGTACATCCCGCACCGTAAGCGGAGCAAAGCCTTCGGCCTCCACATGTACATTGTACCGTTCATACGGCATGGGCGAACCCGGCTCGAAAGAAAACTCATGCGGCGGTGTGCGTAATTCGATTTCACTTGTTCTGCCCGATACATCGGTTATCATTTCTCCCAAAAAAATGGCGTCATCTCCGCCGTTTTCTCCAAATATTGTTACCCTCGCACCGTTTATGGGTACTGCTCTCCCCCTCGCAAAACAGGTTACGGTAAGCCCTCCGCTGTTTGCCATATTATCTTCCATCTTAGCACCTCCGATTGTTTAATGTTTAAGTATATTCAAAAAGTCAAAATTGTTTCCAAATGAAAAAACCAACCGACGATAATTTATCGTCGGTTGGTTTTTTTCAATGCCTATTGTGGAGTCAAATTATGCGGCGGCGTCCAAAGGTCAATAGGGTCACCGGGCGTAATCTCCGGCGTCATAATAACCGGAAGAATGCTTGTTTCGCCATCAAGAATTTTTACATCGTGGATAGTTACCGTAGCAAACCCGTGTGCTTCGGCTCTTACGTTGCAAACCGAATATGGAATACCCTCGTAGCTTGGGTCGAGAGTGAGGGCACGCGCGGGTGCTTCCAGTGCAACTATTTCCGTAAGGCCGCTTTCGTTTGTAGTAAGCTCGTGCAATATTTCTTCGCCGTTAAAAACAGTGACGCTTGCCCCAACAATCGGCATTCCTCCGAGGGCTGCGGTCGTTACTACCTTTAAAAAACCTCTACCCATACTTACCCCCAAAAATGAAAGTTTTAATAAAATTATCTTATGCGGATAGGGGCAAAATGTTTCATAGTGCCTGTTCTAAATCACCGATGATATCGTCGATATGCTCCGTCCCGATAGATAGGCGCACGGTGCTTGGCATGATATGCGAAGCCTTTAGCTCTTCCTCGCTCATTACTCAAAATAAAACAAATCCTCAAACTTTTTTTCCAGAGCGATACACAGGATTAGGGCCAGTTTTGCCGTGGGACAAAATTGCCCCGTTTCTATTGAGCTGATTGTATTGCGCGATACACCCACCATGTCTGCAAGGGCGGCTTGGGACAGGTTGTTTTCTGCACGGGCTACCTTTAGCCGGTTTTTAAGGGTTAGTTTTTCATCCATCGCAACCACACTCCGCTGCGCACTCGCATAGGCATTCGCAGCAATACCCTGCGCCAAGAATGTGTACAAAAAACGCAATGGTACTCACGATAACCACCAGAATACATACAAACAAAACAAACGCCTGCCCCGCATCCCGCGTAAACCGCCACTTTGCAAAGCTTTCTGTGACAAAGAATGTAAAAAGCAAGGCCGTAATTGCTGTCATCACATCTCTATGATGTCCGTCTGCCAAAAACATCACAGATAACTGAAAAACCATCGCCATGCAAAAAAATATTGCAAAACCGACAACCCTCCCTTTGTTTTCCGTATGCTCCATGCCCTCGTCGCGTTTGTCGGCTTTGCTTTTTGCCAGAATATCTTCTTTTTTCATGGGGAATCCCTCCAAGTGTAATTGGCTTTATGCCAAGTATTATTGTCATGGAGAGGATATCATGCGCCAAGTTTACTTGTCAATAGAAAAATAAAAAATCCAACCAGCGATAATTTATCACCTGTTGGATTTTTCAAAATTATTTTTCTTTTAACTACAACGCCGCGAGAGCTTGCTCCAAATCACCGATGATATCGTCGATATGCTCTGTTCCGATGGAGAGGCGCACGGTGCTTGGGGAGATATGCGAAGCCTTTAGCTCCTCCTCGCTCATTTGTGAGTGCGTGGTCGAGGCGGGGTGAATCACAAGAGACTTAACATCCGCCACATTAGCAAGCAGCGAAAAAAGCTCCAGCTTGTCAATAAATTTTTTGGCGTCATCGGCACTGCCTTTTATTTCGAAGGTAAAGATGGAGCCGCCACCGCTTGGGAAGTATTTTTTGTACAGCTCGTTATGTGGGTGCGTGGCGAGTGAGGGGTGGTTTACCGCCGTTACCTTGGGGTGTTTCTCCAGAAATTGCACGACTTTCAACGCGTTGGACACATGCCGCTCTACGCGCAGTGAGAGTGTTTCCAGCCCTTGCAGAAAAATAAACGAGTGGAAGGGCGAAAGCACCGCGCCGATATCGCGCATTAGCGTAGTGCGCGCTTTGATGATATACGCGAGGTTGCCCGCAACTTTTGAGAAAACCGCGCCGTGGTAACTTGGGTTAGGCTGTGACAGACCGGGGAATTTATCGTTTGCCGCCCAGTCAAAATTACCTGCGTCCACAATCACGCCGCCGATGGAAGTACCATGCCCGCCGATAAACTTTGTCGCAGAGTGGATAACGATGTCCGCCCCGTATTCAATCGGCCGCAGCAGATACGGCGTGGCAAATGTATTATCCACAATCAGCGGTATGCCATGGGAGTGCGCGATTTTTGCGATTGCCTCAATATCGACTATTGTGGAGTTTGGGTTGCCTATACTTTCTATAAAAATGGCCTTTGTGTTGGTCTTTATCGCGGCTTCGAAGCTGGCTGCGGAGCCTTCGACAAAGGTTGTTTCTATTCCCATGTCGGGAAAGGTGTTGGCAAATAAATTGTATGTGCCGCCGTAAATGCATTGGTCGGAGACGATATGGTCGCCCGCCTTGGCGATATTCTGGATTGCGAAGGCCGTCGCCGCAGAGCCGGAAGCGGTCGCCAATGCCGCCGCACCGCCTTCCAGTGCCGCAATCCTCTTTTCAAACACATCCGAAGTAGGATTCATAAGCCGCGTGTAAATATTGCCCGGCTCGGACAGCGCAAACCGCCCCGCCGCCGTAGCCGCGTCCTTAAATACATACGAAGTCGTCTGATAAATAGGCACAGCGCGAGAATCTGTCGTAGGGTCAGGACTTTCCTGCCCCGCATGGACTTGCAATGTTTCAAACTTGTACTTGCTCATAAATTTCCTCCTTTTTATATTAAAACCGTGGGGACGCTGTCCCCACCCCCCGGAAACCTTTGAAAAGGCTTTGCCGGACGCGCCCAAACTTTGGCATAAAACCGCGCATATGCGCGATTTTGGGTTTTAATGCTAAAGTTTTTGTCGAACTTTTTTCAAAAAGTTCGCAGGGTGCGGGACAGAGTCCCGCGGTTTTATTCACTTTAATGCAGATAAGTCGAAGGGGGTTTCTTGATAGACGTAGTAGTTTAGCCAGTTTGCGAAGAGGAGGTGAGCGTGGGCACGCCATCTCATTTCGTAGGGGTTGTTGGGGTTATTTCCTCGGTAATAGTTTATTGGGGGGTTTATGGTTAGGCCGTTTTTTATGTCGCGGCGGTATTCTTTGTCGAGGGTGTGGATGTCGTATTCTGAGTGGCCTGTTACAAATACTTGGCGTCGGTTTTTGCTGGCGGCGATGTATAGGCCTGCTTCTTCCGAGGTGGATATAATTATTAGGCCTGCTTGTTGTACGTCTTGTGTGCTTACGCCTGTGTAGCGCGAATGTGGCGCAAGGTAGGGGTCGTCAAAGCCCCGTGTGAGGCTGCACGTGGGTATGGAAACATTGTGCGGGTATACTCCCGAGAGCTTGGCGGGCAGCACAAATTTATCTACGCCGTAGTGGTAGTATAGGCCTGCTTGTGCGCCCCAGCAGATATGCATTGTGCTTTGCACGTTTTTCTTTGACCATTCCATTACGGCGCAAAGCTCCGGCCAGTAGTCCACTTGTTTGAAGGGTAGTGTTTCTACGGGTGCGCCTGTGATAATAAGCCCGTCCAGTACCGTGTCTTTTACGTCATCGAAGGTGCGGTAAAATTCGTTCATATGCGCCTGCGATGTGTTTTTGGATATGTGGCTGCTCATTTGCAATAAAATAACCTCAACCTGTAGCGGCGTATTGGAGAGCATTCGCACAAGTTGGGTTTCGGTTTCGATTTTTGTGGGCATTAGGTTTACTATGCCTATTTTTAATGGGCGGATATCCTGCGCTTCTGCCGCTTTGCTTGTCATTACAAATACGTTTTCTGCGTTTAGCGTACGTGTCGCGGGTAGATTTGCGGGTATGTTTACGGGCATGGGGTTTCACTTCTCTCGAACTTTTTATAGGGACTTATTATATATAAAAATCGGGAGTTGGTCAAAACAACTATAATCATCTTTTATCTTGAACTCTCACTTGCTTTTAAGGCAATATATAAATACGTAAAGGGGGATACCCGTATGACTACACCCGCAACAAGCGCATAGCAGAGGCTATTGCGTTTAAAACTAAATAGCCTTTGCTCATTCCTAACAAAAATTTTTTTAGGAGGAGCAATATGCGCTATAAAGAAGTAACCCTGCAAATAATCCCAAAATGCACACCGCTGATTATGCGGCACTGTAGCAAGTGCAACAGAAAAATGGGGTTTTATTGCAGTGAGAAATTCCGTGTAAATGCCAACCAAACAAAAATTGACATTTGGTTAATATACAAATGCCAAAAATGCGATACCACGTGTAATCTAACGGTAAAAAGAGGAATAAAACCCCACGACCTATCGGCGGATATGTTTGACAAATTTACAAACAACGATACCGAGCTGGCATGGGAATACGCATTCGACAAGCATTTTTTAAGGCAGAATAACTGCGTGGTCAGCTACGAAAATATTGAATACAGCGTAGATGATGATGGTATGTTGCCCGACGGGGACAGTCCGTTACTAATCCACATTAAAAGCTTGTACAAATTCGACCTTAAATTAAGTGCCTTTTTAGCGGGGGTGCTTGGTGTTTCTAACACGCAAATTAAAAAATATGTAGATGAAGGGCTGATAACTGCCGAGTGCAACATTATGAAGTACAAAATCAGAGCAGATATATCCGTTTTTTTAAGTGTCAAGGGGACACATCTCTCGACAACAATGCAGTGATTATGCGGGTTGGTGAGGTTAATTCAAAAACATCCACCTGCCTTATTTTGCCAAAAATTGCTCGCAATATTTTTCGCGTTTATGCGATAATCTATCGCGCCGTCAACTTTGATTACAGGGCAGGTTAACCCGTCAGCCCATGCCTCCTGCGACATATGCGAGCGTGTTTCCATGCCGCCTGTGTCGTAGGAGGTTACATATTTTATGAAGCTTTGATGGCGGTCGTGTAAGTCCCCGCCCGGCTTTATTCTGTCGCCGTAGCGTTTATACTCTCGTTTTTCGAGCCTTTCCAGCCGTACGTCCGTCGGGACTAATAAGAAAACCGCCAACGATAACATGTCGTCAAAAGCCCCGCCCCATTCTCGTAAGCAGCCTGTAATTACAAAATCGCCCTTTATTGCGTTACGCAATAAGGCTACCCGCTTTTGCAACGGGTGTTGTTTTGTAAACGGCGGGTCGGTTTTTTCGAAAAAATAATCATCCGTGTCGAAATGCTCGATTTCCAATAGCCGTGCAACTTCGCGCCCAAGCGTCGTTTTTCCTGCTCCCCCTGCCCCAAATATGATTATTCCTCGTGGCGTATCCATTACGCAAACAGCCTCCTCAAAAACGGAATCCGCTGTACCGTCAAATCCGTAATCAAAAAGCAAAGCGGTATCCCCACCACTGCGGCGATAAAAAACTTAACAATTGGAATCAAATCCACAGGCGAAAACAGCAACGTAAGCGGCACAATAATAATCGAGTGGAACACAAAAACCGAAAAGGCATTTGCGGATAACCGCTTTACAAACGCGCTTTGCGTATTAAATTTCTCTTTAAACAACGCAATCAGCCCTATGGCCATTGCCACCGCAACAAAAGATTCCCATAGGGCATAAGCGGCACTTTGCCAAGTTACACCACCGTCAAACGGCGTCAAATCGCCGTCCAAAGCCCCGCCCAAAATCATAATCACCACAAACAAAACAAAGCCAAGTGATATCCCGCAAATCAGCCAACGCCTACCCGCGTTGTATTCGAGTTTTTCCAACCAGTCACAACGCTTGCAATATATCCCGACGATAAACAAAATCACATATTGCGAAAAATACCCCAACTGCATATTAAAAATATCCGTACCGATAGGCTGAACAATCCGAACCAAAAATGCGCACACGCTAATCAGCAAAATAAGCCCCAAAATACGCATAAACCCGGGGAAATTTTTGTCTCCCGTTAAAATTTTACGAGCAACGCATATTCTTAACAGCGCGTAGATAAGCGAAAAAATTAATAACGCAACGGCAAACCACAAAGGCCCCGACCCGCCGATAAAATGCAAGCCAATCAAATACTCCGCATAGGTCGCCAAAAACCCGTCGGCTTCTCCCAAACGATGCCCCAATATCCCGATAGCTAAAATCGGATGGATAACAAGCATATATATGATTGCAGGTAAGCCGAGACGGATAAACCTATCCTTAGCAAATTTCCCAAACCCCTTTTTATCATAAGAAGCGGGCGTAAAATAACCTGAAATCAAAAACAAAAGCCCCATAAACCAGCCCTGCGTAAACGCTTGATGAAACCCAAAAACAATGGTTTGGACAATGCCTATTTCGCCGGGTTCTATGTAATACCACCCGCCAAATCCACTGTATGTAACTGCGAGATGCTGCAACACAACCAAAACAATTATCAGTAGCCTGATATTGTCGATATACAACTGCCGATTCATGCGAGTCGCCCCTTAGTCTTCATAGCTTTTCAAAACGCGAAGGCATAAAACCATGCCAAGGCTGCTAATCAGCACAAAGATAATCCCGGGATTAAACGTGCCGGGGTAATATACGGATTCATGGATAACGGTATAGGAGACCACCTCTACCACATTTCCAAAGGCGTCTACTTGCCAAACCGCAGAATGCTCCCCCATTTGCGGCGTATAAGACCCCGCCATGGAAAAAACCGATTGCACAATATTAAAGCCGATTAAAACATAGCTTGCAATCACAAAAGAACTCAATCCCGTAAGCGGCGCAAACTCGCCTGTTTCCACCCGCGTACGTATCCCGTCCAAAACCCCAAGCAATGCCAGGAAATAATGCTTAACAAGCAAATAACCAATCCCG
Source organism: Defluviitaleaceae bacterium (assembly GCA_009786685.1). GTDB lineage: Bacteria > Bacillota > Clostridia > Lachnospirales > WQUN01 > WQVC01. The sequence continues at coordinate 22,881 of WQRQ01000006.1, forward strand.
CCGAAAATCCCCAAAACAAACAAAAACACAATCCCCAAGAAAGCACTGAACAGAACGGAAATCACTATAATCCCAAGCATAATACAAAACAAAACCATGGCCAGCACAGCAGAAATCCTAAACAGCCTAAGTGCGTAAAGCACCATGCTTTCTTCGGAAGCAAAAAACACCAGCATCCAAAGCCCAATAATATGTACCATGGCAAAAGCCAACCCAAGCAAACTAAGCCACGATAAATCGAATAAAACTCCACCAAAAGACCCTACGGTAATAAACAAACATCCAAGAATAAAAGATACACTAACGGTAAAGTCTTTTATGGTCGGCACGGCTAAGCCCTCCCTCGATGGAAACTACTAAACTCAAGCGACAATCCCAACGATACAATATAACCACAAATCACCAAAATCAGCAAGGGGTAATAGCGGCGAAAAATTGTAGCGTACAATTAAAAACAAAACTGACACCGCTTGAAAAACGATGTCAGCTTGCTTAATTTTTTTTAATCTTTTGAACTTTACCATCTGCGGCCAAAGCGGGGCATGTTTGGGGTGCAGGCGTCGCCGCAGGGTGGGTCGGCGGCGGGGCAGTAGTTTGGTACGTGGGGAACGTAGTCGTTGTGGCAGGTAACTTCGCGTTCGCGGACAACATCGCGGGTGTTAAATTCGTGTTCGTGGATTACTTCGATTTCGTTGATGGTGTCGTGGCAGTGTTTTACGATGTGCTGATGACGCACAACTCGTTGGGTAGGTGGACAAGTAAATACTTGACGTTTTACGGGTGCGCATAGTTGGCAGCCGTTTGTGCAGGTACAGTTCATAAGATTACCTCCTAAAATATATTATTGGTACATGTTAACAGTGTATTCGTGGGGACAAATTTGGTGTATAATATGCAGGGGTGATTTTTTGAAAAAATTTGTACTTGCGATTTTTTTTGTTTTTATGATGGGTGTGGATGTTAATGCACAGGTTTTTATGCCTTGGACTTTTGAGGTTTATGATGAGGCGGATTTTGGTGCGCGGGATGTTGGGCGGTTTTATGCACAGTTTGTTGATGTTTTGGAGTATGGTGCGGAGGATTGGGTTAGGGTTGTTACGGGGGATGGGAGCGTGGGCTGGGTTAATATGCGGCATACGCCTGATTTTGATGAGCTTGGGGCGTTTTTTCATAGGCTTGGGCGTAATGTTTCTGTTTTTTATAAAAACTTGGATACGGGGTTTACATATGCGCATAACCCGGACAGGGTGTTTTTTGCTGCCAGTTTTTCTAAAATGACCCACGCGTTTTATTCTTTTGTGATGGCGGAGCGTGGGTGGCTGGATATGTATGAGGTGCATACCTTTGGCGGCGGAGATATGTGGGGTGGCACGGGGATTATGCAGTTTATGCCCTTTGGTACGCAGTTTACTACTCGGGAGCTGTTGGGGCTTTCTATGCGTGAGTCGGACAATGCGGCGTTTAGAATGCTTGTGCGAATGCAAGAGGACGCGCAGGTGTCGTATGCAGATTTTGTGCGGGAGATAGGCGCGGATACACGTATGATACGCGATATTTTTGCGCAAAATACCCATGCGAGAGACGCGGGGCTTTGGATGTATGAGATATTTAATTATATCGAGGGGCCGAGCTTATTTGGGCATTATTTGTTGTACGATATGCTAAATACCGCGCCTACATCGCACCCGCATTTTACGAGATGGGAGTATTCCAGCGGGATAGGGTGCAACGGCTGGGGGACGGATGTAAATACGGTGATGATACGGTCGGATTACCCGCTTGCGCGGAAGTATGGCTGGGCTAACGGGGCATTCCACGACGCGGGTATAGTTTACGCGCCGTCGCCGTATATCTTGGTAATTTTATCGAATATGGAACGGGGTGCGCATTCCCTTTTTGAAGAAATATCGTGGTTTGTGCAAGATTTTAACCATCGGACATTTGTAGACCCGCCGTTGCTAAACGCGCCAATGCACGGCGCGGCAGCCTATGTAAGCGGCGAGCGGCAAGAAAATCACCTCTCGCTTACACTATACTCGTCGGCAGATTACCACCTCTCGCCGGAAGTAGTAACTGTGTTTTTACCGATTCGCACATTTGAAGAAAACAACCGCACACCAAAATTTGACAACACTCGCTCCCCCCTTCCCAAAGAGCATAACGCAAGAAAAAGCTTGCACAGACGCCAAACGCTGGGTATAATACAGCAGTGGTTGGCAAACCTATAAGCCCGAGTGGCGGAATGGCAGACGCGGCGGATTCAAAATCCGCTCTTGGTGACAGGGTGGGGGTTCGAGTCCCTTCTCGGGCAAGTGCTAACACACGACGACATTAAGGCCTTGGATTGATTATCAATTCAGGGTTTTTTGTATTAGGGCGTGTTCCCACTTCCACCAACGCCCGCATTTTGGTCAATTTCACGCCACTCTTCGTCGGGATTTCGCTTGCGTCCCTCTAGGACGCGGCGCGAAACCCTCCTTGATTGGCGCAAAATTGCCTCAAAATTCGTGCATGGTCGTAAGTGGGAACACGCCCTAGTTTGGAGTATCGCAAAAAGTACAGCGATATTAAAATAGGCTGGATACATCCTACAAATCGCTGTAATCTTCGATTAACTTATTAATCGCTTGTATGGAATTTTTATCAATGCAATGCATTAAACATGCGTGGGCTATTGTATTGGTAATCGTACCGTAGCGGTGGCTGGCGGTGTCACGAAAACGCTTAATAACAGTACGATTAAACGGCAGCATGGGTTGTACGGATTCGCTTAATGGTTTTGTTAATTCGAACAGGTCGGAGATAAAGCCGACGATTCCTCGCCTTATGGCGGCGTGGATTTTACTTAGGTCTTCGGGAGCTACTATTTTAAACTCCTTTACCATATCGGATAGTGCCTTCTGGTTTTCGGCAATCTTTTTTAGAATTTTATAGTCTCTTTCCGTCATATCCATACAACCTCGTCATGGATTTCTTGCAGAAGGCAGTCGCTTCTTTCTTCTACGGGGACGATGTCTACTTTTCTGCCGTATCTTTTGGAAATGGTTTCCGATAGATATTCGCAGATTTCGCAAAACTTTACAAAGTTATTAAAGTCGTAGCTTTCGCCCGGCTCATACTCTATGGCAATGTCTATATCGCTGTCATTGTGGATTTGCCCCTTCGCAAGCGACCCAAAAACCCCGATACGCCTTACAGGTGCGGGGTTTTGTGATAGTATTGATTTTACGTCAAAAATTACGCTGTTTATCTCTAACGGTTGCATAAAATCCTCCTTATTATTACTTTATATACCGACCCTTATTCCGCCAGCGTGCGCAGGCGGCGTACATACATGTAGCTTTGCAGCACATCTGTGATTTTTTGGCGCAGAACGTCTTCTATTATGGGCTTTACTATAAAATCGCGTGCGCCAAGGTGTATTGCTACGGATAGGTTGTCTACCGTGCCTTCGGCGGTTAAAAATATTATGGGGGTGTGGGCATGGTCGGGGTGGCTTCGGATTTGGGGGAGAAGGTCGAAGCCGGTTACCTCGGGCATGTTGTAGTCCAGCAGAAACAGGTCGGGTTGGATTACGCTTAGCAGGCTTATTGCTTTTTCCGGCCGGGTTAGGGTGCGTATGGTGTATTTGTCGTTAAGAAGGTAGTTTATCGCGCGCAGGGTGCCGGGATTGTCGTCCACCGCCAAAATTATGGGCTTTTCGGGGGGCGTTCCTAAATGTGTGTTTATACACTCCATCATTTTGCCGCCGGAGCATGATTTTAGGATAAAATCTACCGCGCCCAGCTTCGCGCCTTCTGCCAAAACCTTTTTTTCGTCTACGGTTGTTAAAAAAATTACGGGGATTAGCGATTTAAGAGGGTCTGACTTTAGCTTTTGTAAAATTTCGAAGCCGTTTTCTTCCGGCATCAAAATGTCCAACAGTATTAAATCCGGCGTGATTTTTTCCAAAAGCTCATAAAGCTCACCTGTTGTTTTTACAGGTATCAGGTCGTAAACTCCTTGCAACCTTGTTTCTATTGTTATAAGGCTGTGACTTACGTCGTCCAGGTAGATGATTTTTTTTCTCATTTTAAGCTCTCCTTTTTTATGCCTTCTGTTATTACTGTGTAATTTACCTTGTCTATGTTTTCTCGCAGCCACTCGAATAGGGTGGCGTCGGTTACGTATTGGTATTTTTCTATTTCTGCCATGGTGGTATCTGCGGTGTCCATGTCATAGATTTCGCAGGCGTCGGCCAGGGTGGATAATAACTCGGGGTCGATTTTGTCTTTTTGGGGCTTTTCTTCTTTTATCTGCGATAGTAGGGCATCCAGCTTGTCCGCAAGCTCATTGCAATTTTTTAAAAATGTTGGGTTATGCTCGGTTATATAGGCTGTGTCTTCTTGGTTTGCGGCGGCTTCCAGTAGCCTTGCGGCCTCGCTGGTCTGCTCCGCAAATACGTCGAAGCTCGCGCCTCTTATGCCGTGTACCGCGATTTTGTAGTCGTGCAGCCTTTCCGTGCTAAAGCTTGCCGCCTCGTTTAGCATGGTGCGCAGGCTCGGCACATATGAGCGTAGGATTTTTAGGTAGATGTCTTCGTCGCCGTCGTATCGTTTTAGGCCTGCTTCTATGTCTACCCCGTCTATGTGTTTGCCTTCCAGCCGCGAAGGGGGGCGCGATTCTTCTGCGGGTGGGGGTGCGGTGGCTTGGGTGGGGTATTTTACGCGTACATATTTGTTTAAGATGTAATCCAGGTGGCGGATGTCTATGGGTTTTGTGGTGCTGTCGTCAAAGCCGTTTTGTAAAAATATCTCGCGCTGGCCTACTATAGCATTGGCCGTGAGAGCCACTATCGGGAATGTACAGCCCAGGTCGCGCAGATTTTTTGTTGTTTCCATGCCGTCCATCTTTGGCATCATATGGTCCATAAAAATGATGTCGTATTCCGCGCCGCTTTTTATTTTTTCTATTGCCTCGAAACCGCTGCCTGCGGTTTCTATGTTTAGGGCGTAGGGCTTCATTAGGCCTTCGGCTACGTGCAGGTTGCTGGATACGTCGTCCACCACAAGCACACGCCCGTTTGGAATAGGCGTGCGGATTATCGCGCCGCGCTTTGAGTATTTTGTGTGGGATGTATTAAATTGTTGCAGGTTGTCTGCCGCTTCTTTGCCAAGGATGTCTTTGCCGCAAATTTCTTGCGGGAGGCGCACCGTAAATGTAGAGCCTGCTCCCGGCTCGCTTTCCGATATGATTTCGCCGCCCATCAGGTTTAGCAGGCGTATTACAATGGGCGCGCCAAGGCCTGTACCCACTATGTTGCGGTCGTAGCCCTCGTCAAATCGCTGGTATTCTACAAATAATGTGGATAACTGCTCCTTTGTCATACCGCGGCCTGTATCGCTTACCGTTAGTATTAAAGTGATGTTATTTTCGTCCAGCGGCTCAAAGTTTATTTTTAGTGTGACAACGCCTTCGTCTGTGTATTTAAAAGCGTTGGAGAGCAGGTTGTTTAAAACCTGCTTTACGCGAAGCTCGTCGCCTACCAGCAATATGGGTACATTTTCGTCAATTTCCAGCTCGAATACTATGGGGTGGTCGTAAATGCGGTTAACCTGGATTACGTCGTCTATCAGATTCTCTATGTTATACGGAGCTGCTATGATATCCATTTTGTCTGCTTCTATTTTGGAAAAATCCAGTATGTCGTTGATTATGCCGAGCAGCATGTCACCCGATGTTGCGATTCTGTTAATGTCGTCCTCTATGTCGGCGGGGATGTTTTCGCGCTGGAGGATGATGTCTGTCATGCCTATGATTGTGTTCATGGGGGTGCGGATTTCGTGGCTCATTTTTGCAAGGAAGGACGACTTTAGCTTTGACGCCTCCATCAGTTCTGTCTCCAGTTTTTTGCGCGAGGTGACGTCCCGTGCGAGGCCAAGCAAGCCGATAGGTGTATCATCTATGATGAGAGGGACTTTTAGCGACTCATATATGCGTATAGTGCCGTCCGGTAATGGAACATGGTCTTCGTTCCTCAGCATGGTTTTTTCGTTTAATACGCGGGTGTCCCATGCACGCCAAGAATCGCTGACCTCCTTGGGTAAGTTAAGAGCCTCCTCCTCGGTTTTGCCGAGTATGTCTTCTCTGTTGATATTAAACATTTCTTCAAAGCTTTTATTGATTCTTAAATGCCTGAAGTTTAAGTCCTTGCAAAACAAAATATCCGGCATTGCGTCAAATACGGCGTTTAGCATTGCTGTTTCGTACTCCAGCTCGCGGGTGGCCTCCTTGACAAGCACACCCATATGATTGTTTGCCTCTACGATGTCGGTGATATCGCGCAAAACTACGATTTTGCATATCGCGTCGTCGTATTTATCGGTTTCTATCGTGAGTACCATGTCGCAGGTTTTTGTACCATGGCGGGTTTCCAGCGTTACTATTTTGTCGGTAAAGCTGTGGTCGAAGGCGATTTCTGTAGAAATTACCCCGCTAAAATCCTTACCCACGATACTGCGGCCTAAAAAGCTAACTGCGGCTTTGTTTTGCAGGCTAACTCTGTTTCTTCTGTTTAGCACAAAGGTGGGGATGGTAACGGAAGTAAAAATATATTCCGAGATATTGGAAGCCGTAACACCAAAGGTACGATATTTTTTTGCAGATAAATAAAACTGCACCGACGGCGGCAAAATTAAAATCCCCGCCAAAGGCACAGCCGTATACCCTGTAAGCACAGGTAAAGCAAAGTCTGTAAGATACCCTACGGGGGCAGTAGCCGCCACAAGCATAATAAGCACAAAAATATCCCGTTTACGTCCCTTTAGCTCGGCCTGTTTCATCCAAAAAACAAAGGCAATAAAAATACCCGCTATCAAAGCGGATACATAAAAAAACATAAACAAGAATAAAGGGCCACTATACGAAAACTGATTACCAAACGCAGTATTTACAATACGCACATCGCCGTAAAAAACACATACCAACGCAAAAACAAGTGTAAAAACAGACAATGCATTTAGCAGATTTCTAAAATTATTGTTTTTAAGCTTTAAAACATTTGTTAAGCACACAAGCCAGCTTGGATAAAACACGATGTTTGAAACAAAGCCAAGTGCCCAATACATACGGGCGAGTTCTTCATTTTCTGCGATGGTCATAAGGCTGTAAAACAGGCTAAACGATACGAGCAACAAATACGCACGGATATAATCCCGCCGCATTCTTGTTTTTGTGTCGTATATTACCGTCAAAAATATGATAAATAAATTTGATACGCTTACGATAATGAGTACGACCGTTACCAGAATGCTCCAGTTGTAATGGCCTGTAAGTATCCCCATGAAAAAACCACCCGTAGTTAAGTATTCCCCCCCTGCTTTCCTATTGTACCAGAAATAACCTGTGTAGTGAACGTGTACATATCAAATACATTAATTTTTGTTGTGCAGTGGTTTGCGGTTGTATAAATGCGGGGCAGATTACCACGTCAAACTCTAGGCCTTTTGCGAAGGCGGCGGCCATTATCATTATCCCTTTTGGGAAGGCGGCGGAGTCTGCATTTATAAAATTTAGCGGACGGGGCGCGTTTTCTTTTGGGAAGTGGTTTTTAAATTTTTCGTAAAAAGCTACGGCCTCGGATTGGGTGGGAAGGAGAATGCCCACGGTGTTGTAGTCGGGAGAAAGAGTGGTTAGGATGTCGAGGGTGGCGGCAATGGGGTCGGGGTTTTCTATGATGGTGGGGGCTTCGCCGTTGCGCAAAAACGCGCCCGGGTTTTCTTGGCCGATTAGCTGCGCGGCGAAGTTCATTATTTCATAGGTGGAGCGGTAGCTTTTTGTCAGCGGGATAATTTGAGCTTGCGGGTATAGGGCAATAAGCGCGTCGGTATTGTTTACATTGATTTCCGGGTAGAGGGCTTGGTTTGCGTCTGCGAGTACGGTAAAGTTGCTTTTCGGGTACAGTTTTTTTAGGATACGGTGGTGCAGAATACTCAAATCCTGCGCCTCGTCTATGAGGATGTGCTTTACGGTTTTTTCGGTTTTTACGCGACCCAGCAGCAGGTTTATATAAAACATCATAAGCGCGTCTTCGAAGAATAGCTTCTCCATGCGTAGCGCGTCACGGGCGTACGTGAAAGAAGCTCCCGCTTTTTTTGCGTAACCGCGCATAAATTTCTCGTAGATACGCGACGCCGCAGGGTATGAGCGGTTTCGGATATCCATGAGGGCGATGTTTTTTTCTTCCTCAAATTTTGCGCGGATATCACCGTCGCTGAAATTTTCGTCGTGGATATCGTTAAAAATATCCGTGATTTTACGGTTGTACGCCTTAAAATATTCTGTGTAGCACTGGTTTACATAGTTAATTACACGCTCGGTTTTTGAGAACAACGTGCCTTGGGTTGTGCGGTCCTCGTAAAGCGACTTTAATCGGCCGCGGTCGCAGAGCTTATCATTGTAAAAAATTACATCCTCGAATGTCGGCTGAAAATTAGCGATGAGATTTTCAAGAGAATTAATAAACTCCTCGGAAAATTTAATCTTCAGCCATTTTGTACGGTTATCGTCGGGGCTTTCCAGTTGCTCAATCATCTGATACGGGCTGTGGAATTTACCCTTTAGCAAATTTTCGAAATCCAGTGTCTGTACGTCTTCCTCGCCCAGCTCGGGAATAATGCCCGCGATATACGACGAAAATATGGCGTTGGGCGAAAAAATCCGCACCTTAGCCGAGCTTAAACTATTGCGGTGGCGGTAAAGCAAATAGGCCAGCCTATGCAGCCCAACCGAGGTTTTGCCGCAGCCTGCCGGCCCATAAACCAAAAGCGACCCCGCCTCCGCACGTATGGCGCGGTTTTGGTCTGCCTGAATAGTGTTAACAATAGCCTTAATCCGAGCCTCGCTTGCCTTGGAAAGCTCCAGCCGCAAAATATCATCCTCGATAGCGATTTCATTATCAAAAAGGTAAACCAGCTCGCCCTTTTCTATTTGGTACTGCCGCTTTAGCGTGATTTCTCCGCTAATCACGACGCCCGTAGCAGGCACGGTAAAAGAAGCCGCCCCTGTACCAAAATCATAGTACATGCCGCTGATAGGCGCACGCCAATCATAAACATGAAAAGCCTGCTTGCCATCATCAAAAAGCGAATGTCGCCCAATATAAATCTCGTCCGTTACCCCGTCCTCCAGAAAATCTATCCGCGCAAAATAAGGAGAATCCAGCATCTTGCCCAGCTTTTTTATCTCCTCACTGGCCTGCACATACTGCCCCTCATGCCGAGCAACCTCCTCTGCAAAAATAGAAAGGTCGGCAACGTCATCAAAGTCACGTAAAACAATCCGTGCCTCGCGCCACATCTCCTTGCGCACATCCAAAACCCCTGCACGCTTTACATCAAGGCTTTCGCCAAGCTTTGTCATTTTTGCCAAAATATCTTCTTTTACAATATTTAGTTTTTTGTTTTCGTCGCTCATATAAAATCACCTATATATTTATATCATATCTTGCCCCGTTTATGTCAAAAAAATCAGCGGGATAACTTTGGGCGGGGTACACATTGGCACACGCGTCGGCACAAAAAACGCAATTGCCAACTCCGTCGGGGAAGTGTCTGCGTCGGTCTCCTCCGGAGCCTCGACGCAGACACATAACCCCGCCGTTCGCCGTCAATCACGTTTTTTGTGAAACGCGCTTAGCCAATGTGTACCCCGCCCTAGGGCTATAACGGATTAATTTTAAAAAATAAAAAAGAAAATTTGCACCTACAAAAAAACCATGTTATTATGCAATTGGTAACAAAAAGACGCAGTGACCATGAGGTGCTGGAAACACCAAATGGCGAGTGTAGGGATAGAGGACATCACCACACACACGGGCTTTCGCCCGCCACTACGCGGCTATCAGTTTAGCATTGTTTCATCTCCGTTTCAACATGGAGTGTGGGCGTGTTTTGCTTTTAATTGACGTAGCTTGATTTTAATATTCAAGGTGTGTGCTTGATGGCAGTTTTTTGCCGTTTCTACACACCTTTTTTGATTGCGTACCTCACGTAGTTTAAGTGGGGTACGCAAATATCTTGGAACAGGGAGGAAAATTGAAATGACAAACAGTAGTAAGTATGGCGGGGAGTTTTGCAGTCCCGATGAAAAGCAAATTACCGTGTTTGGCACAGGCTACATGGCCAACTTTTTGACAGGCGGCGCAGTGGAAAGCGTAGGTGCAACTTTAACAAACAAACGCATTTACTTTTCCGGCAGTGTTTTTACATTTGACGCAGGCGGTGACCTTGCAAGCACTAAAGAGCGCAAAATCGTAAATATACGAGATGTTACAGGCGTGGGGTATCGGCTGTATGACCCCCTTAAATACATCATTTATGCAGTATTACTGTATAGCGATATACTCGCGGTCGAAATCATAAAACGCCGCTCCAAAAAAGTGATGTATGTCGCTTTATTCCTTTGTGGAATTTTAACATTTGCCTACAATGCCAACGTCCCCACCGCCATACTTACAGTTTTCGCCATTATAATTTCCGCATTTGCATTTATGTATTTGCTCTCAACACAGCATTTTGTGGAAATTACCTCCATGCAAGGGACATATCGCATAGCCGTAGACGGTAACGATTCACAGGTAAAAAATACTGTCGCGGAACTGCAAAATATGTTGTCACGGGGACAGTTCTCTTGACAACAATGCAGTGTTTATGCGGGCTGGTGAGGTTTTGTCAGAAACATCTACCTCGGTCATAGCGCGGGGTGGGAAGAATGGCTAAGCGCGTATCTCTCATTTTGCGGTTAGCGACGAACGGCGGGGTTATGTGGTTGTGTTGAGGCTCCGGAGGAGACCAACACAGCCACTTCCCCGACGGAGTTGATAACCGTAAAATGAGAGCCGACGCACGTGCCATTCTTCCCGCCCCGTGCGGGTGTCGGCGGGAAGATGGGAATTATGTAAGCCCCGAAGGGCAAGATACCTTAAAGTTTAAAATACGCCACAAGCTGTTGTAACAGCTCTGCTTGGGAGTTTAGCTCCTCGGATGCGGCGGCTGTTTCCTCGGAGACGGCGGAGTTGGATTGTACTACCTGTGAGATTTGTTGCAGGCCTTGGCTTACTTGGGAGATGGCTTCTGCCTGCTCGCGGGAGGCTGTGGTTATATTGTTTATTATGTCGGAGATTTCTGTTGCGCCGGATACTATGATGTCGAGGGATTCTGAGGTGGATACGGCTATGCCCGAGCCGGATTCTACACGGCCGATGGATTCTTGTATTAGGCCTGTGGTTTCGTTTGCGGCGGACTGGGAACGGGCGGCGAGGCTGCGTACTTCTTCTGCGACTACGGCGAAGCCTTTGCCGTGTTCGCCTGCGCGGGCGGCTTCTACTGCGGCGTTAAGTGCAAGCAGGTTTGTTTGGAAGGCTATGTCTTGGATGGATTTTATTATTTTGGAGATGTTGTTGGACGCGTCTTTGATTTGCTCCATGGCGGATAGCATTTGTTTCATGCTCTCGTTGCCCTCTTTGGCGTTTGATGTGGATTTTACGGAGAGGTCGTTTGCCGTGGATGAGCTGTCGGCGTTTTGTTTTGTTTGTTGCGAGATGAGGTCGATGGAGGCGTTAAGCTCCTCGATGGAGCTTGCCTGTGTTTGCGCACCGTTTGCGAGGTCGTTCGCGCTCATGGAGATTTGTTTCGCGCCGGATAACACCTGCTCGGAGGCGGAGTTTATTTCGCTCATGGTTTTGTTTAGTGTGGAGCTGATATTGTTTACACTGCGCTTTATCAGGTCGAATGAGCCCACAAACTCGCGGCTAATGCTGGTGCGCAGGTCACCCTGTGCCATTTGTGCCAACACTTTTTCTATTTCTCCGATGTATGAGGATATGGAGGCCATGGATGTCTCAAAGCCTACGATAATCTCTTTAAATACACCTTTGAAGCTTGAGGCTTCTGTATTAAGCCCTTGTTCCCGTAGCTTTTTGTCAATATCATTTATGTCAAAGTTACCTACACCCATCTCTTTAACCGCGAGATTAAGAACTTTTAGCGGGGTGTCTACGGCTTTGCAAATATTGACGAGGCCGTTCATTATTTCTTTCCAGCTACCCTCAAATTGCGAGGTGTCTATTTTGTAACTTAGGTCGCCTTTTACGGCGGCGGCGTCTACGATGTTTACGATTTCCGTGTTTACGGAGTCCAGCTTGGCGAGTACGCTGCGTATGGAGTTGGACTGCATTATAAAGTCGCCGGGCAGGTCGTTGACTGTTACTTTAAAGTTACCGTTGCCGATACTTTCCAGTATATCGCTTACGTTTTGGATGTTTGAGACTTCTTCTTCGAGGATGTCGTTAATGGAAATTACCAGCTCGCGGAAGGAGTTTTGGTATTTGTCGGCGTCTACGCGGTGTTTCATATTGCCCTTGACATTGTATTCTTCTTGTATATGAGAAAGGTCGTCAACCATGCCGCGTATGACGTTTACGAGAGAAACAACGTCCAATGTAAGCGCACCGATTTCGTCTTTGGGAAGGCCATGCGTGTTGACATTAGTGTTAAGCCGCCCCGCAGAAACATCCGATACAAGCGTAACCAGCCCCTTGATGGGAGAAGTAAGCTTTACCGTGATAAGGTACATAATAATCGCGGCGATGATAAGCCCGATAGCACTTATGACTATAAGTGTGGTTTGCATAGTGCTTTTTTGGGCTTCCGTATATTCGTTGGAAAATCCTGCAAAAAACATGCCTATGACGTTATCCGCCCAGCCATGCAACGGGAAATAATACGCACTAAACGGGCGTCCCTGTAGGTTTAGGTTTGTGGTGGAGTAGTTTCTGTCTTCCCTCAAAACGGTTTGGATAACCTCGTCGGGGGCGTAAATGCCTACCTCGCGTCTGCCCTGGGCGTCTGTGAGTGTGGTGGCTATACGCTCGCCTGTGTCTATAAATATCGTGATTTCTGCATTTAGTGCACGGCCAAAGCTGTCCACAAACTCATTGGAGGACATTATCTTGTTAGTGGAAAGCGTACCTATAACCACACCGTCGTCCCATATAGGCGTAAGATACGACATTGTCATGGGGATGGCCGCCGTGCTGGAAAAGCTGGGGATACTCTCTCCCGCCGCGCCACGCATAAACAGCGGCACACCATATACAGAGTCCCCAAAGGTATCCGGCGCGTGAGAACGGAGCTTTACGACCTGTGAGCTGTCTACCAGCACAAAGGTATCAATGCCCAATGCAGCTTTGCGTCCGTTTAGGTATGTGAGAAGTGCCTGCCTGCCGGCTTCGGCGTTAATGCCCGCGTTCCAGTTGCGCATGTGGTAAATTACGGTGGCACTGCTCGCCGCCGCGATACTGGCTATACGGCTGACTTCTTGCATGGATTCCATATAGGAATTTGTGGTTTGGATAGCCGTCTCCAGCCTCTGCTGCGTAATGTCCGAGGAGAAGTTTTCCACACTAACAAAAGTGTAGACAATCAGGAAAATAACCAGCACTGCCAGTACCGCAACACTGGGGATTACAAACTTGCCTTTTAAGCTTCTAAGCATAAAGCACGCTCCTGTTCTTTATTTTATACACAAATAAAGCGGTCTTTGCCGCATTTATTTTTTAACCGAGTGTTATGTAAATTGTACGCATAAAAACAACCCCCCCAATGCATGACAAAAAACCCGCTTGCTTGGGTAAAGTAACATATTTTTTGCCACATGACAAGTTTTTTTGTGAAGTTTGTATGTTATTATTCGCACGCCCTAAAATCTCGAATACGAATTTGTACTTCTGTCACATTGTTCCAAGTATTGGTCTCGATGGCGTATACGGCGTCCATTTCGATATTTTCTGTTTTGTCCGAAAAGGTGGCGGCGTATAGTGTGTTTAGGCCAAAGGCTATTCCCTTTAGGCGTTTACCTGTGTTTGTTGTAAATGTGAAGATTAGGGTGTTTTTTTCGTTTAAAACACGCACTTTTTCCGCCAGAAGACCGTAGCTTACAAATAGCGGCTCGCTGTTGCCCTTGCCAAAGGGCGCGAGGCGGGAAAGCTCGTCGGAAAGGGCGAGGGTAATTTCTTCCGAGGGCAGAACGCGGTCTATTTGCAGGGAGGGGACAAAATCCTCCTCCGGCAGCGTGCAGTCCGCGTTTAATGCCTCCCGCAGAATGGGAATATTCTCCTCGGGAAGTGTAAGACCCGCCGCCATGGCGTGGCCGCCAAATCGCGTAAACAAATGACGGTGCGCATACAACGCTTCGAATAAATTATATGCCTCCACGGAACGGCCGCTCCCCTTTGTTGCGCCGTCGCCCTGGGTTATTAAAATCGTGGGGCGGTGGGTGTTTTCGCGAATACGGCCTGCGACTATGCCTGCCACGCTTTCGTGCGCCTCAAAGTCGGTGATAACGATTACGCGGGGCAGTGGGTCGGGCAAATCGGCGAGGGCGCGGTCTACGCATTCCGCTGTTAGAGCTTTGCGGGCTTCGTTTAGCTCGGTGAGCCGTTGGGCGAGCTTTAGGCGTTTTTGGGTGTCTTCTGCTGCCGTTAGCAGAAGCTCCACGGCAAGCTCCGCGCTTTCCAGTCGCCCCGTTGCGTTTAGGCACGGGCCGATTACAAAACCTACGGTAAACGCCTCGATGGGCTTATCCAAGTATCCGCGAATGGTGATTAGGCTACCCAAGCCCGGGTTAATCAGCTTGTTTGCATTAAGCACGGCAAGGCCGCTGTTTACCAAAATTCTGTTTTCGTCCTGTAGCGGCACTATATCGCAAAGGGTTGCTATCGCGGCAAGCACTAGTAGCTCGTCGCGCTCTTCGTCTGTTAGCGGATTTTTTGCGTGGTCGGCAAGCGCGGTAGCAAAAAGATATACGATACCCGCCGCACACATCTCTTCAAAGGGATATGTGCAGTCGGTCTGTTTTGGGTCTACTATGGCCACGGCGGGGGGTAAGGCCTCCTGCGGCTCATGGTGGTCTATGATTACCGTGGGTATGCCACGCTCGGCGGCGGTTTTTACTTCTTCTGCGGAGGCTATGCCGTTGTCTACGGTTATTATTAAATTTGTGCCGCCGTTTGCGATTTTTTCTACCGCTTTTTGGTTTAGGCCGTAGCCTTCTTCTATTCTGTGAGGTATGTAGTATTCGCAGTTTGCGCCTAAGCGTGTAAGGGCTTTGTACAGGATGGCCGTACTCATTATGCCGTCGGCGTCGTAGTCGCCGTAGATTGTAATTTTTTTTCCGCTTTGGCAGGCTTCCAGTATTATTTCCAAGGCTTTTTGCATATCCTTCATATGAAGGGGGTCGCGCAGACGCTCTATGGACGGCGCAAGAAAAGAAACCGCGGCTTTTTTACTGCGTATGCCTCGGTGTGCCATCACACATGCTGTTGTTTCCTTTATATTAAGTACCTGTGCCATGAGGGTAAGGTCTGCGTCTGTTTCGCGTATTTTCCATTTTGTCATGCGTCGAGTATCCTTCCTTTAAGTAGGGGCTCTGCCCCTACGACCCCGCCGTTCCGCCAGGCAAAGCCCGGCTACACTTCCTCACCTTCACGCTTTGCGTGAACGGCTCCGGAGCCGCGTTTTACGCGGGGTATATTTCTCCTGATATTTCTCCGGTGGGCGAGATTTCTACTATGCCGTAGGAGGCGTTGCTTTTGCCGCGTGGACATGACGGGCTGCCGGGGTTTAATACATATATGCCGTTAACCGTGGTCTCCAGCGGAATATGCGTATGCCCATAGAAAACTGCGTTTACGCCTTTTTCTTTGGCGTAGTAGACGAGGCGGTCTATGCCGTTGTATACCCCGTGGTGGTGGCCGTGGATTAGCAAAATTTTTACCAAGGCCTCCTTGCCTGCATCTACACATGGGACAAATTGCAGGATGGCCTCGGGCTGGGCGTTGTAGTCGTAGTCGCCGTTGCCCGCTATCGCTACCATTGGTAGGCTTGGGTATTTGGGTTGGTACTGCATTAAATCCTCGGGGGCGTTGCCTATGTGACAGACCATCTTTACATCGTCTGCGTGGCGGGCGAGAATTTTTTCCAGCTTGCCCGTCATGCCGTGAGTGTCGCTTACTACGAGTATTTTCACACCAGCCCGTCCCCTTTCAGCTTAGCAACCATGGCTCGCAGGGCTTGTCCGCGATGGCTTATCTTGTTTTTTTCTTTCGAAGAAAGCTGTGCGGTGGTTTTGCCCAGACTTGGCACAAAAAAAATAGGGTCGTAGCCAAAGCCGTTTTCTCCTTGGGGCTTATGGGCGATTTCGCCCTCGATAACGCCCCGTGTGGTGAAGGTCTCTCCTGTGGGCAGGGCGCAGGCTATCACACATACAAAGCGGGCGGTGCGTTTTTCTTTTGGGACGCCCTCCAAACGGCGGATGATTTCTGCATTGCGGATTTCGTAGGGGGTGTTTTCTCCCATAAACAATGCGGAATCCACGCCCGGCTCGCCGTCCATGGCGTCTATCTCCAGGCCGGAGTCATCTGCGATTATAGCTTCATCCAAATGGCCCATTTTCTTTAAAAAGGTGGAGGTTTCTGTAGCTTTTTGCAGCGCGTTGGCCTCGAAGGTGTTTCCATCTTCTCCGGGGACTAAAATAAGCCCCAAAGCGGAAAGCGTTTTTACGTTTACACCTTCCGCCCGGAGCATTTCGCTTAGCTCATTAGCCTTGTTTTTGTTGTTTGTTGCAAAAACCATTACTGTGGCTCTATCAGGCCGTACTCGCCGTCGTTACGTTTGTATACTACGTTGATTTCGTCCGTCCAGCTATTGCGGAATACGTAGAAGCTGTGGTTTAACAGCTCCAGCTCCATAACGGCTTCTTGTGCGTCCATGGGCTTTAGCGCGAATTTTTTTGTACGTGTGATGATGATTTCGTTGTCGGTGGGTTCTACGGCCTCCGGCTCGATAAATATAAGCTCGTCGCTGGTGGCTACAGAGCGGCGGCGTCGGTCGCGCAGGCGCGATTTGTACTTAACCACTTGTCTCTCCAAGATGTCCACGGCCAAATCCATGCATGTCGTAACATCCTCGTTGCTAACCTCTGCACGCAAAACACGCTTGTGCAACGGCACGGAGATTTCCATTTTTGTCAGGTGCTTGTTTTCGCTAAATGTTATATAGGCTTCTGCGTTGTCGGGTAGCAGCTTTTCCAAACGCCCGAGCTTTTTTGCTGCCCTCTCCTTTATGCCTTCTGTTACGCTCATGTTTTTTCCTGTAAATACGTATCTCATAAAACGCCTCCTTGGTTATGCTGTTGCCGAGTATTATACCATATTTGTACAAACTGGCAAGGAGGGTGCGGGGGCTAATTTGCTACTCGTCGCCCTGAGAACGTACTTGTACATGAAGCATTTTTACAAACTCCAGCAGTTTTTGTCTGGCATTGTCCTGCAAAAGCACGCTGATTGCTTGTGCAAAATCGCTGTCGGGTGAAATATCCCGTGCAGCGTTTTCTTTGCCGAGCAGCAGGTAGTCGGCAGAGCATTGGAAGAAATCGCAGAGTGTTTTTAGACGCTCGGCGTTTATGCCTCTTTCGCCTCTTTCTATTAGGCCAAGGAAGCTTTGTGACATTTTCATTTGGCTTGCAAGCTCCTCGCGAGACATACCAAAGGACTTGCGTACGCCGCGCAGGCGTTTGCCCATGGCTTTACGCAACACTGTTTTGTCAATTTTTTCGGACATGTTGTTACCTCCTGTTATTTTTTTGTACACATATGATATAGCAAAATACCATTAGTCGTCGTGAGTGTTACAAAAATCACTTGTGAAAAAATCACATTTTAACCACTGCAATCTGTGGGGGTGGTTGACACGTAAAGTCTGACGGGCTATATTTGTGTTTGTGATACAATTTTTTTGCAAAAATTATCACATTATTCGGGAGTGGATTATTATGAATACAAAAAAACCTCCTATTGGTCTGATACTTAAACGCATAAGGAAGGATGTAGGCCTTTCTCAAGAAGCCGTATCCAATGTTTTGATGTATGACCGCACAAAAATCAGCCATATAGAAAACGGCACATGTAGTTGTCCTGATGATACATTGCGCGATTTTAAGAAAGTATTGGGCGTGGAGAGGCTTCCTTTTACTGAGACCGAACGCAGAGAATTTACCAAATTGCTGCACAAATGGCATGATATGATTAACGAACGAGAGTTTGAAGACGCCCTGGAAATGCAAAAAGAACTTAAGTGCATAAAATATTTGGAATATGATACAGAGCTTAATAAGCTTTATTTATTGTTTGAATGCAGATTGCTGCTGGGATACATGAAAGACCCTGATAAAGCAATGACCATACTAAAAAAAATCGAAGCATATGGCGAGCTGAGTATTGTCGAAGAACATCACTACAATTACAACATGGGTACATTGAGCATAATAAGAGGAAACAAAGAGGACATGTTTAAATATTATCTAAGAGCCTTTGAGCTAATGCAAAATGGCCTAAAGGTAAATTTTGTACTCTACTACAATATAGCCTATTGTTATGAGCTGATGGGTCGCCACGCTCGCTCGATTGCATTTTTAGAAAAAATACGAGAACTTAATTACGGTGGCGGAAAAGTCCTCTCTAAAATTGTCGTTGATGCTTTTCTAGCCCTAAACTTTATAAAAATCGGTTATTTACAGGGTGCAAAAACACTGCTCGACGAATGTGCGAAACAAATCCCTGATGATGACCCTAAGTATAAGCATTTAATTTTAAATAACTACGGATATATGTACCGCGTTGCAAAAAACTTTTATACTGCCATCAAATATTTAGATATGGCCTTAGATTGCTCCGAAAAAGGAAGTATTGATTATTTGGGAAATCTCTACCAAAAGGCGTGGTGCTTGCTGGAGCTACGGAATTTTAATGCATGTAAAGAGCTGGTGCAAGAAGGTATGGGATTAACGACTGAAAGCACTATATACTCGATTTTGTTTAAATCTTTACATCATCTTATAACACTTAATGAAACCAACTCTTTTGAATACGTGTATGGCGTAACCATCCCTTACTTGGTTGAACAAAAAAATAATGATGTTGCCTTAGAGTATTGCAATTTTGTAATAAACTACTATACTAAGCGTAATACGGTGCCAACATCAAAAATTGGCAAGTTAAAAAAAATCGCATATCACCTTTATGCGGAAATGAAGGAAGGAGGTTTAGAAGAATGGTAAAAAAGATTGTAACAGTTGTTTTAGCCCTTGCTTTAGTGGTTAGCCTTAGCGCAACCGCCTACGCAGGCAACCAGGGAGGTAGCGGCACGGTTATACATCCGTGGAGCGCACCCATTTGCCAAATCGACGAGTAGTACATGACACAAAAAAAGGGACTTCTATTACTCAGTCTCTTTTTTTGTCTCTTTTGATAAAAACTTTCTTTCTTCGCCGCGGATGAGGCGTTTTATGTTTTCTCTGTGCATAAACCAGATAAGCACGGCAAGGGCTGACATTAGCACAATCGCCTCCGTGCCAAAGCCAAATATCAGCATAAGTATAGGCGTAACAAGCGTAATCACCAGCGACGCCAACGAAATATACCTAGTGACAGCCACGATAACCACGCCAAACGAAAATGCAATAATAGCAGGCAGCCAGCCATTCATAAGAATAAGCGCGAGGGCACATGCAACACCCTTGCCGCCACGGAATTTTAATAACACGGGGAAGCAATGCCCAAGCACCGTGCCGATACCCGCGTAAATACCGGGAAAATCGCCGTCGCCACCAAATAACAGCGTCGCAATGATAAATGCAGCAAAGCACTTACATATATCCACAAGAAAAACCACCGCGCCCATTTTTTTGCCGAGCGTGCGGGTTACGTTTGTCATACCCGCGCTTTTGCTGCCGTGGTCGCGGATATCTATACCGTGCAGGCGGCCTACGTAGTATGCGGTTTGGATTGTGCCTATTACGTAGCCGATGAGCAGTGCTATTAGTCGATACATGTGTGAAACCTCCATTTTTGGAATACCAAATATGCTTGAGCCAAGACGTTACAGATGTTGCATGTTGGAGTATGCCCGAAGATATATTGTTTGTCCAGTGGTGTTGGTATGCTTTTACGTTGCTCTTTACTTTGTGCAAAACCTTACATATACTAATCTCAAAGATTCTTGAGATTGGGAGGTTGTGCTATATGAACTTGGCTAGAGTGTCGAATAACGGGCAAATCACTGTACCCGTAGAAATACGACGCGCATTAAATGTAAAAGCAGGCGACAAAATATTGTTTTTCCGCAAAGAAAATGGAGAAATAACGGTGCAAAATACAAACATCACAGCCATCAAGGAAGCTCAGACAGCAGTAATGGGTAGCGATTATTCCGAAGACGAAATACTGACCGACGTAATGGAACTACGATACGGGGCAAACAACTAATGAGAATAATGATTGATACAAATGTAATTGTGTCGGCTGTTTACAACCAAAAATCTAAGCCTGCGCAAGTATTACTCCATGTTTGCGAAAACCACGAACTGGTTTTGTGTGATTATATTATTGCGGAATGTTACGACGTAATAACACGCAAATTTCCGCAGCACATAGCCGTATTCGATAAGCTGCTGGCTTCCATCGGATACAACACCCTACTCCTATGCTGATGCAAGCCAGTGTTTATATAGGCCGGAGTGCTTTTATCCAAAACATCTACCCATAAAATGGTAAATGCCCGCTAAGCCAGTAATCATATGAGCCGGTAAGCTTAATCCAAAAACATCTACCGCCCGTCGGAAGCACTCCTCATTATCGTACGAGCCGAGCGGAAGCTGTAGCGGTTTTGCCCTCCGTAGGGGTCGCATGTTAGCCCATGTAGTTCATCGCGGGGATTTCCCCCCGCAGCGGTTGGCCGAAGGTTCTAGCAGCGGGGGGAAATCCCCGCGATGGACGCGTTTGATACAACAGGGGGTATACGACGCCCCGTTCACGTTTAGGCAAAATTGCTACAGCTTCCGCGTCTGCGACTTACTCCTTCTTGTCGCGGGTTATGAAATGAACGGGCGTACCGTCGAAGCCAAATGCTTCTCTTATTTTATTCTCCAGATAACGCGTGTATGAAAAGTGCATGAGCTTGCTGTCGTTTACGAATAACACAAAGGTGGGCGGCTTTACGCTTACTTGTGTCGCGTAGTAAACGCGCAGTGCCTTGCCCTTGTCGGTGGGGGGGGCGTGCATTGCCGTGGCTTCGAGGATAACATCGTTTAGTACGCCTGTGGCTACGCGTAGGGCATGGTTTTGGTAGACAGTGTAAATTAGCTCGAAAAGCTTGTGTATACGCTGACCCGTAAGCGCGCTAACGAAAAGCTTTGGCGCGTAGGGCATGTATTTTAGCTCGTGTTCCAGGTTTTTGGTAAACTCTTTCATGGTTTTTGTGTCTTTTTCTATTAGGTCCCATTTGTTTACGGCTATGATGGCGGCTCGGCCTCGTTCGTGGGCTATGCCTGCTACTTTTGTGTCTTGCTCGGTTATGCCTTCTTCTGCGTCTATCAAAAGGACGCATACGTCGCAGCGTTCTACGGCGGAAAGGGTGCGCAGAATGCTGTATTTTTCTATGTTTTCCTTTACCTTGGACTTGCGGCGAAGGCCTGCCGTGTCTATTAGCAAATAGTCCTTTCCGTCGCGGGTTAGGAAGGTGTCTACCGCGTCGCGGGTTGTGCCTGCTATGTTACTTACTATCAGGCGTTCTTCGCCCAGGATTTTGTTTATCAGGGAGGACTTGCCCACATTGGGCTTGCCTACTATGGCTACGCGAATGCGGTCGTCTTCGTATTCGTCCTCCGATACGGGTGGGAAGAACGCGGCGATTTCGTCCAGCATGTCTCCGAGACCAAGGGCTTGTCCCGCAGAAATAGGAACGGGGTCGCCAAGACCAAGCTCGTAGAATTCGTATAGCTCGTGGTTTTCTCGCGTGGGGACGTCAACCTTGTTTACTACGAGGACTACCTGCTTTTGTGCGCGACGAAGCATGTCCGCCACTTGGCGGTCGGCATCCAAAACGCCCGCTTTTATGTCCACAAGAAATAATACGATATCGGCGGTTTCTATGGCCGCCTCCGCTTGGCGGAAAATGTTTTTTGTGATTACGTCGTCTGCGTCGGGGTCGAGACCGCCTGTGTCTATCAGCGTGAAGGCGCGGTTTAGCCATTCTGCATCTGCATATAATCTGTCGCGGGTTACGCCCGGCTTGTCGTCCACTATCGCTATGCGGTCACCTACTATTCGGTTAAACAGCGTGGACTTGCCTACGTTTGGTCGGCCTACTACCGCTACTATGGGCTTTGTTGTTTTTCTTTCCATTTATACCATCCTCTACTCATAATACTGCGCTTGGGCACACCACATTTCGTGATACTTGCCGTTATTTTCTGCCAGAAGCCCCTCATGGGTGCCGTGCTGGATAATCCGGCCCTCATGGAAAACAGCTATACGGTGACAAAATCTGCATGATGATAGCCTGTGTGATACAAACACCGCAGTTTTTTCGCCAATCAAATCATTAAATTTGCTGTATACCTCAAACTCCGCAATAGGGTCCAGTGCGGCGGTAGGCTCGTCGAGCACTACAAAGGGGGCGTTTTTGTATATGGCTCGCGCCAGTGCTATTTTTTGGGCTTCGCCGCCGGATATATTTACACCGCTTTCGTCGGTATGCTTGTACAGCAATGTTTCCAAGCCGTGCTCCAGCTCCTTTAGCCGCTCGCCAAAGCCCGCCTTTTCCAAGGCGGAAATCGCCAAGCCGGTGTCGTATTCCAGGTTTGTGGCCAGGTTTTGCCCTATGGGCATCGACATCAAAAAGAACTCTTGGAACACTACTGCAAAGGTTTTCAGATATTCTTCGTAGTCGTACTCATTGATGTTTATGCCGTTTAGGGTGATATGCCCTTCTGTCGGCTCGTACAGGCGGCATAGCAGCTTTATCATGGTTGTTTTTCCGCTGCCGTTCATGCCTACCACGGCAAGGCGTTCGCCGCGGGCAAAGGTTATATTTATATTTTTTAAGGCGAAGCGGTCGGTTTTCGGATATTTGAAGGAAACATTATGAAATTTTATCTCCGTTTCGTCGCTTAATTTCCTGCCGCCTGCCGTGGCGGCGTGCTGCTTCAAATCTACATAATCGAAAACCTGCCCCAGGTTTGGGGCGTTCCTGTGCAATATTGCGGACTGTCCTATAATGGCCACCACGCTTGTGGAAAAAGCCGTGACCGCGCCCACAAAGCGCGTAACCTCGCCGATATCGTACATTCCGTCCAGTGCGCGAAGCCCGATAATCAAAAACGCAAGCACGGTAAAAATAACGCCAACCGCAGCATTGATACCAAAAAACATGCTGTCGGCTTTTTCGTAGCCCTTCATAAACCAGGTTTGGGATTTTTCGATTGCCCGCAGAATGGGGCCGGCCAGCTTAAAAACACGGACATCCATGCCGCCGTCGGGGGTTTGGGTATATGTTTTTGCGTAGTATTGCCAAAGTATATTATATTTAGCAACATTTGCCATGATGGATTGTATCAGCTCATGTGAGCGTTTGGTTAAAACAACCGTTACCACGCCCGGCACCATAATCGAAGCGATAATTAAAAGCACCAAAATAAAATGAGACTGTGCAAAGGTCTCCCCCGGTGGAATAAAAAACATTCCCGACAAAATAACTGCCGCACCGATAAACGAAACAACCCGCCCAAATAAAAACGGCCCGGTGTATACGATTTTCATAAGCCCCTGTGCGTTTGCGTCAATTTTTGCTTGGATATCCGCACGCAATGCGGCAACCTCGGCGTCCTCTACATTTGCAAAATCCATGGAGGAATGCTTTTCTTCAAACATCATGAGCATACATTCCCAAAAATCGTTGCCGCCGATTTTAGTACGCACATACCACAAAATATTGCTTGCAGCAGAAAATAAAAACCCGCTCCCCACCGCCAAGGCTACATAGAATACAATGCGGCTAACCTCGCGCCCACCGGAAAGCTCGCTGATAACAAGAGACGACAAAAACAAAACAACCAAGGGGTTAATTGCCTCAATCGCGGAATTTATGCAGTCAATAACCAATACACCCGGACGTACCTTGTGCAGTATTTTTATCGCACGCCTGTTGTAGGCTAGGGCTTGCTTTAGGGTAAGCCTTTCGTTGCCGGTGTGGAATCTGCTCATGCCGCACCTCCCGGAGAAAGACGCGCACCTGCGTCATTGTAATAGCTCGCCTGGGTTGCAAACATCTCGGCGTATTTTCCGTTTTTGGACATCAGCTCGTCATGGGTGCCTTCCTCGGCTATTGTGTTGCCGTCGAGTAAAATTATTCTGTCGCAAAAGCGGGTGCTTGCTAAACGGTGGGATATATAAATCGAAGTTTTGCCCTCGGTTAGGGATGCATACTGCCTGTACATTTCGCTTTCTGCTATAGGGTCCAGTGCGGCGGTCGGCTCGTCTAAAATAATCAAGGTCGCGTCCTTGTACAGCGCACGCGCCAAGGCAAGCTTTTGCAGCTCGCCGCCGGAAAGCTCTGCCGCGTCTTCGTTGACCTCCCGCACCAGGTTTGTTTCCGGCCCGTTTTCCAGGGTTTTTACTTTTTCCCACAGGCCCGCTTTTATCAAGCAGCTGCGTACTTTTTCCATGTGGGGGTTGTTGTCTTGCGCTATGTTTACCGCTATACTCTCCGGCATAATATAAATTCTTTGGAAAACGGCGGTGACGGCAGAAAGATAGTCGTTTTTGTCCAGCTCTCCGATATTTGTGCCGTTATAAAAAATTTCGCCGTCGGCAGGGCTGTAAAAGCCGCAGATAAGCTTTATAAGCGTGGTTTTGCCCGCGCCGTTTACACCCACTATCGCAAGGCGTTCGCCCGGCTTTATTGTCAGCGAAATATTTTTTATTGCGGGTACATCTGCTGCCGGGTAAGTATAGCTTACGTTTGACAGGCGTATTTCCGGGGCTTTTTCTGTGCCTTCCACCGGCCTTTGCTTGCCCTCTTTATCCGGGTATTCCAAGGTTTCCCTGCGGTCGCTTACATTTACGGAGCATCGGAAAAGGCCTGTCCCGTTTGTCAAAATACCGTTTATCCACGCTGCCATACCGCCGATAGCGGCAAAAAGCATTACAAACTCGCCCAAGCCTATTCTGTCGGCGAGCAAAAGATATGTTAAAAACGCGTAAGCCGCTCCGTCGCGGACTAGCACCATAAAGCTGTCTGCCAGCCCGGAGGTCATTCCCATTTTTGCAGATTTTATATCGGAAGCGCGTACCGCGAGCAATGGCTCTTCCCAACGCCCCCTAAGCCAGCCCACCATGGAATACACACGGATATCCTGCGCAAAGGGCCTCTGGCTCAGTACCCAGCGAGCCGTATATTTTTTCTTGTTGGTTTTTCCTACATATTCCCGCCGGCCTTCGTCAAATTTCCTGTGCCGGCGGTGGAGAAAGCCGTTGATAACCACGCTTATCCCCAAAAGCACTAAAATAAGCGGGTGTACCATGGCAATTACCCCGCCAAACAGCACCAGCCCGCCTATATTTTCACTAAGGCCGGACAACGTGGCGAGGAAAAAATCCGCACCGTCGTTGTTATACACATTTTGTGTGGTTTTATTGTTTAGTTTAATAGAATCCGGTTTTTCCAGATTTGCATAATCCATGGTCAAAAGCTTGCGAGAATGCTTTACGGTAAAATCCGTAGCGGCAACGCGCCTGGTGTGCTGGTTAATTTTATTCCTGACATATCCATGTACAAAATGTATAACAACCAGCACCAATGCCATAACCGCCATAACAGTAATAAACCGCTGCCGGCCGGCACCCGCAACGATTTCGTCAATAACAATACGAGGCGTAATAATGCCCGCAAACGGAAACAATATCCGCACAAATGTACCTGCAAACACCCAAATTAAAAGAATCTTATCTGCCTGCCATGTGGATTTTACTGTAAAGCCTATGTTGGAAAGTACGTTGTATTTTGTCATCGACAACATCCTTTGTAAATGTTTTGGACATTATATCATACGCTTGAATAAAAAAAACACTATGATATAATCGTGTAAAAATTTATCGAGGTGCTTTTGCGTTGGGCAAGCATACCGTTTTTACTATAGTCGCACTTACCTTGGTGTGGATTATCCTTGCGGAAAGTATTTCCGTGCGCAGTGTGGTTACGGGGGTGGTGATTAGTATCATCGCTCTGATTTTTGTGCATAAATTTTTGCCGTTTAAGGAAGTCTCCAATATAAATTTTTATAAGCTCGCCACGTTTCCCTTTTATTTGATAGGGCAGATTTATGTGGCGGGCTTTCAGATTATAAAGGTGATTATTAAAGGGCCAAAGGTGGACATTGTCACCATCCGAACCAAGATAGAAGCAGATGTGCTGAAGGTTATTTTGGTAGACTCGATTACACTAATGCCCGGCTCCATTTTGCTGGACCTCGACGGCAATAAAATCACATTGCTGTGGATACGAGATAAGAATTCTCCGCTTAACATAGCAGAAGTAGAAGCCTATATCGAACGCAAACTGGAGCGGCGTCTGCTCCGCGCACAGCGCGGCTCCGGAGCCGTGTCGCGCTAAAGCGCGACACGGTGAGGAAGCGGAAGCGGGCTTTGCCCGCTGTAGCGGC
>WQRQ01000007.1 GCA_009786685.1 Defluviitaleaceae bacterium
CGCCTAACTTCATCTGACTTAGCAGAAATTGACGATTTGGCTAATCTTATGATAGCACCCGATGAAAACTTCCACGCATTATTGGGTATATGGGAAACCCGCAAAAAATTCCGCATACTGAACAGCCCTTTGGTTGGAGATTGGGACAATCAGATATGAGTGCAAAATTTATGTGTATACAACAAATAAACAGATAACCATGTGCGGATAAAATCCTCGACGTTTCGTGAGTAGCGGGATTATGAACAGCGCAGCGGGATTTATTATTTATATTTTGTTCATGCAAAGAGGGTAGTATGAAAAAAATTTTGACAGCTTCACAGAGGTTAGGATAACGATAACGAAAGGTACGGTCATAATAATGGTCAAAGATATGATTAAAAACGAAGAGAAAATATCACTTTTACAATCGTATTTTTTTCGTAATGGTTTACTTCTTTGCAATAGAAATAAAGAATTGCCAGATATTGATTCCATAGGAGGAGATTTAAATAGTATCGTTACCTTAATTGAGCAAGGAGACGTGTTTTATAGCAAACTTTATAAAAACAGAGTTTCTTATTTATCACGAGAGCTATATTATCAAATAAAACCATACAAACAACGTGTCCAAAATCTAACTGCAAAAAGCAAAGAAATATTCAACTTTCTTGAGGAAAATGACATAGCTAATACAAAAATCATTAAACATATTTTAATGTTATCAACAAATGAATTTATGACTTGCATGGATGAATTAAACAAAGAGTTACTTGTAACTGCCATACGGCGTGACAAAACGATAAACGCGAACTGGATTTCGTTTTGTTGGGGAACGTTTTTACAATGGGAGCAGTTAAAACCGTTGCCAAAAATCGACTTTGATGTTAAAAGAATAAAAACGTTATTATTATCAATCATGTCAGAGAAGCAAATCAATAATTTAATTAAAAGTATCCATGAAAGGAATGGTCTTAATAATGGCTATATTTGAATTAATCCCAACAAGCGTTCCTGTTGTTGCTACAATGATGGCAGAAATCATGCCGGAATGGTGGGAGTATAAATCTGCATTCAAACAATTAAGCGATATTAGCGAAGCGATTGAAAGTATTGGTTGGTATATCGGAGAAGATAAGAACCACCCGATAGGCTGGGCATTTTTTCGGGAGTATAAAAGTTATCGAACCATTGAACTTGAGTGTTGTGGCTATAATGACAATGGTATATTCGCTTTAGAACATAAAATGAAAGAGTTATTCGATAGAGCTTGTGAATATGCTAAATCTAAGGGTTATTTAACCTTTCGCACAGTTATGGGTTCAACACAATTTTCAATACACGATAGACCTTTGGGTGATATAGGCGATGAAATTAAAAATTTGGAATCATATAAACATATTGATTATGATTGGCTGTTAAGTTATGGCTTTAGGGTAATTGGCATACAACCAAATGCTTATGAAATAAATCATCATGCTGTTATATTAGCAAAAGATTTAACATGATGATGCTTGAAATTTTTTATATTGAAATAGTCGGAGAAAAATGAAAGCAAAAATTCAAAGTACGGTTAAATATCCCGCCGTTTCGTGATTATCGGGATTATGAACAGCGCAATAGCAGGGTATGATTTTTAGGTGCGTTATGCCACAGTGGGTGGCATGAGTTTAGTAATTTATATAATGCGAGGTTGATTGGTATGTGTTTCAAAGGAATTAAAATACGTTTCGATTGCAAAGACAGTGAGCAATACCGAAACATCGGTGACTTTTGGAACTACATGAGAACTGAATATCCAAATCACAGCTTAAAAGGCGTTGGTTGCAATTGGAATGATGACAGTTTTGATTATATTATTGGTGACTTTGCAACACTTGACTTTTGCATGGACAAGATAAAAAAGCGTTATCTGACTGCTGATTATTATGAAATCACTTTGCCGGATAGCGGTTGGCAAATTTATCACGGCAAGACCGAGAATCTCTCCGAATTGTATAACGAAATATACAAAAATGGGGTGCTTGATTATGAGGTAGAGGAGTTTTTCTCAAACGGAGATTGCAAAATATCCATATACAGATTATAAGCAAAACGCCGTGTACAGTTAAAACTCCCGCCGTTTCGTGATTATCGGGATTAGTAGTAGCGAATCAAGCAAGTATAAGAAGTCAAGGCATCGAGCCGTGCCGGAAATCTTCCCGCAATGGAAAATCTTCGCAGTCTTAACCCCCACGCATTGCTCTACAGCCCATTTTATACACTCGTAAGTCACATCGCCCTCGCGCCTGATTTTAACAAAAAACTCACCGATATCATAAACCTCGCTATCGTAGCCCTTGGTGATTTTCTTAAAATCGGCAGCCTTAACGCCTACATTTTTTTCAATATATTCCCGCAACAAATCCAACGGGAAGTTAAACCCCTCATGCAAATTAGAAATAAAATCCTGATTAGCCATATCGTCACTCCTTCGAAAACAGTATAACAACGGCACTGCAAAAAATACCAGAGTTTCCCGCGCCAAGGAGGTACATCAATGAGAATAATATTAACCCCGCTGAGCGAAAACGACTTCCAAGAGCTAACCCCACTAATCACTAACGAAGAAGTCCGCAAATACTTAGGCGGCGTCCGCCCCGTAGAAGACACCCTTAACGGATGGCGCGATTGCATAAAAGCAGAAAACGTATACCCCTTCACGATACGTCTAAAAAACTCAAAC
Source organism: Defluviitaleaceae bacterium (assembly GCA_009786685.1). Lineage (GTDB taxonomy): Bacteria > Bacillota > Clostridia > Lachnospirales > WQUN01 > WQVC01. The sequence goes on from WQRQ01000007.1 coordinate 2,705, forward strand.
GCCGCAGTAGGCTTGGTAATACTCGCCCCGCACCACAACCCCGAGGACATGGAGGTATCCTTCCTTCTGCTGCCAAACCAACAAGGCCAAGGCTACGCAAAAGAAGCCGTGGAGGTACTCCACAGCTTCTGTAAGCAAGAGCTAAGGCTAACCCACGTAGTCTCGGAAACCCAAACCGCAAACACCCGCTCCCGCCGCCTCTTGGAAAAACTGGGATACAAAATAAAAACTGAAACAGAACGCTTCGGAGAAAAACAAACAATATATCACCTCGAAATTTGACGAAATATGTACACAATCGAAGCGAAAAACCACAAAAAATAATCAGCCCTCCTCGCATAAGGTACGCTGATTATTTTTTACAACAAATCTAAAAGCAAGCCTGCCGCCTTTAAAGCGGAGTGCAAGGGGACAGTTCGCGCTGTTCCCTTTTTTATTATAAGCTGATTATAAATTAATTATAACCACACAATGCCTCATCGTCAAGTCAAATACTTATTAAGCGTATCATAAACAACATTAAAATCCACGGGTTTGCCGATGTGGCCGTTCATGCCGGCGGCGAAGCATTGCTCTACGTCTTCGGTAAAGACGTTTGCTGTTACGGCTACTACGGGCAAGCTTTCTGTTGTGCCCAGTGCGCGTATTTGCCTTGTGGCTTCCAGGCCGTCCATTTCCGGCATTTGGATATCCATAAAAACCAGGTCGTACAAATCGGGATTTGTAGAAACCGCATCCAACGCCTCACGGCCGTTTACTGCGATATCTATTGTCAAATTTGTGTTTTCCAGTTGTGCGAGCATTATTTCGCGGTTTATTTCGATGTCATCTACCAGCAAAATCCGTTTGCCGGGGAAGCTTGGGGTTTTGTTAAAGCTTTCTAACCGCTTTAGCTTTACCGTAAAAAAGAATGTAGAGCCGTTGCCGACATTGGATTTTACGTCGATTTTGCCGTCCATCAGCTCTACCAGGCGTTTTGATATCGCCAGCCCAAGCCCCGTTCCGCCGTATTCTCTTGCGGCACTTTTGTCCGCCTGTTCAAACATTTCAAAGATACGGTCTTTTTCTTCAAAGGAAATACCGATACCCGTATCGCTAACCTCAAAGCGCAGCTCACAAATACCGTCCTTTACCTGCTCCAGCACCACAGAAAGCCTTACACTACCGCCCTCCGGCGTGTATATTATTGCATTGGAAAGCAGATTTGTGATTATCTGTGTAAGCCGCTGGTCGTCGCCCTCATACATATCCGGCATGTATTCATCTATGTTAACGGTAAAGCAATGATTTTTTTCTTCCAGCTTTAGCTTGTTTAGTGCAACGATTTTTTCCATCATTTCTCTAAGATTAAACGACGTTTTTTTAAGCTCCATGTTGTTGGCTTCTATTTTGGACATGTCCAGCACGGAGTTAATTATGCCGAGCAAATGATGCGCCGCCTCGGATATTTTATCCAGAGAATCCTCTGTTTTATGAGGGTCTTTGGAGTTTTTTGCGATATCGGCCATGCCTATGATTGCGTTCATAGGGGTGCGCATTTCGTGGCTCATGGCGGAAAGAAACTCGCTCTTTGCACGGCTTGCAGAAATCGCTTTTTGCAAAGCCTCTTCCAGTTGCTTGCGCGTGTCACAAATCACCTCGTCTTGGTGATTTCTAAGGAAAACGCTGGCAAACATAAGCCCCGTGGACGCCATCATCTCCATCTCGTCATCTGTAAAGGTGCGTTCCTCTTCGCAGTCGTCTACGCTAAAAAAGCCGATAAATTTTTCATCGAGAAATAACGGCAAAATTACAATGGATTTCATTTCATAGTAGCCAAGAAACGCCGATTCGTCAGGCGGAAGGGTAGCAACAGGCGCGTTGATGTATTCCTTACGCATAAACCTTTCCAGCCAGCCATTGCGGTCGCTGTACGCACCGCTAAGCCCCAGAGGGACTTCTATACGTTTTTTCCCCAGTTCGCTTAGCCACTCGTAGCGCATTACAAAATGTAACTCACCATTAACCATCTCGTTGCGCCAAATTTGTACACGGTCTACGTTTAGGCATTCGCCTACGATTTCCATGCCCTTCATAAGAGCTTCCATGCAGTCTTTTTCGTTTGCAGTAAGCAAAACCTCGGCGGCTCGGCTTACTGTACGAAGCAACTGCTCACGGTATTTATGTATGCTGTAGTCAGACATTTGAGCTTGTCCCCTTTTCGCATGTGTTACGTCATATTTTATAACGGGAATCGGTTACTTGTCAACCCGTTAGTCGCACCCGCCGTGCGCGGTTATTTCGCCTTAAACGGGAAAGAGAATGTGCGCCCGCTTTTTTATCGTGCGCGTCCCTGTGGCGACTTGTCAAGGACTTTTTCATCATCTAGCCTAAAAAGGTGTAAAAAAGCCCGACAAAAGGGTTTATTCTCCTGTCGGGCTGGCAATACTTTGTGCGTTTACATCCAACTTGGAATGGAAACTCTAGTTAGGCACAAGTCCCAAAACATCATTTTCAGACATATTCATTAGTGCAGCTATCTCTGAAATAGTGCGCCCTGTGTCAATAAGTGCTTTGATGGCGGCAGATAGACGAGGCTCATATTCTCTCGTTACCTCTGCTCGACCTTCTGCTCTCGCTTCTCTCCTTGTTTCCTGTACACTATAAACTCCGGCGGCTATCAATTCACTCACGCCCCTCTCGTCAATTTTTTCTACAAAATCTTTAATTTCGTCTTGTGGTACGTCAATACGAGTAAATAATACTGAAATAACTTTAACAAGCAATTCCTTTAAATGTCGCGGTATATTAAGACTGTCTAATTTTTCCTTTGACAGTTTACCCCATTCTTTGAAAGTTTCGGGGTCTTTCATCTTATCAACCATCATAAACAGCGAAACAATGTTGTTGAAATTTGCCAAATCCTCAAAGCTGTACTTTTTTAAGTTTATAAGTTCGTACTCAAACTTGGGAATGTATTTCTCGAAAGTATCGCTCATTTCCGTGCGGTGCAAAAAATTCATTTCAGCAGTCCACTCGTCATCCCCATCGTAAAAAATAATCGGGATAATCGGAGGGTATTTGAAATTTTTTGTATGTGTAACGGGCGTGTTTTTGTTGACCTCTTTTTCATATGCGTCAAGTATCAATGCAATATAAAGTAACATCTTAAACGGTGCGCGGAAGTTTAGATTCATGCTCCACAATGGTGATTACAAAAAGTGGAGCATTGCCCTTTAGATTGACCCTTTTAATAGTATCTCCATCTTTTTGCTCGGATATTAAAGAAATCAATCGTTCTGTAACATCTTCAATATCGGAGGGGGATACATCGCTAAGGATTTCAATAGGAACAAAACTTTTTAAAAATTCTGAAAAAAGCTCGTTCTCAGATAATATTGCTTTTACGCTGTTATCCTGTGCCTTATGAAGTGTTTCCGCCAAATCTTATCTGCTCCTGTCGCACGGGTGCGTTCCCCTATGCGTAGATTATAATTGACCACACAAGGATTTTCAATATTAGAATATATAAATTTCTCATGTGTACAAATACTTCTTCAAAAACTACCTCTTTATACGCTCCCATGGTTTTGCGGTTTTGCCAAAATTCCAAGGGGCTTTTTTGTAGTGTCAAGGGGACACTTCTCCAAACGACTTTGTAGTGTTTATGCGGGTCGGCAAGCTTTTAGCCAAAACATCTAAACCGCTACAGCTTCCGCATATCCTGCATTTATGCTATACTTCAAAGTCACAAAAATAAAACATGCCGCGCAAAGAACGCGTGCGTTGAACGGAGAAAAATTATGGCAATCAGAAACATAGCAATAATAGCCCACGTAGACCACGGAAAAACCACCCTCGTAGACCAGCTACTATGGCAAAGCGGCGCATTTCGTGAAAACCAGCACGTAGCGGAGCGCGTAATGGACTCGGGCGACATAGAGCGCGAGCGCGGAATCACCATCCTTGCAAAAAACACATCCGTACAATACGAAGGCACAAAAATAAATATCATAGACACCCCCGGCCACGCCGATTTTGGCGGCGAGGTGGAGCGCGTGCTTAAAATGGTAGACGGCGTAGTCCTGGTAATAGACGCCTTCGAAGGCCCAATGCCGCAGACAAAATTTGTGCTAAAAAATGCCCTCGACCTCGACCTGCCCATAGTTTGCTGCGTAAACAAAATAGACCGCCCGGAAGCCCGCCCCGACGAAGTAGTAGACGAAGTCCTGGAGCTTTTTATGGAATTAGAAGCCTCGGAATCACAACTCGATTCCCCCTTCATCTACGCCAGTGCAAAAAAAGGTTGGGCGTCGAAAGAATCCACAGACGAAGGCCTCGGCATGAAGCCCCTCTTCGAAGCCCTAATCGAGTACATCCCCGCACCAAAAGGCGACCCTTCTGCCGCCACAAAAGCCCTAATCTACAATATAGACTACAGCAGCTACTTAGGCAGAATCGGCATAGGCCGCGTAGTAAACGGCACAACAAAAGTAGGCGACACCCTAACCATAGTAAACATCCACGAGCCGGATATACAAAAATCCGTAAAAATATCCAAGCTATATGTATTCTCCGGCCTCGACCGAGAGGAAGTAACCGAGGCCAGCGTAGGCTCCATAATAGCAATCTCGGGCATCCCGGAAATTAAAATAGGCGACACCCTAACTGCCCCGGAAGACCCCACACCGCTCCCCTTCAGCAAAATCTCCGAGCCGACGCTCACCATGCATTTTATGGTAAACGACAGCCCCTTCGCAGGCAAAGAAGGCAAATATCTAACCTCGCGCCAAGTCCGCGAACGCCTGTACAAAGAACTAAACACCGACGTATCCCTACGCGTAGAAGACACCGAAAGCACCGAGGTATTTAAAATATCGGGCAGAGGCGAGCTTCACCTTTCCATCCTGATAGAGACAATGCGTCGTGAAGGCTACGAATTCCAAGTCTCCAAGCCCACAGTCCTGTTCAAAGAAATCGACGGCGAACGCCAAGAGCCGATGGAATCCGTAACCATAGACGTCCCCGAAGAATTTACAGGAGTAGTAATCCAAAAGCTGGGCAGCCGCCGCGGCGAAATGCTAAACATGGCCGCCTCAAAAGGCGGCTACACGCGCCTCGATTTCTCCATCCCCGCACGCGGCCTAATCGGTTATCGCAGCGAGTTCCTCACCGACACAAAAGGCAACGGCATAATAAACACGCTCTTCGACGGCTACGCGCCCTACAAAGGCGACATCCCCGAGCGTCCCCAAGGCTCGCTAATCTCCTTCGAAACAGGCAAGGCCGTACCCTACGGCATGTACAACGCCCAAGAACGCGGCAGCCTCTTTGTAGTCCCCGGCACACAGGTATACACAGGCATGGTGGTAGGCAGAAACGCCCGCAGCGGCGACATGGAAGTAAACATATGTAAGCAGAAAAAACTCCTAAACGTCCGCGCAGCAGGCAAAGACGAAGCCCTACGCCTGGTCCCCGCAGAAGTCCTCTCCCTGGAACAATGCCTGGAGTTCATAACCGAAGACGAACTGGTAGAAGTAACCCCCGAAAACCTACGTATCCGAAAAAAAATCCTCGACTCCGGTATGCGCCAACGCGCCACCAAAGCCAGGGGATAAGTCACCTTTGCCGATTGCAGTAATTATATATATCTTCTCTGGAGGACATGTTTAATATAACATCTATTTGCTTTTCCAACTCCTGCTTAGAGAGGTTGCATATTTCTTTTTTTGCTCGAAGTATCGACTGAGCAGACATGCTAAACTCGTCTAGCCCACACGCCAGCAAAAAGGGTATCATGTTTACATCTCCTGCGCTTTCTCCGCACATGCCTACCATTATTCCTGCTTTTTTTGCCGATTTTATCACATTGTAAATAGAGCGCATTACCGCAGGTTCATATGTGGAGTATAGATACTGTACTTTTTCGTTGCCCCTGTCTACCGCCATCGTGTATTGGGTGAGGTCATTAGTACCTATGCTAAAAAAATCTGCTTCTTTTGCCAGTATATCCGCGATTAGGCATGACGCGGGTGTTTCTATCATGATGCCTATCTGTATGTCTTTGTTAAATGGCTTTCCTTCTTTTTCAAGCTCCGTTTTCAACTCGAATATTATCGCCTTTGCTTGGCGAAGCTCTGTCACGGTAGATATCATGGGTAGCATTATTTTTATGTTTCCGTATCTGCTCGCACGTAAAAGTGCCCGTAACTGTATGCTAAACATCTCTTTGTTTCCAAGGCATAGCCGTATCGCTCTGTATCCGAGGAAGGGATTTTCTTCCTTTTTCATATCAAGATACGGCACGTCTTTGTCACCGCCTATATCCAGCGTCCTTATTATCACCGGTTTGTCGCCCATGGCTTCTGTCACTTTTTTGTAGACTTCAAATTGAGTGTCTTCGTTTGGTAGGCTGTCCCTGCCCATAAACAAAAACTCTGTCCTAAAAAGCCCGATACCATCGGCATTATTTTTTATGACCGCCTCTAAATCCTCCGTCCCGCCTATGTTTGCTGCGATTTCTACATGTACGCCGTCGAGGGTTATACTTTGGCGGTTTTTGTATACCTCAAGCTCTTTTTTGTAGATGTCATATTCGCTTGCCAGATTTTTATATCTTGCGAGGTCTGCCTCGGTGGGGTTTATTATCACCTCGCCTGTACTGCCGTCGAGTGCTATGGTGTCGCCTGTTTGTACATTCTTTAACATGCCTTCCATGCCAAGGACTGTAGGTAGCTCCATGGCCTTTGCCATTATTGCCATATGACCGGTTATGCCGCCAATTTCTGTTATTACGCCTTTTATTACGGTTTTGTTTATGCGACCTGTTTCTGATGGAGTCATGTCACGTGCGATTATTATGCATTCTTGCGATATATCCTCGATACTGTGTCTTTTTTTACCTGTTAGTATCTCCAGTATGCGAGCCTTTATATCTGCCAAATCATGCGCACGCTCTCTCATATATTCATCCGGCATCGCAGAAAACATAGCTATGACTGACGTAAATGCATTCACCACCGCCGCCTCTGCCGTCGCCATGTTATCCTTTATCTCCGCCAGCACACTGTCTTTTACATCGGGGTCGTTTGCCATTATCGCATGAGCCTCTATTATAGAAGCTTGCTCTACACCGGCATTTTTTTCTACTTGTGCGGCAAGTACAGTCGTATCCTCCACAAATTTTTTTACAGCGTTATTATACCTTTTGACCTCCTCCTCTGCCGAAAGCACAGAGCGAGCCGCAAACACGGCATCTTCTTTTTTAAGCACAAAAGCCTTAGCTATCACTATGCCATCGCACGCACCTATCCCACGATACATAAAAAACACGCCCTTTACAAAAAGAATCTGAAAACATCAATCAAATCTCCGTAGCTTGTTGTTTTCATAATATTAGAAAACGCCTGACTATTGGACACAATTTCCGTAAGAAATTTAAATATATCCTTAAAAAGTCTGCGGTCTTTTTTGTTTAGCGAAATAAGAAAAAAGATGTTTACTTTGTTATCCCCCCAAGGTATGGGGGTAGGGTTTATAGAAATTGATATATGCGAGGATAAATCCCTGTCGGTGAGGGTGTGTGCTATGGCTATATTGCCGTATGAGCTGGGGGATATACGCTCGTGGGCGTATATTTCTTTTTTAAAGCTGCTGTGTACGTATTTCTTTTTTATCATGTAGTTGCTCATTGTTTCTATGGCGTCCTCCGGTGTTTTAAACTCGTGACCAAAAAAGCATAAATCTTCTCGTATAAACACCTCGATTTTAGACAGAATATTGTTTTTACGTTTTAATTGTTTAAAATTTTCTATTTTGCTCATTATTGCCAGTACATCGGAGTCGTTAAAAAATGGGCTGATTACTATATTTGGCAGGCTCAAATTAGTTAGCTCATAGGTAGATACTATCAGGTCTATACTATCTAATTCGACTTGCATTTGGTCGTAGCTTGTGTATACGTTTTGGATAAACAGACTGTCATTAAATTTTTGTGTCAGTTTTTTGTATATGTTTTTTATAAATTTATGATAGTCGGTGGCAAATATCACGCACGAGAGCTTTTCTTGGTTTACAGTTTGCTCCTCTAACATCACGCCTATATGCAGTGCGATGTATGCTATCTCATCTTCCGAGAGGTTGTAGCCTGTCCTTTTTATTATAATGCGAGAAACATATACTGCTATCACATGTAAAAACGGGTGCTCTTTTTTTATGTTTGTAAACTGTCCATTATCCAGAGTTTTGTTTTTGTCCGCTCGTATCAGCATGTTTTTTAGGTGCATGGCAAAGCGAACCATCAGTTTTTCGCACTTTAGGTCTATGGAGTATGTTTCGTTTACGGAGTCTATGATTTCCATTACTAATTTTTTTACTTTTTTGCCCACCAGCGGCTCTATGTCCTCAAAGTCCGGCAGGGCGGATTTTTGGGCGATGGCGCGGGTAGACATTAGTATCGACGCCTCCACTATGCCTCCGGCGGTATAGCTGCCCTCGTAGTGTCTCTTTAAGCTGTAGGATATGTCTTCTACAATTTTTATCAAATCAGGGTCGGAAAACACCTCGTTGCTCTCAGAGTATGCATTGTGGCTATTGCCATGCTCCATACACACGGCAAGGTGCAACACATAGTTAAGTAGTGAGTATTCGTCTAAAAAATATTCGTATTTTACAAATACATCTATGACTATCTGCCTTATATCAATGAGGTTTACCGACTTAAAAAACTGTTGTATGTTTATGAGCGAAAAATTGGAATGCTCCATCTCATCACGGATGAGGGACAATGCAAACTTTTGCCTATCCTTGTCGCTACCTATTACAGATATCTTGCCATTGCGTATTTTAAAATAAAGGCCGTAGTTAGAGAGCTCTTTTTTTAGATTAGGAAGCTCGTTTTTAAATGTCGTAGGAGAGATACAAAAATAGTCGGCTAAGTCATCCATATCCGGAGACTGGTTAAAAATTATAAGCTGCTCAAAAATATACTTTCTGCGCTCGGCATAGTTTGTTGGTATGACAGAGGTGCTATATGCTAGGTTGAATGACGCTACCTCGTCTTCTTTAAGGTAATACCCCTTTACAGAGGAAATTATTATATTGTTTTCGCTGTTGATTTTTGCAATAAGATAGCGAACCTTGCGCGGGGTGGTGTTTAGCTTTTGCGCGAGGTCTTTGCATGTTGTCCATGTACTTGTTTCTCTTAGCTGTTTTATGAGCCCAAGGCATTTTTTATCCTCAGTCATGTTATAGCCGCCTCACCTATCCTATAGGGTATAAACCTTCAACAACATTATAATGTAAAAAGACTGCAAAAAAATACTGTATTTTGTTATACCCGTGACAAAATACAGTATTTTTATATTTTGCGATACGGTATACACTTCCCTCACAAAATTAACACAATAAAACAGGAGGGAGGTCTTGGTCATGCATTCTAACTTGGAGGAAACTGTTGTAACTATGATAGCAAACGCAGGTGACAGCAGAAGTTCATCTATTGAGGCTATCGAGTATGCCAAGGGAGGGGACTTTTTAAAGGCAAGAGATAGCCTCGACCATAGCGAAGAAGCTCTGCAAAAAGCTCACAAGGCTCATACGCAGCTTTTGGCACAAGAAGCAAAAGAAGGGTTGGAGCTTTCGTTTTTGATAGTACACGCCACAAACCATGTATCAATTGCAGATGTATCTAAGCATTTTGCAACAGAGCTTGTTTTTCTCTATGAAAAAATAATGACTTAAAAGGAGGGGTAAAAAATGCTAAACATAGTTTTACTGTGTCAATACGGTGCAAGTACGGGTATGCTCGTAGACAAAATTATGGAGGCGGCAAAAGCAAAAAACATCGAGGTAATAGTAAATGCCTACCCCGTGGGGGAGGTAGCAAAGGTAATAGATGGTGCGGACATTATCCTGCTGGGCCCTCAGGTAAGGTTTAAGCTAAACTCCTTAAAAAAAGACTACGAAAGCAAAAACGTACCCATGATTACCATAGAGCCTACAGATTACGGCAGGCTAAATGGTGAAAACATCTTAAACTCAATACTTTCGCACCTAGAAGCTATTAAATGACAGTAAAATAAAGGAGGGAATATGATGAGTTCTCAAACAGACACTAATCAATCAAAATTTGGCGCAAAGCTGGAGGCCATGACCGAAAAGATAACGACAGGCATTATGCCTTTTGCAGAAAAGATGCAGTCGTACAGCTTTATCGGCGCACTTAGTGAGACATTTATGATTCTTATGCCAATATTTATCATAGGCTCATTTGCCGTTTTGCTTGCGTTTGTAGACATAGGGCCGTGGCAGGCGATTATGGCAGAGGTTCCTGCCGTACGTCGTACATTCCAGTTTATGCAGTTTACTACCCTTAGTCTCATTGCGTTTTATGTACTGCTTATACTTCCTTATCGATACGCCTCGCGGCTTGGCATGAAAGAGGCATTAGCTGTCATGCCTATTACCGTGGCTTCTTTCCTCGCAATTACACCTACAGAGCTTTATTCTGCTATCCCCGCAGGTTGGCTCGGTCACCAAGGGCTACTTACCGCAGTCCTCATGTCCTTTTTAGTAGTACGCGTTACAAAGTTTTTCTTGGACAAAAGAATTTGTATCAGAATGCCCGCCGGTGTGCCAAAATTTGTAGAAGATGGATTTTCTGTAATGGTTCCCGGCGTTGTGCTTGTGGGTGTTTTTGCAGTCATAAACCATCTGTTTGCACAAACAGAGCTTGAAACTGCGCATAATATTATTTATAGGGCATTACAGATTCCTTTGCAGCGTGTAGGTCTTTCGTTATTTGGGCTTACTCTTACCCAGACACTCTCTACCCTATTTATGTTTGTGGGGCTACATGCGTCTACCATCGTAGGCTTTACACACCCGATACAGCAAGCCGCAGGGCTGGAAAATCTCGAAGCATGGCAGGCAGGCTTACCCTTGCCTAACGTAGCCGCATGGGGCATTAGCGGATTTATGAGCATAGGCGCGGGCGGCAACATGCTCTCTGCTACTCTGTCTGTACTCCTCTTCTCTAGGAGCAAGAGATTTAAGTCTATAGGTAAGGTAGCTATCGTACCCGGTATATTTGGCATTGGCGAGCCCATGCTTTTTGGACTGCCGGTAATGCTTAACCCGTTACTGTTTATCCCATTCATTTTTGTTACATTCTTTAACACTATAGTCGCGTATCTCATCATCTCTGTGGGACTCGTGGGCAGATTTACGGGAGTAATGCTACCGTGGACCACGCCGCCTATTATTAACGTGTTCCTGTCGAGTAGTACGCCTGTACGTGCTGTTATCGCACAGCTCATTATCATCGCGATAAACCTAATGATATGGTATCCGTTTATACGCTCCGCAGACAAAGTCGCACTCAAGGAAGAAGAAGCTCTCGTAGCGGCGGGCGCGTAAATTGCAACACAGGAGGTAGCCATGTATATCCACCCTAAATACCCCAGCTTGTTTTCTCCCTTAAAAATCAACAAGCTTGTGCTAAAAAACCGCATTTTTTACGCACCTGTAGAGGCGTACTATGACAGGGCTCTCTCCGGCTGTGCGGTGATGATGAGGGGGACGAGCGGCACGCTAAACGACCCAAAATGCAGGCTAACTCCCGGACCATGGCTTTTTGCAGAAACAGAGCTGCCCCGCATAAAAAAAGAACTTATGATATTAAAACGTGCAGGGGCACTTACCTCATTAGAAATCTGCCACGCGGGGATGTTTGCACACATTCCCGCAGGAGATTTCGCTATCGGGCCGAGCGATACAGTCAGAGACGACGGTGTCGAAGTAAAGGGCATGGACGCACAAATGATACAGCATGTGCTGGACAAATTTGTAGAAACAGCTGTATGTGCAAAAAAAATAGGATACGATATGATAATGTTGCATTTTGCCCATGGGTGGCTTCCTTCACAGTTTTTTTCTACGACGATAAACAAGCGCGAAGACAAATATGGCGGCAGCTACGAAAACCGTTTTAGATTTCCAAAGATGATACTGCAAGCTGTGCGTGACGCATTGGGTGCAGATTATCCCATAGACATGCGTATAAGCGCGTATGAAAACTACGACGGCGCGGCTCCACATGCAGAAATAATTAGTTTTATCAGTGAGGTCTCAAAAAAAGGGCTTATAGATGCGGTTAATGTTTCATATGGCAGTGTTTTGTCTGAGGGCAAGTTGGAGGGTACTCCTTTTTGTCCAAATATGTACATCGCAGACTATGCGGAAAAAATAAAAAAATCCGTGAGCATACCTGTGATAGTAGTGGGCAAAATAATGACTCCACAAGAAGCAGAAGAAGTGATTTTTAACAAAAAAGCAGACGCTGTAGTAATAGCGCGAGCAAGCATAGCAGACCCATGGTGGGCAAAAAAAGCCTTTGAGTGCCGAGCAGAAGATATCGTACCATGTATAGAGTGTGGTAAATGCTTTGACAAGAGATGTGCAGTGCAGCTACGCAACTACCTTGAGGATATGGTTCCAAACGAGCTGCAAAAAGCACAAACGCAAAAAAAGGTAGTAGTTTGCGGCGGAGGGCCTGCCGGTATGAAAGCTGCGGTTACTGCGGCACAAAGAGGGCATGACGTTACCCTTTTTGAAAAATCTCCCGCCTTGGGCGGACTAACAAAGGCCGCAGACCACGAGCCGCACAAAGCAGGTCTGCTTCGTTACAAAGAATATTTAATTACCCAACTCAAAAAAAGCAGCGTTAAAATTTTACTAAACACAGACGCAACACCACAAGTCGTGGCTGCTGAAAAGCCCGACCTGCTAATCCTAGCGATGGGAGCGTCACCCATAGCCCCCTGCATAAACGGGACAGAAAACGCAGTACAAATAATGGACGTATACGCCCGCACAAAGACCGTAGGAAAAAAAGTAGCTATTATCGGAGGAGGGCTTACAGGCAGTGAGCTCGCCATAGCCCTGACTATCAAAGGGCATATCGTAACAATAATAGAAAAAACAAAAGAGATAGGTGGGGAGTATGAAAAAGTAACATATCCTGCATACACACCTTACCAAATCCTATCAAAATTGCAAAATGTAACGCTACTTCAAAATACCGACTGTCTGGAAATAAAAAAAGACGGTTTAGTGATATCCACCCCCGATGCAGGGATAAAAGAGATAAAAGCGGACACAGTAATACTCTCCGTAGGCTTTAAAAGCAATAATGATAACCTGTATAACTACTACGGCATAACACCTCACACAACGGTAATCGGTGATTTGCGCAGGCCTGCGACGATACGAGAATGCACAGAAGAAGGATACTTTGCTTCTTCTGATATATAAATTAGCAGATAGGAGTTGGTAATATGATTAGAGTTTCTTCGTCAAGGATTAAAGATATCCTTGCAGAAGCAGATGGGCTGGTACTCGGTGATGTGACATATACCCTGCACAGCGGTCCCAAAGGAATAGCCGCTACCCTAAAAACAAATGCGGATGACAACGACGCGGCGATGGCCACACTAAAAAAATATCTCAAAGAAAAATTTCCTGCATTAATAATATATTTTGAGCCGGAAGGAGCTTGATAACATGGCAAACGATTATAATAACTCAGGAGAAAAAAACTATCGGATAAGCGTAGTAATAGTGAGCTTTTTGCTCCCCATCGTAGGTATATTTATGTGCATTAGTAACTGGAAAGAAAATTTTTACGCGGCAAAAATTTATGGGTTTTCTGCCGTGGCAGGATTTGTTATGAACTTTATTTTTGCACCGATGGTGTTTTAGAGCAAGCTTGAGGAGGAGATGTCATGTATAAAAAAAGAGTAACGGTGATAAACAAAACAGGTCTGCACGCTCGCCCTGCCGCCGCCTTTGTAACAGAAGCGAGCAAATTTGACAGTGATATCACCATAGAGAAATTAAGCGACACGGAAAAAAGTGACCCTGTAAACGCAAAGGCCATTATTAAGCTGCTTTCCCTGCTAATATCCAAGGGGGACGAGATAGAAATAACAGCCACAGGCGATGACGAAAACGCAGCGGTAGACACCCTGGTAGAGCTAATAGAATCCGGCTGTAAAGAAACATAGGAGGTGCAAGGCATGAAGGTAAAATATCCTAAGCTTTTCAGCCCACTCAGGGTCGGCAATGTTATGCTGAAAAACAGAATTGCGTCCGCGCCCATGGGCATACCACACAAAACAGTACTCTCCGGCGTAAACTACAGCGGCATGAGCCTGCTTGATAAGTCTGCCGGGGGGGCAGGTATTATCATCGTAGGAGGCTCGTATCTCGGCGGGCTTTCCGGCGAGGATAATGCGTTTAATAAATATGCGAGGGGAACTACCCGCGAGGTACTTACTGTTATGAAGCAAAGCGGCGGTGTCGCCTGTATACAGTTTGGTTTTTTTTCGCAACGATTTGACGACGGCACATGCCTTGCGGTATCTGACGGGATAGACCCCTTTGGATTATCAGGCAAGGAAATGACAAAGGAACAGATAAAAGAACAAATCGATGTACTTTGCGATGATTGCATAAAAGCCAAAGACTTTGGGTTTGATATGATAATGCTGCACCTTGCGCACGACAGCCTGCACTCTATATTTATGTCACCCGGATGGAACAAACGCATAGATGAGTACGGCGGTTCATTAGAAAACAGAATGCGCTTGGGCAAAGAGATTATTACCCGCGTGCGCGAGGCTGTGGGGGCTGATTTCCCCGTGATGGCGCGGTTTAGCCGTCACCTTATGGTAGAGGAATCCTTTTCCGAGGATGACATGATGGCATTTATACATGAGGTTTATCCATACCTTGACATCGTTAATATTTCTGCCGGCGCAGACTGTGTAGGCGGCGTTAGCGTCGAGCAATATAGGGCAAACACCCATGTAAATCCACAGGCTCTCGACCCTAGGTTTTATAACCTGGAGTTCTGTGAGAGGGTAAAAAGGGAGCTTGGGGACAAGGTCGTAGTCGCGATAGTAGGTGCGGTGGGCGACCCCGCCATGTGCGAAAAATACTTATCAGAGGGTAGATTTGACATGGTAATGATGGCGAGACAACTCACCGCAGACCCATACTGGCCAAAAAAAGCCCTCGAAGGACGCGACGAAGATATCGTCCCATGTATACGCTGTTCCCACTGCTACCATATCGCCACCATACACGAAAACATGCAATGCGCCGTAAACCCGCGCTTTAGGCGCGAAAACAGAGTACCACTCAGTCTTGCACCTTCCTCGGAGCCACAAAAAGTTGTAGTAATCGGCGGCGGCCCGGCAGGCATGAATGCCGCCCTCACCGCCTTTAAGCGGGGGCATAATGTCATTTTGCTGGAAAAAGAAAATGAGCCGGGCGGCCAAATGCATCACACAAAGTACGATAAGTTTAAAAACGATATCCGCATGTATCAAGATTATCTGATTGCGCAGTTGGGTAAAACCGCCGTGGATGTGCGCCTTGGTATAGACGCAAGCCACGACTATGTACGAGAGCTAAACCCCGACCATATCATCATAGCCGTAGGTGCAGATTTTACTACGCCGCCTATCAAGGGCATTGAGTTTTCAAAAGAAGCCACATCTATTTATCCAAGCATAACAGATATACGTAAAAAAACCGTGATAATAGGCGGAGGTACTATAGGCAGCGAGATAGCCTTACAGTTGGCACAAAACGGCTGTGACGTTACGCTGATAGAAAAAGGCAGTACACTGGCACAAACCGCTACATGGCTCTATAGGCATTCTTTATACGGGCATATCGAAAAATGCAAAAGCTTGCACATGCAGTTAAACTCGTCCGTAAAAGAAATCAAAGCAGACGGCGTAAGCTATGTAGACACAAACGGCAAGGAGACCTTTGCGGAGGCGGAGCTAATCCTACATGCGACAGGCATGGCGTCTCGCAAAGAACTTGCGTTTAGCTTTTATGGCATTACTCCAAACACATCAGTCGTTGGGGATTGCGACAAGGTAGGCAATATTAACCATGCCATAAATGATTCTTACTTTGTAGCCGCAAGCATATAAGGGGGTATTACCATGGGTGCATTACCAAAGGGTTTTTTATGGGGCGGTGCATTGGCTGCTAATCAGTGTGAGGGAGCATGGAATGTAGACGGCAAGGGTGTGAGTACCGCAGATTTGTTTACCGCCGGTAGTGTAAACAAAAATCGCGTGTATACAGACGGGGTACTCCCTGACACGTATTATCCCTGCCACGACGCTATTGATTTTTACAACAGATACAAGGAGGATATCGGACTTTTTGCAGAGATGGGGTTTAACTGCTTTAGAACTTCGATTAACTGGACGCGGATTTTCCCTGTAGGAGATGAGACAGAGCCTAATGAGGCAGGACTAAGGTTTTATGATGACATGTTTGACGAGTGCATAAGGTACGGTATCCAACCCATTGTAACCATAAGCCATTACGAGACCCCATACGGGCTCGTAGAAAAATACGGCTCATGGCGGAGCCGAAAAATGATATATTTTTATCTGCGTTTTTGTGAGACGATATTTAAGCGATACAAAAACAAGGTAAAATACTGGATGACCTTTAACGAGATAAACGCCGTCTGCTTTATCCCGGAAATTTCTACGGGTATACGTGTTGCGGCAGATGAGGATTTTGACGCGGTGACACTACAGGCTGCACACCACATGCTGGTAGCCAGTGCAAAGGCGGTAAAGCTCGGACGCGAGATTAACCCGGATTTTAAAATAGGCATGATGATGTTGTATTTGCCTGTTTATGCAGAGACCTGCAATCCAAAGGACCAGCTTGAGGCCATGGAAACCGCTGCACGGCATTATTATTTTTCTGACATACAGGTGCGCGGGTATTATTCTAATAAAGCAAAAAAGTATCTGGAGAGCATAGGTGTTAGAATAAAAATGGAACAGGGAGATACCGAAGCCTTAAAGCAGGGCACTGTAGATTATATCGGCCTAAGCTATTACCACAGCACCGTCGCCACCGGTCGCCCGAATGCAGAGTACAGCTCCGGCAATGCAATAAAATCTATTAAAAACCCGTACTTAGCAGAGAGTGCGTGGGGTTGGTCTATCGACCCGATAGGACTGCGCATTACGCTAAACAATTTATTCAACCGTTACCAGATACCCTTGTTTATCTCAGAAAACGGGCTGGGTGCAGATGACATCGTACAAGAAAGCGGCATACACGACGACTACCGCATAGACTACCTGCGACAACACATTAGCGCGATGAAAGACGCAGTTGCCCTGGACGGCGTAGACCTGATAGGCTATACAACATGGGGTTGCATAGACGTAGTAAGCGTAAGCACCGGCGAGATGAAAAAACGCTACGGCTTTATCTATGTAGACCGCGACAACGAAGGCAAAGGCAGCCTCGTTCGCCGCAAAAAAGACTCCTTCGATTGGTACAAAAAAACAATCGCCACAAACGGAGAGGATTTATAAAAATACTGCGGCTGAGAGGACTTGAACCTCCACATCCTTTCGGACACATGGACCTGAACCATGCGCGTCTGCCATTCCGCCACAACCGCATAAAAGTAATTTTAATACCGCCACTAAAAATTGTCAAATAAAAAACGAGAGCCTGCTCAAGTTTCAAGCAAGCTCTCGCTTTTTTTATATGATTGTTCTGGTAGTTTCGGTTACGACTTCTGCGCCGACAAAGCTTTCCAATCTGCCTATCGTACCGTCAAATACGTCAACTGCGCGTAGCATCGACGCGGTTGCGTTTACGTTTGTCGCAGCCAAGGACGGGCGCGGGTCGTTTATGCGCACTCTATGCTGTCTGTCCAATGACGTAGCAAATGTCATTACACATGTTTCGCGGACTTCCATTGTCTCACCTCCTTCCTATTTTAGAATTTTTTTAACTAAAATTCGAATGTGCGTACTTTTAGCACCTTGTACACCGGGCATTCTTGGAAGCCGTTTAGAAGCTTTGCAAGCCCTAAAAGCTGGTCGTCACTTGCCGTTATGGCAAAGTTGCTGAATGTGAATTGCCCCGGGTCGTAGCGTAGTACAAGCCGTTTTGCTCTTTCTAACATAATCTCACCTCCTTCCTATTAATAATGGGGCTCTGCCCCAAGCCCCGCCGCTGCGCTTGGGCGAAGCCCATGCTCGCTTCCTCACTGCGTTGCGGGGGGTGCGCTTTTGCGCACTGTTACACTATTACTCTGCGCTGGGTGGTTACTGTTTTCGCAGTTTTTATGGTTTTGGGTATGCCGCTGCTTGCCGACAGTACCGCGCCGTTTGCGATGATTGCTTCCATAGAAACTTGCGCATTTGCAGCGTCCTTGTCCATGCACGCACGGGGGATGCTGATACGTAATCTGCGTCCGATGTCTGTGTTAAATATCAATACAAAACGATGAGTCGCGTTATCCATTTTTTCACCTCCTTCCTATTAATAATGTGGGGGCTTTATGCCTCTACCAGTTCGTCTTGGATGGTGTAAAAACCACCTGTTGCCGGGTGTCCCGGGTCGATACGGCGGATACCGTTAATCGCTTGCCTAATCCCTTGCAGGTCTGACTGCTCCAAGTTGGGATTAATGCGGCTAAGTGTTTGCACGGTGTCCTCGGCGGCGTTGATAAATCTAAGACGCGCCATAAAAGGTCTGCTGATAACTGCCATACTTTTCACCTCCTTTCTTGATGTACTAAAGTGCCGACGATGTTACATGCCCTGTGCGCCGAGCAACTTTGTAAGTACATATTACACGTAACGAAGTGACAAATGTTATGACAATGTCCGAGACTTTGTCACAAAAAATACAAAAAAAACACGCACCCGTTTTCACGAGTGCGCGTAATGTTAAAGTTTGGGTCAAGCCTTTTCAAAGGCTTGTGGGGCATTGGGACAAAGCCCCAAGGTCTTAAACTTTAAAGTAAGAAACAAGCTGCTGTAGCAGTTCTGCTTGAGAGGTTAGCTCCTCCGACGCGGCTGCTGCTTCTTCTGATACTGCGGAGTTGGATTGTACCACTTGGGAGATTTGGCTTAGGCCTATGCCCACTTGGGAGATGGCTTCGGCTTGCTCTACGGAGGCGTTGGATATCGCGGTTATGATGTTTAGTACGCTGGTGGCGTTGTCTACTATTGTGTTTAGTGTTTCTGCTGTGGATTGTGCTATTTCGGAGCCGGTTTCTACCGTGGTGATGGAGTGGCCTATCAGCTCGGTTGTTTCGCTGGCGGCGGTTTGGCTGCGGGCTGCGAGAGAGCGTACTTCTTCTGCTACTACTGCAAAGCCTCGGCCGTGTTCGCCTGCGCGTGCGGCTTCTACTGCGGCGTTAAGAGCCAGTAGGTTGGTTTGGAATGCAATGTCTTGGATGGTACGTATGATTTTGGAGATGTTGTTTGAGGCGTCTTTGATTTGATTCATCGCGCTTAGGGTTTGTTGCATTGCGTCGTTACCGTCGCGGGCGTTTGATGTGGATGTTTGTGATAGGGTGTTGGCTTCGCCTGCGTTTTTGGCGTTGGCTTGTGTTTGTTGGTTGATGAGGTCTACGGAGGCGTTAAGCTCTTGGATGGAGCTGGCCTGTGTAGACGCACCGTTTGCGAGGTCCATCGCGCTGGACGAAATTTGTTTTGCGCCTGTAAGCACTTGCTCGGAGGCAGATGTGATTTCGCCCATGGTTTTGTTTAGGGTGCGTGAGATATTGTTTAGTGAGTCTTTGATTGCTACAAAGCTGCCTACATAGTCGCGTGTGATGGAGATGGTGAGGTCACCGTCGGCTATGCGGGTTAGGGTGTCAGCGATTTCTGCGATATAGCCGGACAGGTTGTCTATCGTGGCGTTTACGGAGTCTTTCATTTTTAGGAAGTCGCCCGGATAGCTGCCGGATACTTTGTTGGAGAAATCACCGCGGGATAGTTGTCCCATGATGGTCATAATTTCGGAAACAGGGGCGTTTACGGCTTTGGCGATGTCGTTTAGGCCGTCCATGATTTTGCGCCATCCGCCTTCGTAGCGGGTGGAGTCTATGGAGAAGCTCATGTTACCTTTTACTGCTGCGGCGTCTATCATGGCACTTACTTCTGTGTTTACTGCGTTTAGGCTGGCCATAAACTCATCCATTGTTTGGTTGATAACGGCTTTTTTGCCCGGCAGTTGTTTTAATTTTGCGTTAAAGTCACCTTTGCTTACTTTGGTGAGTGCGTCGAGAATGCTCATTGTCTCGGAGACGTTACTTTCTGTGAAGCCGTTTAGCGCGGTCATCATGTCGTTGTAGCCGCCGCGATAGCGGTCGGTGTCTACGCGGTAGTCGGTGTCACCCTCTACCACTACGGCATTTGTGAGTCCGGAGATATCATCTACCATGCCACGCACCACATTTATTAAGTTGTATACATACTGTGTCATTGTGCCGACTTCGTCGCGGGTAAGCTCGGATTTCATATTGATATTGAAGTTACCGTTTGCGACGTTTTCAAGGATACCGACTACCTCGCTTACCGGTTTGGAAATCAAGGAGTTTATGAGAACGGCTGCAATCAAGGCTAATACCACGCCTATGACGGCTATAATGATAAGGGTCGTAACCGTTTGCGTCGAAAATGCTGACATGTCTTCTTGTACGGTTTCCATGACTACCCGCAAACCGCCGAGCATATCGTCGATGAGGTATTCAATTTCTGCCATTATGTCACGGCCGTATACGATGGCGTATACTGCTATTTCGCGGTATTGTGCGATGGTGATACCGCCTGCGTTAAGGTAGTCTCTGCCTTGGCGTGCGGCGTCTACGGCAGTGGCTACGACATCGTCCAGATACAGATAGATAAGCCGCTCTATATCATCGGATTGACCAACCCTTAGTCTGCGGGTAGAATCATCCAAACTGGGGTCTTCGAGTATATTGTCTCGATATCGACCGACTATGCGCCCTACCCTTTCGGCAGAGGCAATGGCTTGTGCTTCCAGCTCTTCTATTGTACCAAGCTGCGTGGGGAACTGACCACTTTGGAGTGCGGTAACGGCTACGAGCCGTCTTATGTTCATTAATTCGCCTTCGAGGTCGAGCATTTGCTCAAACCTAAATACGGTATACTCAAGCGTATCACCGTACCTGCTGTCTACTTGCAAAACGTCGTTTGCGCCCATGAATGCAACAAGAATCAATGCGGCAATAACGACGCCAAATCCAAGGAATAGTTTGGACCTGATTTTCATGTTTCTTAAAAAACTCATCAAAAAGCCCTCCTTAGGCAATGTTGGCGAGTTAACGCAAGACGTCCCCCTCAAGCATCCCGCCATTTTAAATTTTAGATAGATACGTTAATTATGACATTTTAATATAAAAAAGCAATCAATTTTTTATATTTATGCCTGCTTACCATGTACTTTTCAACATATCACATACGCACGTGCGTGCAAGAATTTTTATTTGTTGAATTATGACAAAAAAATGTGAAATTTGGATAATAATTTATGCAAACTCACAGCTTGGCCGTGGCTTTTTATGTAAATTAAACAAAAGGCTTGGAGGTTTACACCATTCGCCCCGGGAATGCATTGAGGTTTAGCCCGTCATTTTTACCATTTTTTATGCTGTAGTAGCCTCGGCAGGCTATCATCGCCGCGTTGTCTGTACAGTATACGGGCTTTGGCATGTAGAGCCTTATGTTTTTTTGGTTAAAAGCGGTCTGCATGGCTTGGCGCAATGCTTTGTTGCAGGCCACTCCGCCTGCGAGGGTCATTTGGGCGAAACCTTCGTTTAGGCAGGCGGCGACTGCGCGGTCGGTGAGTACGTCCACCACAGCTTTTTGGAAGGAAGCGGCTATGTTTGGGATATCCGGGTTTTCTTCCTTTTTGATGTATTGAATAACGGCGGTTTTCAGGCCGCTGAAGCTGAAGTCGTAATCGGGAACCTTTGCGCGTGGGAAGGTAATGGTAGGCTCAATATCGCATGATATTTTGTCGATTTGGGGGCCGCCGGGGTAGGGCAAGCCGAGTACGCGGGCGATTTTGTCGAAGGCCTCGCCTGCGGCGTCGTCGCGGGTCGCGCCTACTATGCGATAGGTTTCGTAGTCTTCGACGGCAAGTAGCGAGGTATGCCCGCCACTCACAACAAGGGATAAAAACGGCGGCTCAAGCTCCGTCTCCAAAAAATTTGCGCAAACATGCCCCTCTATGTGATGTACACCTATGAGGGGCTTTTTGTTTATGAATGCGAGACCTTTTGCGTAATTTAGGCCTACGAGCAACGCGCCCGCGAGGCCGGGTCCGTTTGCTACGGCATAGGCGTCGATATCGGCCAAGGTAACACCCGCTTCGCCGAGTGCCTCGTCCACGATGTAGCCTATGCACTCGATATGCCGTCTCGCCGCTATCTCCGGCACAACGCCGCCAAACTCCGCATGTATTTCAACCTGCGACGCGATTGTATTGGAAAGCACGTGGCGGCCGTCCTTTACCACTGCGGCGGAGGTCTCGTCACAGCTTGTTTCTATGCCTAAAATTATCATGTTTTGACTTTCTCCCCATTGTGAAGTACATACAGCAAAGCCCCGGTGATTGCGGTTAGAATAAGCGCGAAAATGCCGATTTCTTCTGTGGGCAATGATGCTGCGATGGTAAAGGTTTCGATGATGGGCGTATATGCCGCGGTAAAGATTTCCGGGTTAAACAAAAGGAAAAGCCCGATAAGCAACGCGCTTATACCCCATATTAAATGAAGCGCGGGGGTTTGCTTAGGTACGTGTTTTTTCTCCTTGGCGATGGCAGACATTACGTTTTGCGTAAAATCCTCGGGGGCGTCGGTGAGTTGGCCTGCCAACTCGTACGAAGCATCCATGGTTGTGTAAAGCTCGCGGCAGTCTTCGCAGATTAGCATATGCTCCACGAGTTCCTTTGCGTTTTTAGGCTCTATTGTTTTTTCGAAATATTGCATTATAAAATTTTCATATTTTTTGCACATGGTTTTTACTCCTATCTGCGGGTGATTTTTGCTTCATATATTATATATGGGTGTAAGCATCCGGTTAGAAGGCGAAAGCCACGCTCCAAAAACTGCTCGCTCCCGCCGATTGCTTCGAAGGCGTCAAGCGAAAGTATTGCTTCCAGCGTAAATTCTGCTTGGGGGGCTACTTCTGTGAAGGCGAGCCATGCCCATGGGCCGTCCATCGCGCCGATTGCAAAATGTATCGTGGAATCGGAGGCGTTTCTGCCGCGGACAAAAAAGTCGTAGTCGCTTTCTTCGAAGTTTAGGAACACATCGCCCCATTGTGTAAGGGCAACATCCAGCGCGTCCCATGTATTTGTGCGTTCGCTTACAAAAATGGCGTTGCCGTAAGGCCCTTCCACGATTTCGAAGGTGGGGTCTCCCGCTTGCATAAGGAAGGGATTCCAGCCCATGTCGGGGACTTCAAAAATAACAGCCCCGTTGCCGCGCAGCCCAACTTCTTGCGCCTGTGTAAACATATCTTCGGAAAGCGCGTAAACCACCAGCCCCGGGAGCCTTGGCCTACCTTCCACAAACAAAATATGCGACAAAGGCTGCCAGTCGGTAATCGGATTGTCGCTTAAATCCATAATCGCGGTGAGGTTTGCAAGCGGTGCGATGTCTGTTATTTGGTTGTTGGTAAGAGTTAAAACCATTAAGTTTTCCAGCTCCGCAAGTGGCGAAATGTCTGTTATTTGATTGTCATTTGCCAAAAGTGCTGTGATGTTAGTGTTAACAAGAAGCGAAATGTCGGACACTTGGTTATCGTTGATGTTTAATACTTCCAACGCAGGAAGACTTGAAATCAGCGTTAAATCGCTTAAACCTGTGTTGTGAATGTCCAGATGAGTAAGCTCCGTAAGGGTGGTGAGCGGGGAAAAATCCTCGATTTCGTTGCAGCCAAGGTTAAGCCAAGTAAGCCCCATCCCTTCAAGGGGCGAAATATCGGTGATATTGTTATCGTCCAAATTTAACCATACCAGGTTTTCCATATCGCGCAGGGGGATAATATCCTCGTTGCCCAGTCCACGAAGGCTCAAGTCCAACCCGTCGATGTCGAGTGGGAAATATTCTCCGCCTATGGATATATACATGGAGGTATCGGCGGGTATCTCGTCCGTTTCGTTTGCTTCGCTTGGCTCGTCCGGCTCGGGGGCTGTTTCAATTTCTTCCCATTCCGCGTAAGTTGTATCAGCAAAATCGTAGTTTTCGTCCACGCCCGATAACACCAAAAGCAAAACAATCCCCGCAGCCAATACGGCGATAAACCCTAACCCAAGCAGCTTTTGATTATCCATTTTTATGCCTCCTCTGCCAGTAATGCTTTTAGTATTTTTCGTCCTCGAAAAATTCGGTTTTTTACTTTGGAAAGCGGTTCGTCTGTTTTTTCGGAGATTTCTTGGTAGGTTAGGTCGTCGTGGTGATATAGGATTACAGGGATTTTGTATTTTTCGGGTAGGGTGTCTACTATTTTATTTATGCGTTTTGCTTGGTCGGCACGGATTAGCTCTGTTTCGGGAGAATCTGCGTGGCTGTCGGCGCGGTACTCCGTGGCTTCTATGGATACTGTTTCGATTTTTTTTCGGCGGTGCATGTCTATTATATGGTTGCTTGTGATTCTCATTATCCATGTGCTAAATTTGTATTCTGCCGTGTATTTGTGCAGGTTTTTGTACACTTTTATAAAGACCTCCTGCGAGATGTCGTTGGCCTCTTCGACGTCGCGGGTTTGGCGCGTGATGACGGAGTAGACCAAGTTTTTGTAACGGTTTACAAGCTCCTCAAAGCTGTCTTGATTACCGTCGAGGAATGATTTTATAAGGTCTTGGTCTGTCACTGTATCACCCCTCGAATTTTAATGTTTTTATCATGCGGTCTTTTCCTGCTTTTGTTGCGGGGAAGATTTTTGTTGCGTTTGCGAGGTAATTGTACGGGTCGGGCAGGGAAGGGCTGTAATGCGTAAGCCAAAGCTCGCGTGCATTTGCTTTTTTTGCAAGCTCGGCTGCTTCGCGAAAAATCATGTGCTTGCGTTTTGCGGCTTTTTCTTGAAGGTCGTCCTCGCCGTACAGGCCTTCGCAGATAAACAGGTCGGCGTTTTCCGCAAAGGCGGGCAATGCCGCCGTTGGGCGGGTATCCGTGCAAAACACGACCTTTAAACCCTTGCGCGGCGCACCCATTACCATGTCGCTTGTAAAGGTTTTATCATTATATACGATTTTTTTGTCATTTTGTTTTTGCAATTCTCCCCAGAATTTTACGGGGATTTCCAGCTCGCTTGCGCGGTGCGGGTCAAACTTGCCGCGACGCAATAAATCCACGCTGTATGCAAAGCATGGCGTGCGGTGGTTAACGGGCAGGGCTTTTAAAATCAGCATTTCGTCGGGGGAGTAGCTATGCTCGGTATTTGTTTCCCATTCCATAAATTCTATGGGAAAGGGAAGGTCGCGGGCGATTACGCACAGGCTGTTTACGACGGAAGCGAGACCTTGCGGGCCAATGAGCGTTAGCGGCTCGGTGCGGTCGGCATTTGCCATGGTAAGCAAAAGCCCCGGCAAGCCCGAAATATGGTCGCCATGAAAATGCGTAAAGCAAATAATATCAATCTGTTTAAACCCCCAGCCCAAAAGCCGCAGGCTTACCTGCGTGCCTTCTCCGCAGTCGAATAAAATAAGGCTGCCGTTTACGCGGCATAACATAGAGGACAAAAAACGATTTGGCAAGGGCATCATTCCGCCCGTGCCTACGAGTGCAATATCAATCATCTTAAACTATGCTCCCTGTCCCTAGCGTATCCACGCAAAATTTATTTTTTCTTTGCCCTCGATAACATCAAATTCGTGGTGGTCGGATGTCAGAAGCGACCCGTTAGAGACGATAGCCTGTGCCAATGCGAAGGAATCTGCAAGTGATATTTTGTATGTTATTTTTAGCCGCCCTGCTTCTTTAAACACTTCATCGGAAAGCTCATGGAATATTTGGATGGGTAGACGCTTAACATCATTATAAAAGGTATCCGCATACATGATGCCGTAAGCGCGGAGTAAGTCATAGTAAACTTCCAGCAGGTTTACCTTGTTTATGGCAAGTGTTACTTTGCCCTCGGCGGCTTTTTCATATATTGCTTCTACCATGTCTGCGCCTTTTTCGTCTGCTAAGACGGCAAGCATAGCGCAGGCGTCCAAAATGTATATCGATGTCATTGCTCAAGCTTCTTTTCTTCTTGTTTTCGTGCAATAAATTTATCAGAAGAAATTTTGCCGTCGGCAAACATCCCGCGCAAGGGGCAGCCTTTTTTTGTTTCGGAAATAGGAGCAAGTCGAATTTCTCTTTCTGCTTCGTGCACTTTTACTTGCATTGCTTCTACCATAAATATCACTCCATCTTGGTTAATAATCACACTGTCTAAAATATTGCCATCCTCGTCGGAAAGGAAAACGCGGCGGTTTTCGCGGATATTAAAATCCAAGCGGTAGCGGAAGATATCTTCCTGCCCGCGGCTGTCCCGTCCTGCAAAGTAGAATGTTCCGCCGGGCTCAAGGGTAATGGCCGGCACAGGGAAGCGTTGCAGATTATCAAGTCTGTTGCTTAGGAAGAAACCCTCTGTACGCAACGGCTCGTAGGAACTGTTTGTTATACCTATGCCGTTGCCTCTTTCTGTGACGGAGGCGTAGTGAATCATAAGCGGCGGAAGGTCGGGGACGGTTACGAGGGTGAGCGTTACCACGCCGTCTACCGCGTCGGCTACCGTCACCTTTGTCGTTTTGGTCGAAGCATTCACGCCGTTAATTTCCCAGTGAGAAAAGGCGGTATTTGGAGGCAAAACGGGTGTCACGGGGATGGTCAAATGCGCAAAATAACGCGAAGATGTCGCCTGTACCGAGCCGATGATTGCCTCGCCGCCGAGTACCCGCACCTCGAACATTTCGCTGTCCTCGTCAAAGTCGAATTTTTGTGCCAGGCTTCTGTTGATAAAGATATGCCTGCGCTCGGCAAAATCCAGCGTGCGGTTGCGGTAGTTGCCTATGCTGTACCAGCCTACCCAGTGGTTGAGTAGCTCTGCTTCAATTGTGTGGTTCATCTCGTTGTGGGCTTCTTCGAATAGGTTGTCAACGATTTCGCTTACGATTTCGTAGTTTACTACGTTGGCGGCTATGTCATTCATCATCATTGTAAAAAGCTCGGCCATGTCTTGGCGTTGCAGGATGGTGCGGATTAGCTGCCCCGCGTAGTTGTCCTGCGTTAGTACATGTTGAAAAATGGGGCGGCGATAGTTTTGCCCAAACAGCCCAAAGGTTTGGTCGAGGTCGAAGATGGCATATCTCCAGCGGCCGTCCAGCTCCGGTGCCATGCCCGGGAATGGCTCGCCCGTGTAACGCCAACGGCGCAGATTATTATGCGGCCAGTCCGCGTTAGCCACAAAAATTTGGAAGGCGTAGTACCATAGTAGATTTTCGACATCTACGATTTCGTTTAGCAGGGCAAACTCCGCGTCGTCGGTAAGGTCGCGCCATGCAAAGTAGTTTTTGTAGGTTAGCTCTTCTTCCAGTTCTTCCGTAGTGTTTCTAAACCACCACTCGCCTCGGCTTACCACGTCGAAATCGCGGGTGGGGGTGTTGTATAATTCTTGCAGATAATGCGCGTCAAAGCGTGTTTGCAGCCACATAAAGCCATAGTAGTTTCCGTTTATGAATAACGCCGCGCCCCGCGCAGGGGTTACGTCCATAAAGCCTGCGTTGCGGGCAAGGATGGAGCCAAGCTCGTTACGCATAATGCCGTGGTTACGGTCGTTACCGCCGTTGCGAAGGATTAGTGTATTGTACGCGGTGATTGGTGTGGCAAAATCGAAGGAATCCTGTATAACATCGCCGGGGAAAAATTGGTAGTGGAATCGACCCGCGTGTGGGCTGTACTCGCGGCGGGCAATAAGCCGCAGCGACCTAACGCGCTCGGCACGCGACCACGAGCCAAAAACCCGCACTCCCGCGTCTTGCTGCAAAACGCGTTCGCCCTCGGGGGTAAAGACTTCTACGTGGACGAGGCGTTCCCAGTCGCGGCCGCGTTGATTCCAGTTTGCGGGCGTCATTGGATTAATGTGCGCGTCGGGATATTCGTCCAAAAAATCTCTGCGGACAACGCCGTTTACGAGGATTCCTTCATAGAAGCAATACAAATTATCATGGTCGGTGGAAAGCGAAAAAACCAAAACATCAAAACGGTCGTCAATCCCTGCGTTTAGAAAAAATGTGTGAGTAATCGGCTCGGTTGTTTCTTCGTCGTATACGGCAATCGCTCGTACCACTGCCACATCCGGGCGAGAGCTTAGCGTAAAATCTATCGGGTTTGCAAAAACTGCGGAATAAGTTGTCGGCAACGCACCATCTAGTGTATAATGAATCACGGCATCAGGATTATTGGTTAAAATCTGAACACTAACGCCCTGTGGGAAGAAATGCCCTTCTTCGGATAAATACACGATAAGCGGCTCGTTTTCGCGCTCTTCTGCGGCCTCGGTAACTTCGTCGTTTATTGTTTCCGGCGTAACCAGTGCTGCGGGGCTGGAATGCATAAAAACTACAGTCACGATTAAAACCGCTACGGCTAAGATTAGAACGAGGATTCTTTTCATAAAATAAAACCTCCTTTACATATGTAGAAATGGGTGGGTACAATTGCGATACAGAAACGAAAACAAATACTTTATCGACGAATGTACGGCGGAGATATTACGCGCCCGCGCCGCAGGCATTATGAAACCCGACGAAAACGGCGGCTCGTACACCGTGCATAATTTGTATCTCGATGACAGGTACGATAGCTGTTACTACGGAAAATACATGGGGCGGCTGGAGCGCAACAAATACCGCCTGCGGTATTACAACGGCGACAAGTCATTTATTCGCCTTGAGAGAAAGCACAAGGAAGGCAATCTCTCTTACAAAGATACCATGACAATATCCAATGAGCAATACGAAATGATAAAGTGCGGCAATTTAGATTTTATTTTAAAGGAAGAAGCACCGCTTTGGCAAACGCTCGCGACAGTGTACAGGCTGAAGGGTTTGCGCCCTACAGCCGTATTCGCGTATAAGCGAAGAGCATTTGTGTACGAGCCGGGAGATGTGCGGTTTACCTTCGACAGCCCACCCTTCCAAACGGGCGAAACTCTGCCCTTTCACCACGAACCACTTAAAATGACCTACGGCAAAGCTGCTTACAGCCCAATGCTGCTGGAAGTAAAATACAGCCGCTTTTTGCCTGAAATTATAAAACGCCTGCTAAACGGCCTACCGTTGGCACGCACAGATATGTCAAAATACTGCGTTGTACGCGAAAAAGGAGTTTTACCTCATGGGGAGATTTGATTTTTTACGGGACATACTTGTAAACCCGCAGCTTGTTGTATTGGAAGAATTACGACCGGAAAATCTATTGGCGGTGCTTGGCGTCGCGGCGTTTTGTGGGTTTGTTATCTTTCTTGTCTATCGGTTTTTTAACCGAGGTGTGCTTTACAGCGAAAATTTTAACTTGCTTATTTTAATGATTACCATAGTGACAGCCTTTATTATTATCACAATCGGTACTAACCTTGTGCTTACACTGGGCATGGTCGGCGCGCTTTCTATTGTGCGGTTTAGGGCGGCCGTTAAGGACCCGCTGGATGTTGGCTTTCTTTTTTGGGGCGTTGCGGCGGGGCTTACTGCGGGTGCGAGATTGTTTTCCGTCGCGCTCATAGGCACGGCCTTTATTGCGATTTTGTATATCGTGTTTACGATGGTAAGGTTTGACAAACGGGCGTTTTTGCTAATCGTAAGATACGCAAACGACGCAGAAGAAGCCGTAACCGAGCAACTGAAAAAAATCCGCCATAAGCTGAAAAATAAAACCATAGGCGCAGGCTATACCGAGCTTACAATGGAAGTTAAAGTAAAAGGCAACAACACGGATTTTATGGAGCCGCTTAAACAAACTGAGCATGTAGATAATGTTGTGCTGGTGGAATATACGGGGGATTATGCGTAAGGTAAAACAAAAACGAGAGCCGTCGATTGGCTCTCGTTTTTTTATTTGCTTTACATATTATCTCGGTGCGATGGAAAAGCTGTCTACATACCATACGTCGGGGTAGTTTACCCAGTCGTTAACGTGGAATCTGATTGCAATGGACTCGATGAGTTCGTCCCAGTAAACCAGTGTTGCCGTCATTTGATACCATGTGTCCAGCGGTACACGGCCTTGTGCCGACATTTGGAATGTGTGCGCGCCGCTGCCTGCGGTTTGGTTTACCAAAAAGCTGGGGATTGCAAAATTGGGAGCCTTGCCGTCGCGTACGTTTCCGAAGCCGTCGGCAAGACCCGCGGTATCGTCGGAGGGTACGAATATCCACGCGGATAATTCGTACTCGACGCCCATTTGCAGCGGGTTTGGAAATTCTATTGTTAGGTTATTGCGTTGTGCTACGTAGTAGGCGTCGGTGCGCGGGTCGCCGCCTACGCGCATTCCGCGGATTACATAGCCGTCGCCGCCGTGGTCGCCGCCTGCGGGTCTAAAGCCCCATTGCCACTGGGTGTATGGGCCTCGGTCTTCCCAAACGATACCGGCAAAATGGTGAGCCTCGGCTGCGGCTTGCTCGTCGGGGGTAAAGTTAAATACATACGGGCCTGTACTTGTTTCGATTCCTTCGCCCATATGTGCCGCAAGGTTGTCTGCGCTGTCCAAAAATACTACAGTGATTTCGTAAAGGGTAAGTGGGTTTTGGTTGTTTGCTTGGATTCTAAACCATCCGCGGTCGCCTGCCGCTGCTACCGCGCCTGCGGTTATAATGCCTTCGATTGTGAAGCTGCCGTCGAAGTCCGCTTCTGCCGTAAAAAGCTGTGTCCATGGGCTATCCGCGCCACCAAATACAACAGTGCCGCCTGCTTGGGCAGTGCCTCTTACCGTAAAGCGATATGCGTTGTTTGCTATATCCCAGTCGAATTCATCGGTGACGAGGTCTACCGCGTAGTGGTTTTGGTCTCGATTTGTAAGGCGAATTGCATTGCCGCCAAGTGGGTTTTCTACAATAGTGTACGTGGGCATACCTGCGGAATGTAAAAATTGCGTCCTTTCCAAGATGGCTTCCGCGCCCCTTGTGTCAACTGCCAAGCCTTGGATATGTGTGTCCGCCGCCATCGAGTATACAAAATCTGCGGGCATTACTACCGGCTCCCATTCGTCATCGTCTTCTTCTTCCGTCGGGGCGGGGGTTTCTGCGGGTGCAGGGGTTGGTGTTGGCGCAGGGGTTTCTGCGGGTGTTGGTGTTGGCTCGGCGGCTTCGCCTCCGCAAGCTGCCAACGAAAACACCGCAAAAATGAGTGCTGCAATCCATAATTTTTTCATTTTGATTTCCTTTCTAAGCTTATATTTTTTTTATTATACACTAAATATTGACAAATGTGCTATATTTGTCAATGTGTAGAGGTGAGTATGAAGAAAATAAAAAAATTTTTAGTTAATAAAAAAGACCAAGGCATAAAAATCATCGCGCCAAAGGTGGTCACGGGGCTGGCTAATATTATGCGGCTTGGGCCTCGGATGATTTTTCGCTCTACTGTGGAGCTTTTACGCGCAAATTTATTTACGCGTATTTTGTCCTGCCTTACGCTGCTTGTTGTGGATGTTTACGACCTTGTTAAAGGTCGGATTTCTCGCACGCAGTTTGTTAAAAATGTTATTTTGTCCGCGCTTTTGGTAGTGAGTGGCACTATTGGATGGTACTGGGGAAGCGCGTGGATTGTGCTGGAGATTTTTGGCGGATTTGTGGATATCGTTGGCGGGATTATAGGCGCGGGGATATTGTCGTTTCTTTCTAACTTGCTGCTGGACAAGGCCAGCGCGAAGGTAATAGAAACAGACGCACAAAAAATGTGGAAAATCCTCGACCCCTATTTAGCGGAGCTATCGGAAGAAGAACAAGAAGCAATCCGCGACGGCATAACCTGCACCTGTTTGAAAAAAATGTACGCAAGCGAGGACAGGGACGCTTACGCAGAGGAGTTAATAACCCGCCTTAAAAACGGCGAAAAAGCGGAGGGCTTGCTCCGTGCCGAGGCTCACCAATAAGGGAGTTTTTATATATGAATATTGTGCTTTATCAGCCGGAAATCCCGCATAATACGGGTGCGATTGGTCGTACTTGCCTAATGACGGGCAGTGGGCTGTATCTAATACGGCCGTATGGTTTTTTTCTGGATGAGAAGGCCTTGAAGCGGGCGGGGCTGGATTATTGGCATAAGATTAGCGTGCGTGAGTATGATGATTTTTCGGAATTTCTGGAGAAAAACCCGCAGGCTAATTTTTATTTTGTAGAAACGGACGGCGATAGGCTGTATACGGAGGTTACATACAAGCCCGATGATTTTTTGATTTTCGGGAGCGAAACGGTGGGACTGCCTGTGGAGATTTTGCAGGCTTTCTCGGAGCGGGTTGTGCGGATTCCTATGATACAAGGGGAGCGGTCGGTTAATCTTTCCGTAGCGGCGGGGATTGTGCTTTATGAGGCCTTGCGACAGACGGAATTTGTGGGTTTGTGCTAAAAGATTCATCAGAAAGGTCGAGTTCCTGTTTTTGGGATATGATATAGTGAGGCTCTAAAAGGAGCTGAGACTTAATGGAAAACGCCGAGCTACGTAAGCAATTTAACGCCGCAAAGGATAGCTTTATAGAAAAAATCAAGAAAAATAAAAAATGCTTGGCAGCATATTTGTTTGGCAGCACAAGCCACGACTTGATTTTTGAATGGTCGGATTTGCAGATTTTTTTAATCTTCGAAGATGGCTACAAGTGGACGTCGCGCAATCTTATTGAGCATGGCATTGATATTAACGTCTGTGTTTTTACAAAATCAAAATTTTTGGAATGGATAATATCGGCAGACATCGAGGATTGGAATTTCCGTGGATTATCAAAAAGCACGCCTTTGTTTGTGAAAGACCCCATTATAAAGGAAAATGTCGATGATATTTTTTACATCGGAGACAGGGACAGAGAAGCCGAGATGTTGGAGGGCTTTTCGCAGACCATATATGCTATGAATAAGGCGGAAAAAAATTTTTATGTAAAAGAAAACATGGATAATGCTATCCATTTCCTGCTAATGGCCGCCGCAGGAATAGCATGGATAGAAGTCGCAAAGCAGCGATTGTTCCCCGAGCGAGAAATTATGACACAGGCCAAAGCCTTAAACCCCGAGTTTTTTCATAAAATATATTTCCGTATGTTATATGAAGTTGTAACGGAGCAAATGATAGACGACATTTTAAAAATAAACAAAAATTATATGAAAGAAAATACCCGGGAAGTATACAGGTCTGTGCTGGATTACTTAAAAAAGCACGGCAATCTGGATAGGTTTACCATGCCCACCGCAAGAGGTAGTGTTGACTTAACATGGCTATACAGAATGGGTATTTTAGAAAAGGAAATAATACCGACAAGAATTGCTTCGCAAGCGGACGAATTTTTTACTTACAGATATATAGCAGGCGAAGGACGGTGCGTATAGTGAATAATTATATCCATGTTAACGGGGCAAGGGAAAACAACCTTAAAAATATTTCGGTTAAAATACCTCGCGATACCCATACGGTTATTGTTGGTGTGAGCGGCTCAGGCAAATCGTCGCTTGCATATGACGTGATTTATGCGGCGGGGCAGAAACGGCTGTTGGACTGCCTTTCCGAGACATCAAAGCATTTTACAAGCAGGCTAAAGCAGCCGGATGTAAATTTTATTGAGGGGCTTACCCCTGTTATCAGCGTAAAGCAGTACAAGCCCCCTACAAACACAAGGTCTACCATCGGTACTTTATCCGAAATAAGCACATATACACGTTATTTATTTTCTGCTATGGGCGATGCCCTGTGTCCATATTGCAAAAAAAGCTATCCTGTAATGACATTACAATATCTCTCCAACGAATTAACACGCCTCCCCAAGAACACCGTAATCGAAATACAATTTCCCGTTTATAAAAACCGAATAATAAGCTATGAAGATTTTTTTGCAGGTTTTCGTAAGAAGGGATTTAAGCAAATTGTGATTGACGGAGAAAGAAAAGATTTTCGCGACTGGATACAAGCCCCTGAGTATGTAAAACCAATGTTTGTTGTCGCGGGAAAAATACAGACAAAAAACGAACTAAGCCACAGCGATATAGGGCTACTAAAGACCGCCCTAAAAAATGGTGATGGCTTTATTAAAATCGAAATCCCGGATTTAGAAGATTGCGGATGGTTTTTCGAAAAACACGGTTGTAAACAACACGGCATACTAACCGCAGATATTATGCCGGAATTTTTTTCCTTCAACAGTCCCGTCAGTAGCTGTGAAGAATGCGGCGGCTCGGGGATAACAAAGCGTACAATCCCGGAAACATTCGTAAAGGATAAGCGCAAATCATTAAGACAGAAGCCCTTTTTTAACAATTTCTGGCGAGTGGATATGAATAAACCATATGATTATTGCCTGATGTACAGCTTGGCTAAGCATTTTGGGTTTTCTTTTGACGAGCCTTTTGAAAGTCTGCCGGATTTCGCAAAGGACATTATTTTTTACGGAACAAAGGGCGAAACATTTGTACATCAGCTTCCCGAAGACTACACAAAGGATTTGTCAAACTTTAATCGACGTAACGACATAGGCAAGGAAGTAATTTTTGAAGGCTTTGTACCAATACTGGATAAATTATATGAAGACATGAAAAACAAAGAGCTTGACTCGTGGCATGAGCAGCATTTTAATGATTTTATGGTTGACGATGTATGCTTATCCTGTAATGGCACAAGGCTTAAACCGCAACGCCAATACATTACGATAAACGGGCTTTGCTATGATGAAATATGTAACATGGAATTATCTGATTTGCATTCTCTGCTTTCAGGCCTTCAAATACCTTCGGATAAAACAGATGTAGTAACGCCGATTTTAAATGAAATATGCTCTAAACTGAACGCACTTACGGATATAGGACTGGGCTATCTTTCGCTTAACAGAAGGACGGATACGTTATCGGGCGGCGAGTATCAACGTGTACGCTTGGCAGGGCAAATCGGCTCCGGCTTGACGGGGCTAACATATATTATTGATGAGCCAACCATAGGGTTGCATGGCGTTGACAATGACAGAATCATAAAATTGATTGAACGTATCCGTTCAAAAGGCAATACGGTTATAACAATAGAGCATGATATAGACATAATAAAAAACGCCGACCATATTATTGAAATCGGCCCCGGCTCAGGTGAGCATGGCGGGGAAGTTATTTCACAGGGTACGCTAAGCGAAATAATTAAAAATGAAAAATCAATTATCGCCCCATTTCTTTTTGAAAAAAATGAGGTTGTATCTTACGATGTTGATATCGAGCAGTACATTAGAATTATCGGAGCAAAGGCGAATAACTTAAAAAATATTGATGTAACAATTCCTCTTAACCGTTTAATTTGTTTGACGGGTATTTCGGGTTCCGGCAAAAGTTCATTGGCCATCGAAATCATTTATAAGGCTTTTTGGTCGCTGATACATGACGCAAGAATTGTCCCGGGCAAATACAGTCGTATCGAGGGCATGGAAAAAATAAGTGATATCTATTGTATAGACCAATCAACAATAGGGTTATCAAAAACCTCCATACCGGCCACCTATATAGGCTTTTTCGATGCAATAAGAAAAATTTACGCGGAAAGCAAGGACGCAATTGAAAACGGGCTTGGCCATATTTCGCATTACTCGTTTAATTCCGCAGGCGGTTGTACTTCTTGCAAGGGGGTTGGCTTCTTGGATACTCACATACAATACTTGGGAAATCTAAATATTGTATGTCCCGTATGCGAAGGTGCGCGTTACAAGGATGAGGTTTTGGAGATAAGATATAACGGAAAAAATATAAACGAGGTATTAAATTTAACTGTAGAGGCGTCACTTTCGTTTTTTAGCGACCATCCGTATATATACAACAAAATTAAATGCCTCGATGAGCTTGGGTTGGCCTATATGAAATTAGGGCAGTCCATCACCACAATTTCCGGCGGCGAAGCACAGCGTTTGCGCTTGGCGAAGGAACTTAGCAAAATTCGCAGAAAAAAGAATATGCTTTATATCTTGGATGAGCCAACAACAGGGCTTCATGCAAAGGATATTCAAAGGCTGATGCTGTTTATGAAAAAAATTGTGTCAACTGAAAATACCGTGCTGCTTATCGAGCATAACCCCGATGTAATACTGGCTGCCGATTATATTATCGACATGGGGCCGGGTGCGGGAAAAAATGGCGGGACTGTTGTAGCAGAAGGTACTGTGCCGCAAATTATGGCATGTAGTGATTCTGTGACGGGAGAGTATTTGCGGCGTTATGTCGCGGAGTAAAATTTGGGGGATAAAAAATAATTATAACCATTTTTTGCATTTAAATTTTTAGCAGATTTTGCTATTTTTGGACGGGAGGTGTGTCCAAATGAAGGATAGTAATAAAGAATCATGGAATATACACGCGCAAAGGTTTTACCAAGAAGATTACCTGTCATTAGATGATGTTGATTTTGAAAGCTATGATTATCCTACGGATAAAGACTTAAATATCATAGGTGATGTAAACGGATTGATTACCCTTGAAATAGGAGCAGGCACATGCAACTGCGGAATCGCGCTGGCAAGGAGAGGTGCTGTTGTAACTTGCTCGGACATATCCGAGGAGCAGTTAAAGATAGGAAAAAATGTTGCAAAAAAAGCAGGGGTGGAGATATCCTCCGTTTGTTCCGATATGTCTGATTTGTCGGCTTTTTCTACAAACTCGTTTGATTTGGTTGTATCAATGTCGGCGGAAATGTATGTAGAGGATTTTAATAAAATTTGCTCCGAGGTTGGCAGGGTTATTAAGAATGGTGGAAGATTTATTTTTAGCACTACTCATCCCTTTATATCCTGTGTAGGCGCAACGGAATTGTGGCCGGATGAAAAAGCTAACCCCTCATACAGTTACAAAGGCGCGCATAAATGGAAATGGTGCGAAGATGATACATTTACCTTCACGACATATCGTAGGCAAATAAGCGATTATGTTAACGGCTTAGCAAACAATAATTTCATGTTAAAGCGGATGGAGGAGTTGTTTCCGATTACACCATTGCCCGAGGATAATGACTTTGATGAAAATGAAATAAAAGTAAGAACGAGCTATCCTTCTGTTTTGGTTGTCGAAGCTGTTAAATGCTAAAATATATTCCTCTTGCAATTGACGCGATGTTATTTTGTAGAATCTTCTTGTAAAGCGAAATCAATGAAGAATGGTTTCGCCCGAGGCGAAAATCGTGAACGCTTCACCGCGTTTTCGGCGACAGGCGAGACCGATTCTGAATTATTTCGTTAAAGCTGAAGGGAGGGTTTATATGTTTACCGCGATTAACAAGGTTTCGGTGGAGACGGGTATTAGCAGCCGTACTTTGCGTTATTGGGAGGCGCAGGGGCTTTTTTGTAGCGTGAGGGATGAGCAATCCGGATGGCGTATGTATGACGAAAATACGTTGCAATGTATACGTGTGATTGATTTGCTGCGCCGTTTGGATTTATCAATTAGGGATATAAAGGAGGTTTTGGATAACAGAACGGTGGATTCTTTATGCCGTGTTTTGGGAAAACGGTTGGCGCGGCTGGAAAAAACACGTTCTGATTTGGAGACGCTAAAGATGGCGATTTCCGAAATCATTGATATTGTAAAATCTGAGCCGCCGCTTACTTTGCCTTCGTTGGAAAACATTTTGCTTCCTGCTGCTTTGGAAAGAAAAAAACATGTAATTAACTTACAAGGAGGTTTTTCTATGGAAAACAGCAAGGACGTTCAAATTGTAAAGATGGCACCTGCGCGTGCGGCGGCATTTTCTTGTGTGGACACGGAGCCGGAGGATAAGGCGCATTTTCCGGTGAAGGAGTGGATTGTTGCAAATGGGCTGGAAGGCACGATGAGGATGTTTGGCTTTAATATCGAGCCATACCCCTCGGAGGATAACCCTGACTATGGCTTTGGTTTTTGCGCTACCGTTCCCGATGGGGTGGATATTTCCGCGCCTCTGTATGAAATGAAATTACCCGGCGGTTTGTATGCAGTGATTCCCGGGAATGCGTACAACGGAGACCCAAGCCATGGCTGGAAAAAAGTTCACGAGTTATGCAACGACAGCGGATGGGAATGGACATACGATAATACAAGGCAGGGATTAGAAGAACACATCGAGCGGGCAGACGGAAAAGGTGCGTTTATTATCCCGATTCTATTCCCTGTGAAAAAGAGGTAGAGCTAATGACGTGGAAATCTTTATATGGTAAAGGGCTGAAAAATCGCCCTGCAATAAACGAAATAATTGCATTTTTGCCCGAGGATGTCGGTGCGCTGTATCAAAGATTTTCAACTCATTTGCAACGCGTATTTGGTGTGGGGTGCAAGCCGCCAACATATACCGAAGCTGCCGGATGGGTTTACACATTTGGTCTCTATAATATTAATTTGTTTAACCGTGTAACAATAGAAGACGACGCGTTTACGGTGCAGGGTCTTAGAGTACACGACGAAAATAGCTATGATGAAGCCGTTAAATTAGCGGCTTCATCATATGATGATTACAAAAAACGATTTGACCTTCGTGTGGCCGCTATAAAAGAAAAACAAAAGCAGCGCACCAAAATACGCCTGGAACGCGAAAAAACCGAAATGGACGCGATATTAAAAACGGCTGATAAGGAACGATTAAACAAATATCGCTGGTCGCCAAAAATTTCGCGGCAGCTCCTTAAACGACTATATGTAAGCGACGTCAAGGGATTTAAAGATGAGGAATTGGCAAACGAGGTAGGGTTTACGCTTTATGCCCGTTGTTTGCAGGGGCGAGAAGAAGGAAAAATTAAAGACAGCGGAAAATTAAAATGCCACAACTGCCGCGAAGTAATCCAAGCAGTAGGGAAGGGCTTGCTTCTCGAATGCGCCTGCGGATACCAATATTTATACAGGGATTATCGAAGGTCGTTTCGTACAAACAATATGCCGTTTGGTGCGGCGCAGGAGATTTTTAGCGCGTTTGTGGATAGCTGGGAGCGTGCGAAAGGATATGCGGAAAAAATGCGGCTGATTGATAATTTGATACATGAGTTTCATATTAACCTAAACAGCGGCGTTAAGGGACGTTTTGTCGGTGTCAATTTAATTGAAGGTACAAAAAAGCAAATTGCCGATTTGATTCTTGAATTGGCGTATGGGGACGTAAACAAAAAACAGGCGTTTGCCGACAATGCTAATGCGAATATGAAAACAAATACATGAAGCCCGTATAAATTTGTGCCTCTATTGTTGACATGGAGGGTTTAAAATTTTATAATATGTATATATTAAAGAAAGAAACGGCTTCCGTAGCGCACGGAGTCGGTTCGTGATTATCTATTAATTAATAGTTTCATCAGAGCCTTTCCTACTGCTAATAGGGACGGCTCTCTCTTTTATACGCGACACTACATACTTAGCCAGTGCCGTGAAAGTTATCTTAAAGACAACCTTCGCCGCAATTTCCAAAAAAGAAATCATCATGCTTTCACCTCCTTCCCGAAAAAAATGAAAGGTTGGAACGCACGAACCGACCCCCTACGAAAGCCGTGTGACAAATTATATAATCACATGAAGTGACAATAGTCCAAGTGTGTGATAAAATGAACGTATGGCATATGACCCGAAATTTAGAAAACAGGTGTTGAAATACATCGGCAAAGGACACACGATACAAGAAGCACACGAGGTATTCGAGGTAGGCACAACAACAATAAAGGAGTGGAAAAAGTTAGAAAAGGAAACGGGCAAATTAGAAAAACGACCACTAGAGAGAAAAGCACCAAAACTTTGCCCCGACCGGTTAAAAGCCTATGTTAAAGATAACCCCGACAGCTATCAAGATGAAATTGCCAAAGTATTTAATTGCACTCAATCAGCAGTATCATACGCACTCAAACGCCTTAATTTAACACGTAAAAAAAACGGTTAGTTATGTGGAAAGAAACGAGTCTTTACGTAAAGAATTTTGTGAAACAGTGGAAAGTTATCCACAATATAAGCTGTATTACGTTGATGAGTGCGGTTTAGATAAATATCTGCATCGTGAATATGGGTACTCACCCAAAGGCGAGCCGATTATCGGAAAGATAAGCGGACGGAAGTATAAACGGACAAATATCGTTGCGTCAAAATGTGGGGACAAGGTTATTGCACCAATGATTTATGATGGCACAACAGACAGCAGCCTTTTTGAGTATTGGTTTGAACATTCCTTGTTAAAAGCTATTCCCAAGTATTCTGTAATAATCTTGGATAATGCCGCGTTTCATCGAAAATCAAAGCTACGATTACTGGCAGAGCAATCAGATTGTGAAGTGCTGTTTCTTCCGCCCTATTCGCCAGACCTTAACCCCATTGAAATGTTTTGGGCTTGGTTGAAACATAAAATCCGCAAAATTCTTCCCCTGCATGATTGCTTTGATTTAGCCTTGATGGACTGTTTTTAATTCATTCAACTATAGCACAAATCGACGACATGGAAAAGGCGCGGAACATGCCGCGCCTTTGTGGAGTGTTTTATCCGTTTATGACCTTCTTATACATATTAACGTACTCGTTGGCGGCTTTTTGCCATGAGTATTCGCCGTTCATGGCGTTTTTGACCAAGGTGTCCCAGTGGGGGGAGTGATAGGTTTCGTTGGCTTGGCGGATGGCCCACATTAGGCCGCTGGCTACACAGTCTTCGAATAGAAAGCCGTTGCCTTGGCCTGTCTCCGGGTTAAAGTGGGAGACGGTGTCTGCGAGGCCGCCTGTTTTGCGTACAAGCGGAATCGTGCCGTAGCGCATGGCAAACAGTTGCCCGAGACCGCAAGGCTCGTAAACCGACGGCATCATAAATATATCGGAGGCAGCGTAGATTTTTTGTGCGAGGTCGGCGTTAAATTTTAGGTTGGCACTTACTTTGTTGGGGTAACGCCATGCGTAGTGCTTAAACATGTTTTCGTAGCGGCTTTCGCCTGTACCCAGGATTACAAGCTGTACATCCATGCTTAGGAGTTCGTCCATTATAATGGACAGGATGTCCAAGCCTTTTTGTTCTACGAGGCGCGTTATCATGCTGAACATCGGCATTTTGCCTGCCGGGAGACCTAGTTCTTCTTGTAGGCGGTATTTGTTCATGCGTTTGTTTTCCGGTGAGTCGGCGTTAAAGTTTACGAAGATACGCTTGTCGGTTTCTGGATTGTTGGTTTCTATGTCTATGCCGTTTGTTATGCCGTAGATTTGGCCTGTGGCGGCGCGTTGGCGCAAAAGACCGTCCATTCCGTAGCCGTATGAAGGGGTTTGGATTTCGTGGGCGTAGGTTTCGCTTACTGTGGTGACGGCGTCGGCGTGCATTATGCCCGCCTTCAGATAGCTGATATTGCCGTAGAACTCGAGGTCGCCGCCTGTGTAGTAGCCGTCGTTTAGCCCAACCGACCATAGGATGTCGCGCCCAAATACACCCTGATAGTGCAGGTTATGGATGGTAAACAGGCTCTTCATATCCTTGTAATAGGTAAAGCCCTTGTAGATATCGCGCAAATACGTGGGGCCGAGGCCTGTGTGCCAATCATTAAAATGCACAATGTCCGCCTCGAAGTTGATACGGCTTAACATCTCAATCGTGGCTTTTGTAAAGAAGGCAAACCTCTCAAAGTCGTCGCCGTAGCCATAGTAGCTGTCGCGGCCGAAATAAAAATCGTTTTCAATCAAATAAACCGAATCACCGTCGCCATGCGCGTCAATAGCATAAATGGCCGCATCCTGCGACCGCCATGACAAATGGACGGTAAATTCGGAAATCTTTTTTGCGTCATCTAATAAATTAACGGGAATCGTATGATACTTGGGAAGCGCGACGCGCATATCTACGCCAATGTCACGCAGTGCCTTTGGTAAAGAGCCGGCAACGTCACCAAGCCCGCCGGATTTTGAATATGGATTAACCTCGGTAGAAACAAGCAAAACCTTCAAAGACTTCTTATCTATCGGCATTACGCTCACTCTCCTATTGAAGTAGGGGCGCGTCCCCTACGACCCCGCCGCCGGGTCGAGCGTACTTCGCTCGACATCGCATTACGCTTCCTCGACTGTCGCGCAAGGCGTGACATTGCTCCGGGGGGCGCGCTTTGCGCGGCTTTTGTTCAGTATGAAGATTATACCATGTGTAATGGAATTGTAAAGAAGATTATCCGCAAAATCCTCACCGGCCCAGTGTATATGCGGGTTGGAAAGCTTTTGGCCAAAAAAACAAATGAAAATAGGTTGACATTATTTTAGACAGATGTATAATACAAATATAGGCAATTGTCTAATGTGCTTCGAAAGGGGATTTTGCTGTGGAAAAGATGAAAAAACTGCCGGACGCGGAGTTTGATATTATGAACGTTGTTTGGGCAAATAAGCCGCCTGTGACGGCAAATATAATTATGCGGCAGCATGGCGATGGGGAGGGCTGGAAGGTGCAGACCGCGATTTCTCTTTTGCTGCGGCTTGTGGAGCGGGGGTTTTTGCGTACGGAGAAGAACGGCAAGGAGCGTATTTACTTCCCTGTGGTGGACAAAGAAGATTATTTGCGGTTTGAAACGGGGAATTTTTTGAAGCAGTTTCATAAAAATTCGTTTTTGAATTTGGCTACGGCTATGTATAACGATGAGGCGTTAACAGACGAGGATATCGACGGACTGCGTAAATTGTTAAACGGACGGAGGGATTAGTGTGCAGACATTTATTGTTACTTTGATAATTTGCTCGGTTACTATGTCGGTACTCGCGCTTTTGTATATGGTGAGTGCGCCTTTTTTGGCGGGGAGGTATTCCGAAAAGGGGCGGTACTATGTTTGGCTGATTATTTTGCTTGGGTTGATAATCCCGTTTAGGCCGCAGTTTGTTGACGCGCCTTTTAGTGTGCCGATGGAGGTTGTTGCGCCGTTGCCTATTGTTGGGGGAAGTGGCGAAGTGGTGGGGCAGTTTGCGCCGCAGGTGTCGCAAGTGACGCAAATAACGCCCTCTGAAAATTTGGCTGCTTATGTACCGTTTAGTCTTGCTTGGGCTTGGTGGCAGGTTGCGTTTTTGGTGTGGCTGGTGGGGGTTGTTGTTTTTATTCTTGTTCATGCTGTTATGCATTATCGCTTTGCTGCGACGGTGCGGCGTTGGAGCG
The DNA here is from genome assembly GCA_009786685.1 of Defluviitaleaceae bacterium. Taxonomy (GTDB): domain Bacteria; phylum Bacillota; class Clostridia; order Lachnospirales; family WQUN01; genus WQVC01. Next base: position 45,878 of record WQRQ01000007.1, read on the forward strand.
TGGATGTTACGGATGAGCGGGTTTTATCTTTGCTGGAGCAGGTCAAAAAGGAAATGGGAATTACGCGGTCGCTTCCTGTTTATTTGTGTGAGTTTGTGGGTAGCCCCATGATGATTGGGGTTTTTAGGCCGCGGATTCTTTTGCCTACGGTTAATATTGCGGAGGATGAGCTTGCTTTTATTCTTAAACATGAGCTTGTGCATTATCGTCGGTACGACCTTTTGTATAAATATTTGGTGTTGGCGGCCACGGCATTGCATTGGTTTAATCCCGTTGTTTATTTGATTGCAAAAGAAATAGGCGTACTCTGCGAGACATCATGCGACGCCGAGGTTTTGCAAAGCGCGGATATGGACACGAGGCGGTGTTACGGTGAGACAATAATCGGCGTGGTGCAGTATAAGTCTAAAATGAAGACGGCGTTGTCAACGCATTTTTATGGAGGTAAAAACGGTATGAATAAACGTATTTTGTCCATCATGGACACTCGAAGAAAGAAAATAGGCGCGATACTTGCTTGTGTAATTTTGGTTTCTGTGGTGGCTGTGGGCGGCCTGTTTGCGGTGCAGGCCGGTGATACGGAGCCTAGAATGCCCGACGAAGAACGCCGCCTTAGGGACATACTTGAAATGGAAGCCGAAATAGAACAACAACTTGTGGAAGTAGACGGCGTAGCCTTCGCAGATGTAAGCCTTGCCATCCCCAACTCGCTTCGCGAAGACGCGCCTCTTCCTGCGGCGGCGGTGGTGATAATGGTAGAGCAGGATTTTTCGCTTGCGCAGGGGTATCATCTTGCTATGATTGTGGCGCGGAACGTCAGTCGTCTTGAAGTAGAACACGTAACTATAGTTGACCAGCTTATGCGTACGGTTTTTCCCGCCGAAGAAGAAAGCGAAATTGTCCGAGACGAATGGAGCGAGTGGCTCGAATGGTTTAATTCATTGCCGCCAGAATTGCAACCGTATGTTAGTCTTCGTCCGCCGCAGGAAATTCTTAATGCGCCGCGAGACAGTATCCATGCCGTCGGAGACCCCTACATCGTAAATATAGAAAACGGTCGCGTAATCAGAATGGGAGAAGGCAGCCCCGGCGAATTGAATTTGCTCGGAAATATTACGTATCATATGGAATTTGAGCTAAATAAACGCAATACCCCGGAAAATCCCGATATCACTGTAATAATCAATGACGAGCATCAACTACAGGGAACGCTAACATCGGGTACGCGGCGACCAACAGGCAACGGAAACCGGTACAGTGTCGAATTTGAATTTTTCGCGGAAGCTCCGATTACAAGGATTGACCTTATCGTGGATGATGTGCGCAATATACATGTGGCCGGGATGGGTATTACTATTTTCCCTGTGGAGCATTTGTCGTACTTTAGGTAAAAGTTGACGCGGTATATATTTGGGTATATGCTTTGCGCGAGGTGATTATTATGCTTTCTACCGCAAAGCTTTTTACAAACGGCAAAAGCCAAGCCGTTCGCTTGCCCAAGGAATACCGTTTTTCCGGAAACGAAGTAGGGATAGCCCGTGTTGGTGAAATGATTGTTCTTTATCCGCAGGATAGTGCGTGGAGGATTTTTGATACAAGCGAGCCGGTTACGGATGATTTTTGTGAGGCCATCATGGAATCACGGCAAGGCGCGACGGAGCAGAAGGCTTTGCTATGAAATATATGCTTGACACAAACACTTGTATCTTCATTATGAAAAAAACGCAAACGGTGGTTGAGCAGTTTAGATTATTTCAAAGCAGCGGGGTTGCGATATCTTCCATTACACTTGCAGAGCTTGAGTTTGGTGTCGCCAAAAGCAAGGCCCACGAACGTAACCGAAACACTTTGCTTGCGTTTTCTACACTCGTGAGCATACTTCCGTTTGATACTGCGGCTTCGGCAGAATACGGCTACATCCGTGCCGACCTTGAAAAAATGGGGACGCCGATAGGCGTGCTGGATACGCTGATTGCCGCTCACGCAAAATCTTTGGGGCTGATGCTGGTTACAAATAATACCCGTCGCGTGGATGGGTTAATGGTGGAGGACTGGTTATTATGAAAATCTCAAGCTACAAAGCAAATCTGATTGAGCTAATGGCAACAAGCGGCGTTTTAATGTTTGGCGATTTTACAACAAAGAGCGGCAGGCAATCGCCGTATTTTGTTAATACGGGCAATTACAATACAGGGGCGCAGGCCGAAAAGGTGAGCGAATACTACGCAGCTTTGATTAACGAAAAATTAATCGGTAGCTTTGATGTGCTTTTTGGGCCTGCATACAAGGGGATTCCGCTTTGTACCTTGACGGCGGCTGCGTTGTTTCGGTTGTATGGCGTTGATGTTGGCTATTGTTTCAACCGCAAAGAAGCCAAAACCCACGGCGACGGCGGAATGTTTGTAGGCTGTCGCCCAAAGGACGGCGATAGATTTTTGATAATCGAAGATGTGATTTCTGCGGGGACATCCGTTAGAGAAGTCCATCCGCTGATAAAATCAACGGCAAATGTCAACATTACCGACATGGTAATCTCCGTTGACCGCATGGAAAAAGGCTACAACGGCCTAACCGCCTCCCAAGAAATGAAACAGGAATTTGGAATAACCGTACACCCGATAGTCACAGTCACCGACATCATGGACTATCTCCATAATCGCAAAATCGAAGGCAAAATCTACATTGACGACAACATGCGCAAAAGAATGGAAGCCTATGTAAAGGAATACTGTACGATATGAAGCTATTATTTTCTTATTGCATTATCGTGCGAGCCTAAGGACGCGGTGGCGGTTTTGCCCTCCGTGGTGGTCGTCTATGCTTTATGTAGGTTGGCGGAGGGAATTCTTTCGGAGGATTTTCACGTACTGCCGGAGAAAGATTTCCCTCCGCTAACCGCGCATGATACCATAGTAGGCGTACGAGCCAAAAACTCCGCCAAGGCGAAACCGCTACCGCGTCCGCACCCCGGTAATTCCCAAAGAAGGAAGAAGGCTTACACCATGCACAAAGAGATTTCGCGGTATCTGTCGCGGGATATTTACCCATTCCACATGCCGGGGCATAAACGCAACCCGGATTTTTTTCCGCCTAGTTTTTTGGCCAACGATTTGACCGAAATCCCCGGTATGGATGTGCTTTCTGCGCCCAAGGGGATTATACGGGAGTTTTTGGATAAGATTGCAAGGGGGTTTGGGGCGCGGGAGAGCTTTTTTCTTGTTAACGGGGCTTCTGCGGGGATTGTGGCGGCTTTTTGTGCGGCGGGGGATGTTCCTGTTTTT
>WQRQ01000008.1 GCA_009786685.1 Defluviitaleaceae bacterium
GCCACAGCCCTGACAGAAGCGGCCTGTGTTTGCTTCCCCGCAAGAACACGCCCAAGTCGCCGCATCAACGGCGGGTGTGGCGGCGGCCTGTTGTGCTTGTTTTGCGGCTTGATTTTGCTGGTTCATTGCGAACATCTGGTTTGCGTCCATGCCGCCCGCTTGTTGCGCCATTCCCAGACCCATGAAGCCCATCATTGCGCCGCCTTGGTTGCCTGCGGCGGTTTTCATGGCTTCGGCTTGGGCGTTTACGAGTGCCGCGCCCGCCATGCCGGGGTCGCGCATTACTGCTTTGCGCTGTAGGTTGCGTATCATTTCTTCGTCTTCTTTTGGCGCGGAGAGGGAGTTTATTGCAATCGAAACTACGGATAGGCCGCGATTTTCGCTCCATTTTTCCGATAAAATTTGGTTTAGCGCGTCGGAAAGCTCCATCGTGTGGCCGGGGATGGCACTGTAGCGCATTCCCATCGCAGAAAGCCGCGCAAATGCGGGTTGTAACGCATTTAAAAACTCGCTGCGCAGTTGGTTTTCGATTTGGTCGCGGGTGTATTGTTGCTCCACGTTGCCGCTTACGTTTTGGTAGAAGAGCATGGGGTTTGTCATTCTGAAAGAATACATGCCGTTGCAACGCAGCGTGATGTCAATGTCCAGCCCGATGTTAGCGTCCACTACACGAAACGGAATAGGCGTTGCCGTCCCAAATTTATTATTTTTTAGCTCGCGAATGTTAAAGTAATAGACGCGCTGGTCTTTGGCCGTGTCGCCGCCAAATGTAAACCGCCGCGCCGCCGTCTTAAACGTGTTGACGATACTGTCGCCCAATGAGCCTGCAAAAATGCTTGGCTCGGAGGATTGATTCCAGGTGTATTGTCCCGGCTCGGCGCATACGTCCATTATGCGGCCTTGGTCCACTATCATCATGCATTGTCCGTCGGCTACGGCTATGCCGCTTCCGTTTGTGATTATATTGTCGTTGCCGCGATTTGCGGATTTGCGGTTGTTGTCGGTGCGGCGTTGCCCCTTTGTGACAAGCACCGTCTCGGGCATGGCGTCTTGGTAAAAGAACTCCAGCCACTGGTCGCTTAATGTACTCCCTATTGCGTTTACACCTGCGCGGATTAAGCCCATATGTATTACCTCTTTTCATTTTTGTGAATTTGTGTTGATTATACACTTTATTTTGCAGAATTAAAAGCGTATGTTGGTCAAATGCAGTAGCGGGGCGGGTTGGGGAGGTTTTATCCAAAACATCTACGTGGGAATTATTGGTAATAATGTATGGTGTTGACTTACTCCTCATGGCTTGCTATACTCTCACTGATTTCTATAAATATGTGTCTAAAGGTTGTATGCGTTAAGTGCCGGCGGGGAGGATGAATCCGTCGGACGAAGGGTGTTTTAAAACCCGCGGTATGCTTCCACATCCACTTACATGAGGATTTTTAATCTCCTTTTTGTTGTGGCGTGACGCGCAAAGGGGAGATTTTTTTGTATGTTGAAAACCATTCAAAGGCAGTAGGAGAGCGGGCCGGTAAGGTTAATCCAAAAACATCTATTTTGTTTGGAGTGTGGTGTTTAATATGAGACCGGTTAATGCATCGGTACATCTGCGGCGTATAATAATATCTGCGATGTTTTTAAGCCTTGCGTTGATTTTGCGCACATATCTCAGGGTTGACCTTTATATGTTTGGCGGTAGCGGAATGCGCCTTAGTGTGCATGGGATTTTTTCTACCATGCCTTCGATTTTGTTTGGGCCTGTTTATGGCGGTATAGTTTCCGGGCTTACGGATTTTTTGGGCTTTCTTATGAGGCCTGCGGGGGCTTATCTTCCTATGCTTACTGTTACGGCAGTGGCAGCGGGTTTTTTGCGGGGTTGTTTGTGGCTGTTTTTGCGTAATAAAAATGCCATGGTAATGCGGTATTGTTTGGGTGCGGTGGCGGCTGTTGTTTTGTTTGTCGGAGGCTACAATATGTTTGCATTTCGGGCGGACGGGGTTAGGGATTTCTATTCCTTCTCGGAAGAAAGCGGAATTGTGCGGCATGTATATACCCACACCACAGAAGGGATAAACGCAGACGGTTTAAATTACTACCGCATAAGTGAGTACACGTCGATAGAAAGGCGCAACGACGTAGGAAATATCACATGGCATATGGAAGGCGTACGTACAATAATTTACACACCGGTCGCGACACCGCCACGCCGCATAGATGCCGATGCTTCTTATGTAAATATCACGGGAATGCGGTTGATTAGCCGTATGGCTATTGTCCGTTCTTTTGCTACGCTTGGGCAGGCTAATGTTTTGGGGGAATTTATTATGTTTACCACCGGCGCAATGATTGGCAGCGGTGCGCTTGTTTTGCTGTTGCTTGCTTTGGATTTTGTGCTGCGTAAGTTTTTGCTCAAGGATAATTTTCGTACTATGGCGTTGGCTCTTTCTATGATGATACCCGCTATTTTGGTTTCTACGGCAAATACTTGGATTTTGCGAGAGACGACCATGACGGCTTGGCAGGTGCTTCCGTTTTACGTTGTGTGGCTGCCTAGGGTGCTGCAAAGTATAGGTACGACGACGATTAATGTGTATTTTGTTGCAGTGCTGATTAATGTGTGCGAAAGCCAACCTACCATGCGTGCGTTGATGGCTAAGGTGATGTAGGGACGTTGATTATAAATGAGAAATTTTTTAATGCTTTGGTTTGGGCAATCTGTGTCATCGTTGGGTACGGCCATGACGGGCTTTGCTATATCTATATGGGCATTTGAACGGACGGGGAGTGCGCTTGTGCTTTCTGTGTCGGCTTTGCTTGTTATGCTGCCCCGAATGCTGATGGGTATTTTTGTTAGCCCCTTTGTAGACCGCAATGATAAAAAACGTATTATGATTTGTGCCGATATAGGTACAGCCATATGTACGCTTGTTTTGTTTTTGCTGTTGCGGTTTAATGCATTGGAAATATGGCATGTTTTTGGTATTAACCTCGTTACAAGTGTGTTTGGGAGTTTTCAAACCCTCGCAAGCGGCGTTGCAGTGACTGCTGTTACTCCTAAAAAACACTATGTTAGGTCTGCCGGGTTGCAGTCGTTTTCGAGTGGGATGGTTGCAGTTGTTGCCCCTGCTTTGGCGGCTGTGTTGCTTGGATTTGTTGGTATCGTGGGCGTTATCGCCGTTGATTTGATTACCATGGCTTTTGCTTGTTTGTCGCTTGCATTTTTTGTTAAAATCCCTGCCCTTCATTTGGAGGGTAAGGATAATAAGCCTAAGTTTAATATTAAAAATTATTTGCTTGATTTGCGTAGCGGTTTTGAGGTGGTTAGGGCTTCGGCTCTTTTGTACAGGCTTATGCTGTTTATGGCTGTATTAAATTTTGTCACGAGCATGGCGTCTTATGGCTTGCTTGCGCCTATGGTTTTGGCGAGGTCGGGTAATAATGAAATTGCACTGGCTGTCGTTAGCTCGGCAGTGGGGCTTGGCGGAATGGCGGGAGCATTATTAATACTTGTCGCGCCGACACGCACAAAAAAAGCACGGATGATTTTTTTGTGTTACCTGCTGTCGGTTATTTTTGGTGATATGCTGTTTTCACTGGGAAATAATTTGGTGTTTTGGGCTGTTACCGGTTTTTTAGGTGCGGCTTTTATTCCTGCAATCACTGCTAATGCGACTTATTTTTGGCGCACGATTATTCCTATTGAATTGCAGGGGCGGGCGTTTGCGGTGAGGTATGCCATACAATCCGCCGCTATTCCGTTGGGTGTTTTGGCGGGGGGATTGTTGGCGGATTTTATTTTTGAGCCGTTTATGGCGCAGCCGCCGTATTTGTTAGGGCGTTTTTTTGGAGCGGGAAGCGGCGCGGGTATGGCCTTGATGTTTTTCATCTCGGGCTTGATATGCGCTGTGCTTAGCATTGTGTTTATATTTAACCGCTCAATGCAAAAAGCGGAGGAAGAATGACAAAAGGAGCGTTTACGTGATAACCACAATCGAGCAAGCAATGGATTTTATCTACGGCACTACATGGAAGGGCAGTGTGCTTGGTCTGTCACGTATCGAGGAATTAATGCGGCGGCTCGGCAATCCGCAGGATACGTTAAAATTTGTGCATATCGCGGGGACTAACGGCAAAGGCTCGACAATATTACCTTTGTGGATGGCACAAGGATAGTGCCTGTGGACATGAGCATTGACGGGCAGATTTTCGAATATAATGGGAAGCGGGCGGAGATTACGCTTTTGGGTGAACACCAGCTACGTCCACGCACGCTTTCTGCTTCTTCTTTGGAAGAATGTTTGAAAAAAATCGCCCCGGGCGCGGATATCGTCGTTTGTGATACAATAGACGGCGGTGTAGAACGCGCACTCGCCGCAGCCGAAGAAAGTGACATAATATGCGCCCTTGGCTCGCTTTCTATGATAGGCAAAATTAGGGATGTATGCTATAATTAGTCGTATGTCGCCCGCAATCCGTAAAAAAGGAGGGGCTTTTTATGTTTACGATTTTGCTTCTTGCCCTCGTTTGGGTTGTGCTTAATGGCAGCTTTACGGTTTTTAATGTGCTTGTGGGGCTTGCTATTGGTGCGGTTTCTTATTTTTTCGCGATTCGTTTTATGTGGCCTGCTAAAATTTTTACGGGGGTAAAATTTACGAGGCTGGTTTTTTATCCGTTCTATTTGATATATCAGATGTACATATCCGGTTTTGTGGTGCTTAAAATGATTATTTTTGGCTGCCGTACCGAGGTGGTTACGGTAAATACGGCTCTTAAAAATGACTTTTTGCGTACATTGCTTTGTAATTCTATCACGATGATACCCGGCTCGGTTTTGCTTAACCAAGAAGACGACGAGCTTACGGTAATGCTTTTGCGCGAGAAGGATTCTGTGCCGTTTGCCGAGGACTGCGACGTTGGGCTTGAGGTTAAGGGCAGGCCGGAGGCTATTCTTTTACAGGCGGAGGGGTTGCAATGAATATTATTTTAATTGTAATGCTGGTGTTTTTGCTTTTTAGCGTGTTAAAAAGCGTGATAGGCCCTACCTTTTGGGACAGAATGCTGGGTATGAATTTGATTTCTACCAAGGTTGTGTTGATTATTATTATTTTTGCTTCTTCCCTTGGGTTGGAGTATCTTTTGGACTTTGCTATTATTTACGCGCTTACGGGCTTTATTTGTACGATATTTATTTCTTCTTTTATTGCCGAACGCATTAAGGCGAAAAAAAATGAGGGCGAGGAGGATAAGAAATGAGTATCTTGCAGGCACTTGGTCATTTTGTTGTAGTCCTTGGGCTTGTTTTTATCGCCTTCGGGATTTTGGGGATTTATCGGTTTAAGGAATTTTTTCAGCGGCTGCTTGTGGCCTCTAAAATTGATACCGTGGGTACTATTACCGTGATTATCGGGATGATTATGATACATGGACTTAGCTTGTTTTCTGCACGGCTTTTGCTGATTATGGGGATTATTATGTTTCTTGGGCCTTTGTCTACGCATATCGTGGGCAGGTCGGCCTACTCCGTCGATAAGGAGGAGGACGAATGATTACTTATCTTTTGGTCGGACTTTGGATTATCAGTGCGCTGCCTATTTTGTTTGAGCAAAAAATACGTCGCATGGCTATTTATCTGGGGATATTTTCGCTGATTACGTCTATTCTTTTTTTGGCGTTTGGTGCGCCCGATGTCGCGCTTGCAGAAGCGGCAATTAGTATTTTTTCTACCATATTTTTTATCACCTGCTTTGAGAAGCATTATAATGTCGTTGAACATATAAAAAATGTTAAGTGGACAAAGTTTATTTTGCCCGCTGTTTTTTCCGTTGTGCTTATTTTTATGGTTTTGCGCGTTGCGCCTCAGGTGGATGCCAATACCTATGTGATGGAACAGTATATTGCGTATTTTCAGCAGGATGTGGGCGGGTACAATGCGATAACTGCGATTTACCTGGGCTACAGGCTGTATGATACGGTATTCGAAGCTCTTATGCTGATGGTCGCGGTGGTGGCAATCGCGCATTTGTCTTGGCATACGGAGACGGCGGTTTCGCAAGAAAGCCGCCATATACAGATATCACGCCAAGCCAGAAATGTAATACGCATAATATGCCCGCTGCTGCCATTGTTTGGTATTTATTTGATTGCTAACGGGCATGTGACTGCGGGTGGTGGCTTTCAGGGTGGAGTTGCGCTTGCGGCGTTTTTTGTGTGCAGGTATATGACTTACGGAATACATGATTTGCCGTTTAAGCGGCTGCTTATCGGTGAAAAGCTTGTGCTGGCGAGTATTATTATATTGTCGGTTTTTGTTGTGTTTATTGGTTTTCATACGCAGTTGTACTATGTCCCGATGGTGCAGACGGTGTATCTTATTACCATGAATACCCTTATAGGGATAAAGGTGGCACTCGGCTTTATTATGCTTTTTTACAGATTTATCGTGGAGAGGACGTAAGAGAATGCAAACGGCGTCTATTATCATGTTTTTTCTGGCATTTTTTGGGCTTATCACGAGCCGAAACATCATAAAATCGGTAATTTGTCTAATGCTGAAGCAGACGTCGGTTATCGTGTTTTTTCTCGGAATGCGCTATCGGCCGGGTATTCTCGCGCCTATCGGTGATAACTTGGCGGCGGATATCGCTTATATTGCAGACCCCTTGCCGCAGGCGTTGATGATAACCGCAATTATTATTGGGCTTGCCGTTACTGCCGTGGATATCACAATGATTATTTATCTCACAAATAAAACAAACTCCACCGACTGGGATGAAGTAAAAAAGAGAAGCACGGAACTCACCGAGGAGGTAAAATAAATGTTACCTTATTTTGTAATCGCGCCTCTTTTAATTGCCGTTTTTTTGTATTTGTTTTCGTCGAGCAGGACAAGCAGAATTGTTGCGATAATTGCGCAGGCTGTTTTTGTCGGGTTTACGCTCTTTCTTTTTTTGGAAAGCAGACAGGGCGAAATTTATACCGTGGTGGGCGGATATCGTGGGGTTTTGGGGATTACCCTTTCTGCGGATATGCTTTCTGCGTCGTTGGTTATGCTTACTGCTGTTTTGTTTCTTATTGCCGCTGTTTACGGGCTTAAAGAGCCAAGCTCCAAGCTGTATTGGCTCTTAATGTTTATCTGGGAAGGGCTTATTATCGGCGTGTTTTTTGCGCGGGATTTTTTCAATGTGTTTGTTTTGTTGGAAGTCGCTACGCTTATCGTGGCTGTTCTTATCATGTATGTGCGGGAAAAACGCTCTATGTACGATGGCGTTATTTTTTTGATGGTTAATACCGTGGCTATTCAGTTTTATTTGCTTGGGGTAGGGTATATTTATATGCTCACAGGTACGCTGGACATGGCCATGGCTGCCGTGGCGATTGCGGATATGGAGGCGTCCCGGTTGATTTTGCCGTATACGCTTATTATGGCACCCATTGTTTTTAAATGCGCTCTTGTGCCGCTTGCGAGCTGGCTGCCAAAGGTGCAGGGGATTCCGCGTGCGCCTTCTGCCGTGGCTGCTATTTTGTCGGGATTGCATGTTAAATGTGCGTTGTTTTTGTTTATTCGTTTTCAGGAGGTTTTCTCGCCTGTTGCTACGGATGGCTTTTATTTTGTACTGGGAATTGTTACCGCCTTGGCGAGCATTGTTATGGCCTTTGCGCAGAAGGATATACGGCTTATTTTGGCGTATAGCTCCACTGCGCAGGTTGGCTTGATAATGGCGGGGCTAAATATCGGCGGGGAGTATGCTGTTACGGGGAGCTTGTTTCATATAATTAATCATGCGGTGTTTAAGGCTGCGTTATTTTTGGGCGCGGGGATAATCGTGCGGATGTATCGCACGCGTGATATTACAAAAATAAGCGGGCTGATGAAACGCTCGCCTGTGCTTGGTATTACTACAATCATGGCGATTTTAGGAATAGCGGGCGCACCGTTTTTTAACGGGAGTATCTCCAAATATTTTATGATGGCAGAAAGCGGCGGGGTTGTTTTTTGGATTTTGAATATAATTAACCTAGGCACGATTACGCTGTTTGTGAAATATGCGAGGATGTTGTTTGGTGAGGATACGAGCAATAAAACCGTGCAGATAGACGTAAATAAGCAGATAAGTGTGGCGGTGCTTGCGGTGATGTGCCTAGCAATGGGAATCGGCGGGGTTTGGTTGGCTAATTTCCTGTTTGGGGTGGATGTTGGGCTTAGCTTTTGGGGGTATTTGGAGAAATCGGCTATTTTTGCCGTGAGTGTGGCTATTGCCGTAGTGGTTAATAGGTACGCAAATAAAGAACACGCGTTTTTTACGCGTGTACGTGGGCTGGATTTGAGTTTTAAGGGGATGTGTCTTTCTATCGGAGTGCTGTTTGCTACGTTGTTGTTTTTTGTGGAGGTTACGATTTAAGCAAAGTTAAATTTGTTTTTTTGGTCAAAAGCATTACAGCCCTTGATTTATATGGACTGTTTTATAGGTAAAATAAAATCTCTTGACAGCATGAGCCGTGATTCATATAATTGAATCGCGGCTCATATTTGTGAACGAGCTTTCAGTTGAAAGGAGATGGGACAATGCCAAAAGAGACTTTTTTCCGCCTGCGCGATGAAAAGCAAGACAGTATTATGCGTTCGGCCATAAACGAGTTTGCGGAGCATGGCTTTGAGCGGGCAAAAATTTGTGATATTGCAAAAAACGCAAATGTTGCAACAGGCAGCATTTATCAATACTTTGCAGATAAAGAAGAGCTTTTTATGTACTGCGCACAGTGGGCTTTTGATTGTTTTATGAAAAAAATTGATTTTAGACCCGATATCACAAACATGGATATTTTTGAATACTACGACGAACGTCTTGCAAATCCTAACATTTTAAACGAGGAGCGGGAAGTTGTGCGTTTTATGCAGGAGCTTATGCGACATCCCGACATGATGCGCCCGTCCATACACGAAATATACAAAAAAAGCGAAGAGCAGATACTAAGGCTGATTGATAACACAAAAAACAAGGGCTTAATACGTACCGATATTTCCAGCGAGATATTGCTTGAATATTTTGTCGCCGTAACCGAACGATTTAAGCTGTACTGGATGACAAAATACGAGGATTTGACGCAAATGCCGCCTGATGAAATGAGGGAAAAGGTAAATATTATGCTCGAACTTCTAAAGCACGGGCTTAAAGGAGACCAAGCAAATGTCTAAAAGTATAATGGATGTAACCGGCCTTACAAAAGATTACATCATGGGCGAGGTAACTGTTAATGCCCTGCGTGGGGTGGATTTTTCGCTGTACGAGGGTGAGTTTGTTGTTGTGCTTGGCCCCAGCGGCAGTGGAAAAAGCACGATTTTAAATATAATCGGCGGTATCGACAGGGCTACGAGTGGCTCGGTTATTGTTGACGGCAAGGACATCGCGCACGCTAACGAGAGGGAGTTTTCTAAATATCGGCGTTCTGCGGTGGGCTTTGTGTTTCAGTTTTACAATTTAATTCCCAACCTTACAGCCCTTGAAAATATTATCCTCGCGGCAGAGCTTTCTGCCGACCCGATTCCGCCACAGGAGCTTTTGGAGGCAATTGGGCTTGGCGACAGGGGCATGTCGTTTCCGACGCAGCTTTCCGGCGGGCAGCAGCAGCGCATAGCCATCGCCCGCGCAATTACTAAAAATCCCTTCCTTTTGTTATGCGACGAGCCGACAGGCGCACTCGACCATACAACCGGCATTCAGGTACTGCGTTTGCTCAAGGATTTTAACGAAAAATATAATAAAACCGTCGTGATTATTACGCATAATGCGCAAATCGGAGAAATGGGAAATCGTGTGTTTCATATCAAAGACGGCTTAATCGACAAAATAGATGTAGTTGAAAACCCGATTGCACCTGAGGACATAAGTTGGTAGGGGGTGGCATGTATGCTTTTAAAAAAAGTTTATCGCTCGATGTGGAAAAATAAACGTGCATATCTTGCCTGCGTGTTTCTTATTTCCGTGGGAATCCTTATGCGGACGGCTTTGGGCGCGGCCTCCGACGGGCTGGAACGCGCAAAGCTTAATTTTTACGAAGAATACCGCTTGGCTCATGTGTATGCGAGCGTCGGCGCGATTTCTTTAAGCGACGCGGAACGCCTGCGGGAGTTGCCCGGCATTGCAGACGTTACTGCGCGGACAAAAATGCCATTGCGTGCCGAAATTGATAACAACGACGAAATCATTACGCTTCGCGTAATTTCCTTCGACCCTTCGGACGAAATGCGGCTGAATGATTTTTTAATGACGGGTCCGGAGCCTTCTTTGCCTACCGACATTGCCGTAAACTACATGTTTATGGCAACAAACGGGCTGGAGGCGGGTGACGTTATTACCTTGATTGTGCAGGGCAGAATTTTTGAGTTTGAGCTTACAGGCTCGTTTCTTACGCCGGAATATGTTTACATTGCTCCAAGCTTTACGGATATTTTGCCCGATAACGAAGCCTTTGGCATAGCATATATCACTGCGGAGGCTATGGGGAATATAACGGGTCGCCACGGCCTGGCCAACGATTTGCTGTTTGCTCTGGCAGACGGCTATGAATTTGATGATGTTCATTTACTTATCGAGGACGCTCTGCAACCGTATGGGCTGATTTCCATTACCGCCCGTGAGGATACGCTCAGCTATTCGCTTGTTGATATGCAAACCTCGTCTATGCAGGCAATGGCGACGTCGCTCCCGTTTGTATTTATGTTTATGGCCGCCGTTGTGTTGTTTCTTATGATGAAGCGGATTATCGAGCAGGAGCGTATGCAAATCGGTACGTTAAAGGCATTGGGCTATTCTAACTACGCTGTGATTTTTCACTATGTATGCTATGGAATTATTGTCGGGTTTGTGGGCGGTATCATCGGATTTGTTCTTGGCGCGGCTATGTCCGGCGTTTATTTGGAAATGTTTTTGGAATTTTTTCTGTTGCCGGAGCTTGTTCAGCCGTTAAGCCCTATGTATTTGGTTTTTGCCATGGCGGTTTCGTTGGGGACGGGGGTTTTTGGCTCGCTTATGGGTGCTATGCATATTATTAAGCTAACCCCCGCCGAGGCAATGCGACCTGAAAGCCCAAAGCCGATAAAGCGCGATGTTTTAGGGAATATGAAGCTTCTTAAATTGATATTAACTTCGCGTGGGCAAATGTCGCTCCGTGGGATTATGCGCAATCCTGTTCGTTCGGGCTTTGTGGTTTTGGGTGTGATGTTTTCGTTTTCATTGCTGGTTGTCTTCGGGAGTATGGAGCATTTGATTGACGCGATGATTTATTCGCAGTTTGTAGACCAACGACTGTACAATGTCCGCGTAACCTTAACCCATCCCATCGATTATAACCGCGTCGTAGAATCGGCACATGGCGTAAGGCACATAACCCTTGCCGAAGGGCTTTGGGAAATGCCCGTAAGCTTGACGAATAATCATATACAAACAGGCGCGGTAATCACAGGTGTACCCGAAAACGCACAGCTATACAGTATTTTTGACACAACGCACAGGGTAAGCCACGCGCCGCCGACAGACGGTCTTATTATCACCAACGGGCTTGCGGATACGCTTAATGCGTCGGCGGGGACTCTTTTGTATCTGGAAACGCCCTTTTTCGGCGGCGGAATGTATATTCCCGTTGTTCGTGTAATCGACCACGCGCTGGGAAGTGGCGCGTATATGGAGATTTCTGCATTGGCGGCATTGTTTAATCAATCCGTCGTTGCCACCTCGCTGATTTTTAATACGGATAATCTGACTTATATAACGGATTATTTTCGAAACAGTCGATACACCGCGTCTATCGAAGACAAGGACACTACCTTGCGAAAATATTTTGAAATGATGGACCCGTACACAAGCATTTATATGGTGCTTAACATCATGGGTGCGGCGGTTGCGTTTGCAATCATCTACAATACGGCGACAATTTCGCTTTCCGAACGCAAGCGCGAATACGCTACCTTGCGCGTGGTGGGGCTTACGACGGATGAGGTTTGCGAAATAATGCGCTTTGAATATTGGCTGCTGAGCGTGGTGGGAATGATTGCCGGAATACCCTTTGCCTCGGGGCTTATGGTTGCGGTAAATTCTGTGATGGACACGGAGATGTTTAGCCTGCCGACTACCCTGCCCGTAGCGGGATATATTACGGGCGTTGTAGGCTGTGCTGCGGCTATTATGCTTTCAAATTGGTCCGCCAAGCGTAAAATCGCAAAATTTGACATGGTTGAAGTCTTAAAAGAATTTTAAAAAGGAAGTCTTTTTGCCTGGCGGCAAAAACCATTCGCAAAAAACGCATTGAAGCCTGCGATTTTTTGCTCATTGACTAGGAGGGGTCTTATGAAAAAGCCAATCAAATACACAATCATTGCAATCGTTGTGTTGGCAACAATCTTGGGGAGCGTATTTTACATGCTTCAGCCGCAGGTAGTGCGCATGACGGAAATGCGACGCAGAACAGCGGAGCTTAGCTTTACCGAGCAGGGCGTTGTTGTCGCGGAAAACACCATGCTTGTTTTTTCGACTGTGCATGGCGAGCTAAGCGAGCTGTACGTGAGGGAGGGGCAGTATGTAACTGTGGGTGAGCCGCTGCTTCGTGTGGACACAACCGCGCTGCAATTGCAGCTTATGCAGGTGCAGGCCGGGATTATGGGGCTGGAAGCGCAGCTTGCTAACGTGGATGTAGAGGACGCAAATGCTCGCCGCTCTCTTGAAACAAGCCGCACAAGCCTTCGTGGAGAATTGCAGTCGATAAACGCCCAGGCTGCCGAGGCTTACAGGGGCTTCGCAAGCCACCGGGAGGCGATTGACGAGCAGCTTCGTGTGCAGCAAATTTTGATTGACCGACATTATGCCGACATAACGCTGGCTAACGAAAACCTTACGCGCATTGGTATTTTATATAACGCAGGGATTATTCCGCGAGTGGAATACGAGGGCGCGCAAACGGCTGTGCAAACGGCGGAATCTATGCTGGAATCCGCACGCGGCCAAATGGCAATCATTGCCGCAGGCACGGCGCAAAACAGCGCGGAGCATTTTGCGGGCATACAAGCCTCACTGGAAGCGCAAATCGAAGGCATAAACCGTCAGATAGCAAGCGACCGCACAACGGCGGCGCGGGCAAGCTTTGAATCGTTAATCGCCGTAGAGCAGGCAAATGTAGCAAGGCTTGAGCATGAACTGAAAAACGCCGTCGTAACCGCGCCGATTAGCGGAGTTATATCAACCCTTCATGCGCAAAATACGAATTTTATAAGCGCGGCAGCTCAGGTTGCGGAAATTACCGTACCGGGCGGGCGATTAATCGAAGTATATGTATCAACACAGGATGTAGCGAGTATCAACGAAGGCGACATGGTTGGCCTTACCTTGCGGCAACGTGCGGGCGACGTTTTTTTCCCGGGGGATATAGTCGAAATCGGAGATACCGCCGTTATTCGTTTTACTGCGCTGGGCGTGGAGGAGCGTAAGGTTAATGTGCGCATTGCTCCCTATGCGCTAGGCGACATAAATTTCGGGATAGGCTATGGCATGGACGTGACATTTTTTATCTACCGCGAGGAAAACATGCTGACTGTCCCGAGGACGGCTTTATTCCGCCAAGACGGCGCGGACATGGTGTGGGTCGTAACGGGAGGCGACGGAACGGCAGAAGCCCGCTCTGTGACAACAGGCATGGAGCTGAGAACGGAAACGGTAATTTTAAACGGGCTTTCCGAAGGTGAATTTGTCATAAACGACGCAAATAATCGTGATATAAGCCATGGTACAAGAGTGCGGGCGGAGTAGAGCAGCCCGCTTTCTATCTTCACTATCAGAATAAATCGCTGTGAGTGCCTGTGCGAGTCAAGTATAAAATCAATTCATTGTCCACAATTTCATAAATTAAAAGCCAATCGGGAGTAACATGGCACTCACGGCAACCTTCATAATTACCCTTTAAGGAGTGGTCACGATATTTTTCGTCCAGCTTCTCACCTTTTGCCAATTTTTTGATAACATCCGTCATCAAATCCATATTGTACCCTCGTTTTTCAATCCGCTTCAAATCTTTGGAAAACCGTGTGGTTGGTTTTGCTGTATACATTATTCGAGCAACTCCTTCATCATTTCGTCAATGTTGGTGTAGCTCTTGCCTATTGATGGGTCTGCTTTCATATGTTTTACTTCTTCCAAAGCTTCTAATGTTTCGGCATTAGGTACAGCCGGGCGCAAATCAAACGGCAAACCACCCCTATTGCGTGAAGTGTACAGGAATACGTTTATTGCATCCGTTATGCTCATGCCATATTGGGCATAGATATTTTCTACATCGGACTTAACATCCGGGTCTATATGGATATACATACTTGAAGTTTTTGCCATAAAATCACCTCATTATCATTTGCCTAAGCATATCGCTAATCTCGTACAAACGCAATATTTAATCCTCACCCAGCTTTAGGGCTTGGTCTATGCGGATTCTTGATATGAAGGAGATTAGTATGGCTACGCATATTACTACCATCGTGGCCATTACTGTGTATAGGGTGGTGTAGTCTCTTGTTTCCATTACTACTATCATGGGGATTACTTGGTTGGAGTAGGCCAGTTGTATCAGGGGTACGTACAGGCGGGCGGTGAGTTCGCCTACGACTGCGCCTATTATCAGGGCGGTTAGGGTGATGAGGATTTGCTCGTGGATTAGCATTGCGATTATGCTTTTCATGCGCATACCCATTGCGCGGAATATGCCGAATTGCAGCACGCGTTCGCGGATGGAAAGCAGCCAGTAGATGAGGAAGCCGCTAAAACAGATGAGTAAGGTGGCGATAAAGTTTACCGTAAGCACGCCGTTTGTGCCTTGGATTAGTGGGTCGAGGCGGGTTTGTACTACGGCGTTGCTCACGTCGTTGATGGCTACATAGGGGTGGCGAAGGCCGCGCAGATGTGCATTGCGCATGGCTTCTTGAGTGACAGGTCGCAGGCCGTTTTCTTGCATAAAGTCGTGGAAGAATTGGTTTGTTTCCGTGTTTGTGCGCAGCCATACGTCGTATGGCCATACGCCCCATTGGTGGTGGAAAAAGCCCAGATTTCCCACTACAAGGTGATTGTCTTGGATGATTGTGTTGTCGTCCGCGAGGGTGGTTTGTGTAAACGGCTCGAAGGTGGGGAAGCGTTCCAAAAAGCCTATGATTACCATGGGCGGGGTTTCGCTGTGTATGATACGAGGGTTTTG
This sequence comes from Defluviitaleaceae bacterium, assembly GCA_009786685.1. Classification (GTDB taxonomy): domain Bacteria; phylum Bacillota; class Clostridia; order Lachnospirales; family WQUN01; genus WQVC01. The sequence continues at coordinate 15,220 of WQRQ01000008.1, forward strand.
GTCAGGGGGAAGGGAGGCTTCCCAGATTCTCCATTGATGTTCCAGTATTATCGTGTTGCCCACGACAAAGCCCCTGTCGCGAAAGCTTTCTGAGACGAGTATGCCGTTTGGTACTTGTGACAGCACATTCAAATAATAATTTATGTGAATAGGAAGAAAATCGTCACGAAACCACGCCGCATACCCAAAGCTTTGCGTTTCTATTGCCATGAGGGTTATGTTGGAGGTTGGCATTTCTCCGCGGCCCGGTCCTGTTCGTCTGCCGGATACTTCTTCGGTTTTTACGCGGGTTATCACTTCGATTTCTTCGAAGTCGTCGAAGCGGGTGAGGCTTGGCTCGTTAAAGATGAGTTCTCCCGCAAAGCCAAAAGCAAACTGATGTCGGTTGTTTGGCCATAACTCGCGGAAGGTAAAATCCGTGCCGCCAAGGTAGCGTGTTTCGTGTTCTGCATTAAGGTTAATTGTGCGTGCCGTTTGTGCCGAGAAAATCCCGATTGCCATGGTAAACACAAGAAAAATCATAATAAATTGCTCCTCGCCGGAGCTACGCGCAACACGTACAAGCGCGGTGTATAGCGAAACAGGCATAAAACGCCGCCCGATAAAAAATACAAGCTTAACAATGTAAGGGAAAACCCTGAGACAAAACAGCCCAAGCCCCACCATAAACAGCGTGGAGGATAAAAACAGTGTAGGGTCGATAAAATCGCGGGGTATATTGCCCAGCATTTCTTGCTGATTATTAAAATTCCAAATGCCGTAAACGGAAAAACCAAGGCAGGCGATATCCAAAAAATACCGTTGCCACAAGGCCTTTTTTAATTTACCGTCCTTGCCGCGCTTAAACTCGACTATGCCCAGCTTTGAGAAGCGGATAACGGGCAAAACCATGGCGAAAAACGAAAACAAAGACGCCGCGCCGCCAAAAACAAGCACCTGCGGTGATATCTCCACGACTATGTTGGAACGCCCCATAAGCTCCAAAAATCCGCTGCTCGCGCCGAGTATATGGCAAATGCCGACACCCAAGGCCAGCCCAAGCGGCAACGCGATAAGTCCAACAAACAAGCCCTGCCCTACATATATCCCAAAGATTTGCAGGCGGCTCGCTCCGCGGCTTTTTAGTACGGAGATATCGTTTTGTTCCAGTTGTAAAATTTTGCGGCTTACCACGTAGATGTAAAACGCGAGTAAAAAATAAATGGGGACTTGCAGGATGATTAATGCAATATTAAATTCTGCGGCGCGCTCTACGTGGTCTTGCAAGAGGTCGTAGAAATTTTGGTGGAAGTTCCATTGCTGCGAGGCTGCAAAACGCTCGTTAATGGCGGCGATTGCGTTCATGTAATTGCGGATGCTGCCGCCTGTCATTTGCATGTAGTCGTGGACGCTATGCCATGATACCGTCAGGCGGTAGTCGAATGCATAGTTTTCTATAAAGCGGTTTGGTACAAGGTTTTGGTGGATTAGTACGTCGCGGGTGAAATCAGGGCTTGTGACTGCCCAAAACGGGCTGCCATGCTCATGGATTTCGAAAATGCCTACCACTTGCGCAAGTAGGTATGGTTTGCCCGCTTCTTGGTCGTATACGTTTTCTATGCGTATCAGTTCATCCAATAACAGGTCTTGTTGGAGCATTGCCGCGCTCATTGCGATTATTTCTATTATTTCTGTTTGGCCTTGTATGACCGGGTTTTCCGAGGGCATTCTGCCGTGGGTTATGGTTATGTTTTCTTCCATGCCCTGTACGCCGAGCAGATTTATCCTGCGTCCTGCGGGGTATGTTTGCCAGTTTGCCAAGCTGTAGGCTTTGATGGTTTGTGCGGGTATTCCGATTTGCGCCATTACCTCGGGGAAGACGGTGTCGGTTGTAAATCTGTAGACTTGAGCCTCGTAGCCCGCAGCGGCGTTGCTAAAATGCAAACTAAGCTGCGAAAACGCAGGATAAATACCGTCGTTAACCTGCCTGAGACGCATTGCCTGGTGCGCCATCCGCGTAATCGTCGCATTGGAATACATAGGCGTGGACGAAGTAATGCCAATGAGCAGAATATTACCTGCCAACAGGCATAAAAGCAGCCATTTGTTTTTCCACATTTTACGCAGTAAGAAATTTATCATCGCGCACCACCTGCAATCACAACATATTGCCCCGGCTCCACTCCCGAAAGGACATGCTGATACTGTCCGCTAATGTACAGCCCCGGGGTAATAAAACGCTGCCTAAACACGCCGTCATCGTAAATAATTACATAGTATGTCTCGACAGGGAGTTCCAGTATTGTCACGAGTACTGTATTAATCGCGGCGAAGGGCAGCCATATGCTTTCTCCGTACATGTTTTGTGTGGGATATGCCCGACGACCATCATACCTGCGAAGCTGTGTCCAGTTACCTTCCAGTCGGTATAATGCGTTTGCGATTCCTTCATAGGAAAGAGGACGCAGTATGAAATTTGCACCTGCTCCTCTAAACCCGCCCGCGAATGGGTCGCTTGCCACCTTTGCGTAAAATTCTTCGCCTGCAAGAGAAATGGGAACGATGTCGCCGTAGCGGAAAATATGCGCACCCGGGCCGGGAACATTAAAAAATACCGTGTCCACGTCTGCGATGGATACTATGACGCGGTTTTCCGCGATGGTTGTGCCTTCTCGGATTGCCGCGATAGATGTAATAAGCCCGTCGAAAGGCGCGGTGATGTACTCCGCCGCAAAAAGAAACTCGGTGTCGGCTATACTTTCACGTGCGTTTTGTATGGCGCGTTGGGTTTGGGTTATAAATTGCTCGTATTCCAGCTCTCGGATTGCGAGATTAATAATCGCCCGCTCACGCGCTGTGGCGACGGCTGTGTCAACCTCGCGCTCCAAATCCTGTATCTCTATCCGCCGCCTGTATCGCTCGTCCCGGAAGTCCGTTTCCATTTGTCGCAGGTCGTTTACCGCTCGCCTGTGCCGCGCAATCTCGATATCCGTAGGCTCATAAAAACCCGACGCCAAAATATCACCCTCGCGCACCATATCACCCTCCGATACATAAAACTGTCGAAAGCTTAGGTTTTCCATCTCAAAGGGTAGGTCGTAATGCCTGAAAAATTCTATGCTGAAAACTATATTGCGCGTACTCACCCGTGTGTCCAAAAACACAGGCGCGTAACGCGGCAACGCAGCCGTGGCCTCCGCCCGTTCGAAAGCCATAATTAATCCCGCATTAACGGCGTCATCAAACGAGCCGATAGTGGAAGTCTCGAATTCTGCGCCACATGCGGTTAGGAGCAAAAAGAGTACACCGAAAATGAATGGGAGACTTTTACCGTACAAGCACAACATCCCCTTCCTCCAAGCCATAGAGTACCTCGATGTAGGTGTCGGTGACTATGCCTATTCTTATGAAGGTGAGTTCTTGCTCACCGTTTGGGGTTATTCTGTATACGGTGTTTATGTCGCGTGCCGTGGATACTGCGTTTGGGGGTATGCGTAGGGTGTTTTCCGATAAGAGTGTTGTGTATACGATGGAGGCGTACGCGCCTATGGGCGGTATTGTGCCGCAGGGGGGCGGGATTATCTCGTATCGCCAACGTGGCAACTCGCCCAAGAGTTGAAGGCGGGCGATTTCTTCCATGGATATTGTGATACGCTCCAGGTCGTAGAAGAGACCGTTAATATAGGCGCGGATACGGGGCGCGTCGCGCAGGCTTACGTGTAAAAGTGTGTTTAGGTCTTTTACGAAGATTTCGTTTGAGTAATGCAGGTAAATTGTAAAGGGGAATGTGATAAGCGTAATTATGCCGTCGGTCGGTGCGTAAAGCCGCGTGTCGTGTAGGAGTGTGCTAATCTCTGCGATGTTGCGTCGGGTGTCCGCTATGTCAAGTTGGCGTGTTTGTGCAGTGTGCGTGTGGAGGAGTTCTGCGCGTTCGATTTCGAGGAGGATGTTATCTGCGGCTCGGATTGCTTCCGCGTCGAAGGCTGCGGCGGCTCGGCTCATTGCTTCGTTGTAGTCGAGGTGGCGCAGGGCTATGTTAAGGGCGAAAATTTCTGCTTCTATTGCGTTGCTTCTTATCATGTCTGCGAGGTGCTGCTCTGCTTGGTTTATTTGTTCGTCTATGTCTTCCGTGCAAAGGCGGGCGAGTAGTTGGCCTTGGGTTACTTCGTCACCTTCATTTACATACACTGCGGCTATGTTGCCGCTTATTTCAAATGAAAGGGGAACGGAATCCACGCGCACTACGCCGTGACGCACCGCCAATTGCTCCACCGTGCCGCGTGAAACCGTGTAAAGGTCGGGCGCGGCGGCGGCAAAGCCCGCGGCTTCCAAGAGCGCGGGGCCTTCCGATTGCGGGAAGCCTTCCGAGGCACAGCCCGCGAGTATAAAAATAAGTACGGCGACAAGTTTTTTCACAGTATTATCAACTCCCCTGTCTCCAGCCCGCTAAGGATTTGTGTGTATTGTGTGGATTGTATGCCGATTTCTACGTGGCGTCGGCGGCGGATGTCGTCTTCTAAGACAAATACAAAATGCCGGTCGCCGTCTCGCCGCAAAGCGCGTGACGGTATGGCGATTACGTCGGATACCATATCAAACACATGCACTATCCGCCCCAGTGTGCCGGATTCGAAAACCAAATCCTCGCCGCCTATTATGTTAAACCACGCAGTGGTAGGGTGGGGGTCAAACCCGTCGGGGATGATGGCCTCTACTTCCACGGCCAAGGCCATCGGCACAATTGTCATAGTAAACCTGTCCCCGGGCGAAATATAAGCCGCCACTGTATGCCGCTGTGCGCGGAAAAAAGCCTGCTCCATATCCTCCACAATGGCAACGGTAGCCGAGACGGAAGAAAGCTGCCCCTCGATAAAGCCCATCACATTGCGCACAACGCCGTCGATTGGCGAAAAAACAAAACGGTCAAGCTCCGCAGAAATAAGTGCCTCATAATCCAGTATTAAAAAATACATAGCGGTATCAAGCCGCTCCCGCTCACTTAGGTAGAAATAATCATCCAGCGGCACGCCTGTGGTCTCTGCCATTCGAAGGCTGAACTCATGCCGCTCCTGTAGCTGGCGGATTTGCAAGGCAAGCCGCTCACGGTCTCGGCGTACTTCTTCGATGTCTTCTTGATTTTCGGGGTCTTTTAGTGATGCGATTACTTGGCCCTGGGTTACAACATCGCCGTTTGATACATGTATTTCTTCGATTTCTAAGCCTGCGCGGGCGAAGTTTAGTATATATCGTATTTCGGAATTAAATATGGGCAACAAAACCGCGTCGGAAACAACATCCCCGCGCTGCACAGGTATTGTATTAAAAACAACATCCGCGGGCGGCTCAAACATCGGCAGGGGAGCTTCCTCGTCGATGGGAAGCGCGCCGCAAGCCGTAAACAAGAATACCGCGAGCAAAAATAGTTTTTTCATCGTGTAATCCTCATTTGACGCGCCCAACTGCGTGGTATCCAGATTTCCAAATCCTCGCCCAAGGCCGCCGTTACGGTAATACGGCCATTGGCGGGCAGAATAATATCGCCGTCCTCGGGCAAATCGCGGCGGACGTCCACAGGGCGCTGCGGCACATAAACTTCTCTCGGGATATACTCCGTACGCGGGCCTGTGTAAATAGGCTCGGGCATAATCCCCAAGTATTCAAAAAGCGTAGACCAACCCGGCGGGAAAAGGTCGCCGGGGTTAATCACTTCCCCGGGCATAATAACAGCGTCAAACTCCCGCACCCACTCACCCGGCCCGGAAACATGAAAGCCCGCACGCGTTGTACGACTGTTGTTAGCCAGCGCAAAAGCCGTGGCGGCACGGTTAAACAAATTTACAGAACGCCCCGGCGCAACGGTAATCCGATAAAGCGGCTCCTCCGCAACCGAACGCAATCGTAAATACCGCCCATACCATTCCTGCGGAAATACCACGGAAAGCGTAACATCCTCCTGCGGCATAATAGTAATCCGTCGGTTAACAGGCAGCAAATACCACCCAAACAGCCCAAAGCCGTAATCCATCACAATATTGCCCTGTGTGGCAGCCATCACAAAATCATATGCATACTCGGCGTAGTCCTCTCCCTCGTTTTGCACAAGAAGGAGACGATTACGCGCCCTGTCGATATTATCAATCTGCAAAACCTCGCCGTAGGAAAGCACTCGGCGGTATAACGCAGGGTAATCGCGCTGCTCTATGGTGAGCGCGGCAAGCTGCGGATAAATCAGCACCGCGCCGTCATCGGACGAGAACACGGCGGACTGCCCGCTTTCCAGCAAAAACCGGCCATCGTGGGGGATACGCCCGAATGTTAAAATTGTCCCGCCATCATCCTTGAGGAGAAAATCTATGCCTGTTTCTTCTATAGAATACACGGAGAACGGGATATCGCGCCCTGTGGTGTTTTCTGCATAAACGGCAGGCGACAAAACGCGCCGCGTAAGCGCGGGCAAAGCGGAAGCACGATACGACACCGCAGGGATATCCGGCACGCTTGCCGAAACCGGCGACAAAGCCGTAACCACAACCATACTATCCGAAGGCACAGTCACAGACGCCCGCTCACCGATAAAATCACGCACCACGTTAAAAAACAAATCATCGTCGTCGCAAAGGGTGACATACTCAAAGCTAAACTCGCCCATATCCTCGGCGCAACGCAAAAACACCGTATGCGTCCTAAGCGGGTCGGTATTGGTAATCTCAATGGAACGCCCCGCCTGCAAGGTGACATAAACAGGCGATTCTGCGCCCCCCTCTACCACAAGGTCGCCAAGCCAAGCATACGGAAAATACAACTCACCATCCGCCAATGCGGTAACACTAACCGACTGCCTCGCCGCAAGCCGTATCTCGTCACTTTCCGTCTCGCCATGGCGCACAACATGCCCGTCCCGCCCACGAATCACATACTCATAAGCAAAAAAATTATCCTCGGAAAACACCCGCAAAGTATACACGGTATCCCCTGTGTTAGTCACATCATAAACCTGCCCCAAAATCAGCTCCAGCCGTTGTAATGCCTGCGCCGGAGCGGTTTTATCCAAAACATCTATCTGCCATAAATTGTCAGGAAAGTATACTTCCAGTAGCTCCGCGCTCACGGTAATCGTCCCACCCGCAGGTACACTCAAAACAGGCAACCGCGCCGCCCGCTCAAAATGCGTAACAACCCCGTTTCTGTTAGCCACCACAAAATCAAAATACCCCGCAGCATTAGTCCGAATTTGCAAACGCTCCGTGCCTGTATTTTCCAGCATTATCGTGTCGCCGCTAACAGCAATCTGCCGCAAAGCCGCCCCCGCCCGCTCCGCAACCCGCACCCGCGAAGAATCAAACGTAACGGTTATCGGAGATAACGGCGCAACCTCCGCTACCCCGATGCCACTAACACTAAACCGCCCCGCCGCAAACCCAAACCGCGTAACAGCCCCCTCATAATCCCACAAAACAATCTGATACCGCCCCGTCCCCGCCACATCAACATGCGAAACAACCCGAGCGTCCAACCCCGTAAACGTATAAACATACCCCGGCTGCAAAGTCCGAGTTTGCCGAGACGCCTGCATCCCAATCGGCGCAAGCAAAAATGTCAAAAATAAACATCCGACAAAAAATTTCCGTAGCATGTGAATTCCTCCTAAACGTCAAAGTTTTGGTGAAGCCGGCTTGCAAAGTATAACTCGCCCGTCCTTGTCCATATGTATGTGAAGGCGATTGCTGTCGAGGTTCATTTGGTCGAGGATGGCGCGTGGTATTTGGACGCGGCCTGCGCGGTCGAGGACGGCGTATTCTATTTGTTCGGCTGTCCACCCCGAAAGGTTTGATAGCTGCTCCGAGTAGTTTGTTATGAACTCTGATGAGGTTTTGCCGTCTCGGATGGCTACTACGCGTTGTACTTTTTTTGCGATTTCGCGGTCGTGGGTTACTATTACTATGGTTGTGCCGAGTTCTGCATTTATTTTGCGGAACATGTTTAGGATAAGGTCGGTGGTGGAGGTGTCTACGCTGCCTGTGGGTTCGTCGGCCAAGAGGACGGCGGGGTGGTTGGCGAGGGACAGGGCTAGGGCTACGCGTTGTTGTTCGCCGCCCGAGAGTTGGGACAGGCGGTGCTTTACGCGCTTTTCCATGCCTGTTAGCTCAAGGAGCTGTAGGGCGCGTTCGCGTTTGTTTTTTATTGGGTTTTTGCGGTTAAATTGCATTGGCATCATTACGTTTTCGAGGGAGGTGAGGTAGGGGATTAGGTTGCGGGCGTTGTTTTGCCATACAAAGCCTACAGTGGAGGTTTTGTACTCTACGAGGTCTCGCTCGCGCATTTTAAACAGGTCTTTGCCGTCTACGATTAGCTGCCCTGCGGAGGGCTTGTCAAGACCGCCTATCATGTTAAGTAAGGTTGATTTTCCGCTGCCGCTGTTGCCTATTATTGCCATGATTTCGCCGCGCTCTATTGTTAGGTCAAGGCCTTGCAGGGCCAGGACTTCTACGTCCTTTGTTTTGTAGATTTTTACCAAGCCTTCGGCAATTATTACATTATCGGTTTCGGATTTCATTGATTATCTCTCCATCCGCGAGTTCGTATACGGTGTCCGCTATTTCCATCAGGTCGGGGTCGTGAGTGGTCATTACTACTGTTGTGCCTTCGCTTTCGATTAGGTCTTTGAAGAGATTTACGACTTGTAGCCCTGTGTTTGTGTCGAGTTCTGCCGTTGGCTCGTCTGCGAACAGGATTTTTGGGCGGTGGGCTATTGCACGGGCTATGGCTACGCGCTGCTGCTCGCCGCCGGATAGCTCGGGCGGAACGTGCTTCATACGGGGGGTGAGGCCTACTTTTTCCAGACATTCCCTAGCGCGCTCGTTGCGCTCTCTTGCACCCGCGCCGCTTAGTCGAAGGCTGAATTCTACGTTTTCGTAGGCTGTCATCATGCTGATAAGTGCCACGGATTGGAATACAAAGCCCATATCGTAGCGACGCAGACGGTCGCGTTTTTTTACGGAAAGCTTATTGATTGCCTTGCCGTCAAAAATAATTTCGCCCTCGGTGGGATAATCCAGTGCGCCGAGCATATTCATTAATGTAGTTTTTCCGCTGCCGCTGCGCCCCTTTAATATAGTAAGCTTACTCTGCGGTACGGAAAGCGAAAGCCCTTTTAATGCCCAAAACTTGCCGCCGCCTACAGGAAAAGAGCGTTTGATATTTTTTGCAAGCATTATCATTTCGCTCATTAAAAATTCTCCTTACAAAAATTTCTTACAATTTGATTACATTTTGCATTCTACACCAAATCTTTTATTTCTGCAAATTTTAACATTGACATTTGCGTGTTTTTTCTGTATTTTAGATTTCAACAGCACAGAGGGGGGGCGGATTTATTTATGTTAAGTCAGTCCATACATCAGCAGAATGATATCCTCGGCGCGGCTTTGCAAGGCCAAGGAGCGAGGGTTAACGCCATCCAAAATAACATCGCAAACGCAGAAACCCCAAGATTTACCGCTCGTACGGTAGAGTTTGAGGACGCGTTAAGCGATGCTATTGACAATTGGCGGCAAACAGGCACCTTAGACCTGTCAAACACGCGGGCATCTACCCGTTTCCAAGAACCCGGTACTCGCTTCCGTATAGACGGCAGTAACGTGGACATGGAGCGGGAGATGGTCGCGCTTTATATTCATTCCGTACGATATGATGTTTTGGTTAACAGCGTTTTGCATAATTCTCGTATGCTAAACACTGTACTTCAGGGGAGGTAATTAGATGGCTTTCTTCCAAACAATGAATATTTCTGCGACAGGTCTCACAGCTCAACGCCTGCGCATGGACACGATTGCGGAAAATATTGCAAACGTAAACACTACACGCACCGCAGACGGTGGCCCCTACCGCCGCAAAACCGTGCTTTTCGAAGAAATGCGCGACGACGACCCGTTTTCCGTAATATTTGAAAATATCTTCGGCAGCGGTCGTACAATCCCCGCGCCGCAGGGCATGGGCGTACGTGTTTCTCATATAGTGGAGGACGAATCCCCGGGGCTTTTGAAATTCGACCCGACCCACCCCGACGCTGACGAATACGGCTATGTACGCCTACCAAACGTAAATATAGTAGAAGAAATGGTTAACATGATAGCGGCAAGCCGCTCGTACGAGGCAAACATCACAGCGATGGGCGTGGCTCGTACACTCACACAGCGCACTTTAGAAATAGGGCAAGGGAGGTAATAGCTAATGTCAGCGATTACAGCAGTGCTTAATACAACCCCGCAAATGGCAGAAATACGCCCCTTTGCGCCAAATTTACAGCTCTTTGACGTAAGAGAGCCGGAAAGGGACACCCCTTTTTCCGCATTTTTTAGTGCCGCGCTTAACATGGTTAACGACACAAACCGATTTGTGGCAGAGCATGAGCAAATGCAACTGGACTTTGCGACAGGCCGCCTCGACGACATACTCGCCGTACAAATGGCGCAGGACAGAGCAAGCAATGCGGTAAACTTTACATCGCAAATCACAAACCGCATCATAGAATCTTACCGCGAGATAATGAGAATGCAAATATAAGCACCAAAAAACCATGACGCCGCCAATTATGAGTTGCAACATGGAGTAGAGGTGGAGAAATGCCAGACGCAGTGAATAAGTATTATACACCGGTAAAAGCCCGTTGGGACTTATTGACCCCCGCACAGCGTTACAAACTCCTCGGAGTGTTTGCTGTGGTTTTGGTCGCCATTGCCCTTACGGCCTTTTTCGCGTTCCGTACCCCGTGGGAAACCATCGTACGCCGAGAAGGCTCGGAGGTTATACGCCCGATGGCCATTGCATTGGGTAACGCGGGCATACCGTACCGCACACGTGACTACGGCTCTTCGATACAGGTGGACAGACGCCATGTAGATGAGGCATTAGGTATCATACAAATGCAAGGCGCGGTTCCAAACCAAGAACACTTTACATGGGAAACCGCCTTGGATACAGGCCTCGGTACAACAGACGACGAACGCCGCCGCCGCGATATACTGGGCATGGAAGGCCAAATAGAGCGTCAGCTAATAATGGCTAACGGCGTACTGCTTGCAGACGTTTCGCTTGCCATACCTACTACTCGCCCGTTTGAGCGTAATCCTGTGTTGCCGTCTGCCGCGGTTATTCTTACCATAGGCGAGGATTTTTCGCCGCAGCAGGGCAGAAATATGGCTCTTACAGTGGCTCGTAACGTAAGCCGCCTCACTATAGAAAACGTAATAATCGTAGACCAATTTATGCGCTCGGTATGGAACGGCGAAACAGAAAACGACGGCATAGCAAACCAAACCAACCAAGAAAGAACACAGCATATCAACCACGTAACCACAAGCCTGCACCGTCTTTTTTCGCCTCTGTTTGAGCAGGTTACAGTAGTATTTAATCCGCGATTTGACGACAGGCTGCTCTCGGAAGAAGTAAGAAACATGTACCGTATCCCCGAGGGCATGGAAGACGGCGGCATAGTAACCCAAGATACAGGCCAACGTGCGGAGATGGAAGGCGGCATGGGCGGCATAGAGCCGGGCCTTGCCAATAACATGGCTGCATTCCCTAACTATGTAGCCCCCGGCGGCGGCATTATGTCGGCTGCCCAGCGCGAATGGGCGACAAACTTTGCAATCGACAATATAAGAACCATCACACAGTACGGCGCAGGCTGGGTAGTCCCCGAGCAATCTACAGGCTCCGTAAGCCTGATAAGAGACCGCCATCTCGACCAAGCAGACTGGATAGCGGAAGACCCGGAAAATCGCAACGCCGACGCATGGCGACGCTTTAAAAACGAAAACGCCGCACCCGTACTTATGAACGGTGTTTTTGAAGATTTTTACGAGTTCCATGAATTAATTGCGACTGCAATGGGTATACCATCTGCAAACGTAAGTCTGGTTATACACGAGCGCATTATCCCCGTTGATACAGAAATCAGAGTTTGGGACATACCCACCATTTTGATGGTGCTTGTTCTCCTTCTTCTGTTGGCCATGCTGCTCTACGGCCTGCTTCGCAGACAAAAAGCCGCAGACGAAGAAGAAGAAAGCTTGGAGCCGCAGCTCGCGGTGGAAGACCTTCTCGTATCCACCCAGCTCGAAGAAGCAAAAGAAGAAGAAGCGGCGCAACTCGAAGAAATCGACTACTTCAAAGAAAACGAGCTTAAAAAGCACATTGAAAAATTTGTTAACGAAAAACCGGAAGCCGTGGCGTCACTGTTGCGCAACTGGATAAATGTCGAGGAGTGGTAGACAATGCCCGTTACCGCGGCGTCAACTATTAACGACCTAACAGGGCGCGAGAAAGCAGCAATATTGCTGATTACACTAGGCCCGGAAAAGTCGGCACAAATCTTTAAGCACCTGAAAGAATCGGAGATAGAATCCTTAACTCTGGAAATTGCCAATACCCAAACCGTTCTCCCGGAAATCAAAGACGGTGTGCTTGAAGAATTCTATTCCATATGTGTAGCGCAGCAGTACATCACAGAGGGCGGTATATCCTACGCCAAAAATATTCTCGAAAAGGCACTTGGCGAAAACAAGGCCTTCGAAATCCTATCAAAGCTTACCGTTTCGTTACAGGTGCGGCCCTTCGACTTTATCCGAAAGACGGACGCGGCGCAGATTACAAACTTCTTGCAAAACGAGCATCCGCAGACGATTGCTCTTATTTTGTCATACCTGCGGCCTAAGCAAGCCGCCGACGTTATCGGCAGCCTTCCGCCGGACAAACAGGCCGAGGTTGCACGCCGCATAGCCCTCATGGAAGGCACATCACCCGAGGTTATAAAAGAAGTAGAAAAAGTATTCGAAAAAAAGCTAAGCGCGCTGATGACAGAAGACTACACACAAGCAGGCGGCGTAGACGCCATCGTAGAAATCCTAAACGCCGTAGACCGCACAACAGAAAAGCACATCATCGAAACCTTGGAAGTGGAAGACATCGAACTCGCAGAAGAAATCCGTCGCCGCATGTTCGTATTCGAAGACATCCTTATGTTGTCAAACCGCGATATCCAGCAGGTATTAAAAGAAGTAGACCAAAAAGAACTGGGCATAGCCCTAAAGGGCTGCTCGGAAGAACTAAAATCGCACATCTTCTCAAACCTTTCAAAGCGTCTGGCGTCGATGATACAGGAGGACATGGACTACATGGGTCCTATCCGCCGCTCCGACATGGAAGAATCGCAACAAAAAATCGTAAACATTGTGCGTAGATTACAAGAATCCGGTGAAATCATAGTAGCCCGTGGCGGAGGAGATGACGTTGTCCTCTAGGATTTTAAAAGCTCAAACGGTGTTTGTAGATACCGAAAACAAATTTGTAATAGAAACCGACGCCGCCGAGGTAGAAAGCGCAGGCGACGAGCCATTCGACCCCGACAAAAAGGAGCGCGAGGCGCATAAATCTGCAAAAAGCATAGTAAAAAACGCAGAGCAAAAGGCCGAAGAAATAATAAGCATCGCCCGCCACGAAGCAATGAACGTACAAGCAGAAATCCGCAGAAGCGCGGATATCGAGGCGACGCAAGTAATTTCGGAAGCTCGCGACCAGGGCTACAAGGAAGGCATGTCCGCCGCAATAGAAGAAGGCGAAGCAATAAAAGCCGAAGCCCAACAAATCCTCGACGACGCAATAGCCGAGCGCAAATCCATGCAAGAAAGCCTAGAGCCGGAAATCGTAGACCTCGTAATCGCCATCACAGAAAAACTGCTCGGTAACATAAAAGAATTAAACCCGTCCGCCATAGTAAACCTCATAAAACAAGGCTTTGCAGAGTCGGTAATTTCCGGAGAAATAAAAGTAAACGTATCCGCCGATGACTACGAATACGTAACAAAAAACAAGGACGAACTGCTGGCACATACCGACGGCTCCGTAAACCTGCTGGTTATAAAGGATTTAAGCCTTTCGCCCATGGACTGTGTGATAGAAACGCCATTCGGTGATATAGATTGCAGCCTTGGCCAGCAATATGAATCACTTCGTGCAAACCTAGCCTTAATATTAAATAACACTAAGGGTTAACACGTTATAAATGGCCGAAGGCCAGTCAAAAAGCCGGTCAAAAACGGGGGCAAGAGTGAGTATTTTAGATAAATACAAGGCAGTGCTTGATAAAAACTACATCCGCAAGCTTGGTAAGGTCTCACAGGTTGTAGGCCTTACAATAGAATCCATCGGTCCCGATGTAAATATCGGCCAAACATGTCTTATCCGTGCAGGCAAGTACGGCGACGCGGTGCTTGCCGAAGTCGTTGGCTTCAAAAATAACAATATTTTACTTATGCCCTTGGGCAATATGCAAGGCGTTGGCCCGGGTAATTTGGTGGAAGCACAGGAAAGACCCATTACCGTAGATGTTTCCGACTCCCTGCTCGGGCGTGTGCTTGATGGCTTGGGGCGTCCGATGGATAACCTGCCGCCGATAGACGACGGCGAGGCCTACAATGTAACAAATCCCGCACCCGACCCGCTAAGCCGCAACAGGATAGAAGACCCGCTAATGCTCGGCGTAAAAGCCATAGACGGCCTGCTAACTATAGGAAAAGGCCAGCGTGTAGGAATATTTGCGGGCAGTGGCGTAGGAAAAAGTACCCTCATGGGCATGATTGCACGCAATACAAAAGCCGACATTAACGTAATCGCCCTCGTAGGTGAACGCGGTCGCGAAGTCCGAGAGTTTATGGAAAAAGACCTTGGAGAAGAAGGACTAAAGCGTTCTGTTTTGGTAATTGCGACATCCGATACACCCGCGCTTGTTCGTTTGAAGGCGGCGGAGGTGGCTACCAGCGTTGCGGAGTATTTTCGGGAGCAGGGCAAGGATGTAATGCTTCTTATGGACTCGCTTACGCGCTATGCTATGGCGCAACGCGAGGTTGGGCTTGCGATAGGCGAGCCGCCTGTTTCTCGGGGGTACACGCCCTCGGTTTTCTCGATGATACCGCGCTTGCTCGAAAGGGCAGGCAATTCTGATAAAGGCTCTATTACGGGGCTGTATACCGTTCTTGTAGACGGCGACGACATCACCGAGCCTGTCACCGACACCGCCCGAAGCGTACTCGACGGGCATATCATGCTTTCTCGCAAAATCGCTAACCGCAACCACTACCCGTCCATAGACATACTCGCCAGCGTATCCCGCTGTATGAGCGACATAGTGGACGGCGAGCATAAAAAAGCCGCCAATGAGCTAAAAAAATCCATGGCGGTGTACGCAAACTCCGAGGACTTAATAAACATCGGCGCGTATGTAAAAGGCTCCAGCCAAGAAATCGACGACGCAATCTCCAAGCACAGTGCCATAAACGAGTTTCTTACACAGGGTACGGACGAAAAAATTTCAATTGAAGATTCCATAACAATGCTCAAGGAGATAGTAAGCTAACATGCCGAAATTTAATTTTCGTTTGCAGCAGTACCTCGTCGTAAAGGAGCAAATAGAAGACCAAAAGGAACTGGAATACGCAAAAGCCCTGCAAATGCTGGAGGAAGAAAAGCAAAAGCTCGCAGACCTAATCCGGCGCAGGGAGGAAGCGGTAGAAAGTTTGCGCCGTGCCGTATCAAAGTCTATTTCTCCGTTCGAAATACGCCGATATAATAATAATATAGAGCGTTTAAAGCACCAGATAACCGTTCAAAGGGAGCGCGTAAAGGCCGCAGAAGAATACGTAGAGCAAAAACGCCAAGAGCTTGTGCAAGCCATGAAAGAGCGCAAAGCCCTGGAAATAGTAAAAGAAAACCAGCGCGAGGAATTTTTAAAAGAAGAGCAGCTTGCAGAGCAAAAACAGGTAGACGAACTTGTGAGTTTTAAATATGCGGATAAGATTGAGCAGCACACGAAAAACGGCCGAAGGCCAGACAAATAGGGGAGTAGAAAAATGCCACCGGACCCATTAGACAACAATGCAGCCGCATCGCCAACCAAAGGTAAAAAGGGTGGCGACAACGGCGAAAAAAAAGGCAAGGGCGGTAAAATTGTTCTTATAGTAGTATTGCTGCTTATCATCATGGGTATTGCGGTGATAGCACTTGATATCGGAGGCGTACGTAGCGAGACTATTATGCCTTATTTGCGTAACGCGCCGCTTATTGGCTCATTTTTCCCGGAAGAAGAGGAATACGAGATGGACGCATTGTACGAAATGACAGAAGAAGAAATGCGCCAAGAAATCATAAATTTACGCAATCAAGTAGCCAGCTTGGAAAACCAACGCAGTGAATTAAATATCCAGCTACACAACGCCCAAACGCGCATAGCCCACCTCGAGGAATTCGAGATGCGCTGGAATGAGTACCGCATAGCCAGTGCGCGTTTTACGCAAATGCTTGCGCATAACGACCCGATTAATTTTGTGGAGTTTTTCTATGATATCGTGGAGCATGACCTTGTACCTGCAGATATTCTTGCTGCAATTTTTGGCGAGGCGATGGCTATAAATGCTTATGACGCAGAGTTCAGAAGCCTATTGGCCACATACAACAACATGGAAGAAGACCGCGCAGCAGAAGACCTTGAGCGGTTGCTTATGATAAACACCCCGCTGGCCGTTAGGCTGGTGAGGGCAATGGGGGCTTCGCGCAGGGCGGTAATATTTGACTCTATGGAGGCCACTGTTTCTACCACGTTTACTAATTTGATATCCGTCGAGCCGCCTACATTTGCGCCGCTTGTGCCGCCGCCGTTTTTACCTGAGATATTCCCGCCGACACCGCCGCCGTTTGTGCCGATTGACGATTTGGACGACGAAGAATACGAAGAAGATGAAGAAAACGGCGAAGAAGAGTATGAGGAATACGAAGAAGAGGACGAAGAAGAGCCTGCCGCACCGCCCGCAGACGAAGAAACAGATGCAGGCGAAGCAGAGCCAATCATAGACGCCGACGAAGGCTTCGCAGTAGAAGACGAATAAACGATATAACCGCCTATGGCGTTATATACAGCAAAGTCGCGCAAACGCGACCCCCATTAAAATGGAAAGGAGGAAAAATATGAAAATTATCGACATGGTAAACGGAAAGTTTTCCGGAGTATCAGCACCGCCACCGCAGAAGGCGGCAAACACAGCATTTGACACATTTTTGGCAGAAGCGGGAAGAAATTTAGGCCAAATGGATGAAGGTTTAAACCAAGGCCGTACCCGTGACGACGCCCCACGCAGCCGCAGAAACGAAGACTCCCGACGCGAAGGCCAACACATGCGCCGCCGAGAAGCCCCGCAGCCTACCGAGGACGCAACCGCCACAGCAGGCACAGCCGTAGTGCAGGAGCAGCAAAATGCAACGGAGCCTACCGATTCTTATGATGCAGCGGTAGACGAGGCCGAGGTAACAGAAAAAGTGGCCGAAGTAATGCAAGTCCCTGTAGAAGAAGTAATGGAGTGGCTGGACGAGGCAGACCTTCGACCAAATGGCCTAAATGAGCCGCAGGCAGTAGCAAAAATGCTGCAATACGCGCTGGACGCCGAGAGTGCTGCGGAGCTGCTTACCGACGAAAAATTCCCGTCAGCCTACAAAGCCGTTAACGAGGCGATGGCCGCGATAGTGGCAGAAGCCAAGACAAAAGCGGGAGCAAAGCTAACCGAAGAAACGGTTAACAAGCTTGCGGAAGTAGTAGAAGACGCCGAAGTAACAACCGAGGATGGCGAAGTTGTAGTAACCACATCTTTAAGACGCGAGGCCAACGACAATCAACAGGCCGCAACATCGGAAGAATCCGTAACCGACGCAGAAGTTAAAGATGTAAATGTCTTCACCGAAGAAGAGGCCATGGTAAACGAAACGCAAATTCAAGGCCCGGCAATGAATATCGAAGCCGCAGCCACCCGCGCAGAAACAGTGGCACGCGCCGCAGCACCGCCGCCGGTTAACACATCAAACGTAATCGAGCAGATTATGAATCAGGTAAAGGTGCAAACATCGGGCGGGCAGTTTACGGAAATGCGGCTTACGCTCCGACCGGAATCCCTTGGCGACATCATTCTTCGCGTTGTCACGCAAAACGGAATCGTCATGGCGCAATTCGAAGCAGAAAACCAGCGCGTAAAAGAAGCACTGGAAGCAAACATGAATCAACTCCGCAACGCCTTGGAAGAAGCGGGAATAAAATTCTCGGAGCTATCGGTATCGGTAGGGCAGGATGAAAACGAACGCATGAATCAGTTTAACAAAGCCCGCCAAGAAAGCCGCCACCGCGCAGATTCCATCGAGGACGCTGCCGACGACCAACCGGAAGTTTCTCTCCACAACGGCGTGATAGACGTCACGGCGTAATATCCCTAACGAAAGGAGAAATGTTTTATGGCAAACAATTTTTTCGGAATCAACACCATCCCGGAAAATCAGGCAAACTGGGCAACCACAACACGGGAACCCAACCAAGACCTCGACCGCCAAGCCTTCCTAAACCTGCTAATCACACAGCTACGCCACCAGGACCCGCTAAACCCCATGGACGACCGCGACTTTATAGCACAAATGGCACAGTTTTCCGCGCTGGAGCAAATGGTTAACCTTAACGCCACATTCGAGCGCACGCAGGCCTTTGGCATGATTGGCAAGGTTGTAGACGCTGTTTTCACATGCCCGACATCCAATGAGCGCGTGGAAATCGAAGGCGGACTTATTACTTCTGTAATACGCAACGGGCAAAGCGTTCTGCTTGCTGTACAAAATGGCGACAGTATCGTAGACGTACCCTTTGACGCCGTTACCGAGGTATCCGAGGACTTCTTCCTGTCTCACCAATTGCACGCGATTTTCAGCCAGGTACAAGGGCAACGCGCCTCAGAGCTTATCGGCAAATATGTACAAGGCTTTGCATTGATTGGCGATGATATGGAGTTTGTAGAGGGCAGGGTGGACTTTGTAAACATGCAGGGCGATGTGGCTATCTTAGTCATAGGCAATCGGCAGCTTGTATTCCCACGGGACGTGTTCTCGGCCGCTACAGAAAAACGCATTCTCGGCTCATCGCATTTTACGCATGGTGACGAGGTAGTTGGTGTAGACGTGGTACGACGCAATAATAACCACTTCCTGTACCTGATGTTTGACAACAACAGCCGTATAAACATCCAAAACATCAGCCATGTATCCGACGCACTTACCTATGTTGGTAATGTCATCAACACCACCAGTGTATCGGGCGTAGTAGAATCCATCACAATGCGTATGGGCGCACCCTTCTTAAATGTACGTGTAGAAGGCAGAGACGACCTCGTACAAGTTGACTTCCTGGGCTACCTGGCAGAGCGCACGGGACAAGAAGTAGAGTCGGTGGACGGTGATGATGATGATTAACAACATGCATCTCGCAAAAGTGGCAGGCTTACAGCAGCTTGAGACCCACCGTAAGCCGGAAGCCATAAAGCCTCAGCCTTCCGTAAGCTTCCGCGATATATTATTTTCCAAGCACGCGGCACTTCGTTTGGATGATAGAAATATCAACCTCACGGGCGAGCAAATGGAACGTATCACGGACGGCATTGGCAAGGCAGAGCAAAAAGGTATACGCGATTCACTTGTACTGGTAGACGACGTAGCCCTCGTGGTTAACGTAAAAAGCCGTACCGTGATAACCGCAGTAAACCAAGTAACAAACGAAGGCATTTTTAACAATATCGACGGTGCTGTAATCGTGTAAATAAGTTGGACCCGATTTTGGGGGACTTAAAATCTCCGATTGACAGACGAGATTAAACTATTACAGCTTGACAACCTTTAAGGGGGCTAACCATATGATGCGTTCAATGTTCTCCGGTGTATCATCATTGAGAGTACACCAAACAAGAATGGACGTAATTGCGAATAACATCGCTAACGTAAACACAGACGGTTTTAAGGCGTCCCGCGCAACCTTTGCGGACTCTTTTTACCAAAACCTGCAAGGAGCTTCCGGGCCGGACCCCGCCTTCGGGCGAAGCGGTCGTAACCCGCAACAGGTAGGCTTGGGGCTTAACCTTGCTTCGATAGACAATCTTATGCACCAAGGAATAGCTCGTCGTACAGATAATGCACTGGACGTAGCTATCGAAGGCGGCGGATTCTTTATAGTGCGCGACCGTGGCGGTGCAAACATGTTTACACGTGCAGGCCGCATAGAGCGCGACGCACACTGGAACCTGCACATCGGCGGCAACATGCTCATGGGCTGGAGTACCATACCCGACGCAAATACACCCGGCGGCCATGCCGTAGACCGCGGCTTGCTTGTGCCGTTGGCAATCACAGGCGATAAACGCCAAATGCCGTCCGAGCCGACCACACTGATTAACATTGAGGGTAATCTTCGTACGACGCAGCTTTCTTACAATGCTGCCACGGGAGAGCATTACAGGATGTTCCCCAAAACGATTTACGACAGCCTTGGTAACCCATATGTTGTAAATGTACGCATGGTTTACCATCAGCAATTTTCCGAGGCCTCGGATTCTCCGCATTCTTATTGGACAATGGAGTTTCCGACAGTGTATGTAAACATGGACCCGGCTACCGGGTCGGTGGACCGTACCGCTACAGGAGATATTGATTTTAGAGAAACACTGCCTACACCTGCCCCTGCCGGCAACTGGGTTCCGGTTGTCAGGGCATTCTTGGAAGGCGATACCAGAAACCCGTCATTTATATCAATATGCTTGCTCGGCGGAGCCGGAACAATGGCATCCGGCGGACGTGACGACTTTGTTAGGAATGCGCAAACATCTATGACGGTGGCATTCGATTCCAATGGTAACTTTGTGGGAATGGGACTTACTACTCAGGCGGCCGTAGCAGGCCCGCCTGCTGTACCTGCCGGCAGCCCCATAGCCTTCCTTTCTTCGGCGCAGGCAGCACCGGCTTTGGGCATGGGTGCGATAGACCCCACCGCCACCACAGGGCCTACATGGGTGCGCGGAAATGTGTTCCAAGCTAATATAGTACCCATTGCAGGTGTTGCGCCTGCTGCGACGCTGGGCTATACCGCAGGCAGCACATCCTACTACCATCCCGGCCCAACAACTACTCCTCCTATAGATACCGTCGTAACACGGGTAGGTCATCTTACCTTCAACTTCCAAGGCCTTGGCCAGCGTGGTACAGAAAATACCACAATCCGCGCACTTATGCAGGATGGCGGCGGCCCCGGTAGGCTTGAGGATATTATGATAGGCGCGGACGGCACGATTAGAGGACGCTTCTCTAACGGTCGCGACCGTGTGCTTGGGCAAATACCGCTTGCTTTCTTTGATAACCCTGCGGGTTTGGAGCGTGCGGGCAACAGCTTGTGGCGTGAGACAGCAAACTCCGGCCCCTTCGACGGCGTAGGTCTCATCGGCGCAATGATAGGCGGCGCATTGGAAGGCTCAAATGTAGACCTCGCAAACGAGTTTACCGACATGATAACGACACAGCGTGGCTTCCAGGCAGCCTCACGTACCATCACCGTATCCGACGAAATGTTGCAGGAACTTGTAAACCTCAGAAGGTAATATTTAACAAAACGCGGGTTGGAAGATGTAAAATCTAACCAATCCGCGTATTTTTTTATACTTTTTTCTGTATTTTCTATAAAAAAAAACGAAAAAATGTTGAATGTATTAGTTTCTTATGATATGCTTGTCGGGAATTATCTCTGAGGGGGGCTACTTAGCGTGATTACGGTTACTAAAATCAACGATAGGGACATAATTGTCAATTGTGACCTCATAGAATTAATAGAATCCACACCTGATACGACAATCACTACCACTACGGGCAAAAAAATCATTTTGCGCGATAGTGTTGACCAGGTATTGGAAAAAGTAGTTGCATACAAAGGAAGAATAAATAGGGTAAAGGCTGCTGAATAACCAATGAGGGGTTGTCTAAATTGGAATTAGGTTCACTTGTAGGTCTTGTATTAGCTGTAGTGTTTATTATTTTGGCTATACTGATGACCGCAGACTTTGATGTTGCGGGCATTGCGGCGTTTGGTGACGCCGGCTCTGTTATGGTTGTTGTTGGTGGTACTATCGCTTCCGGTCTTATAGGTGTTAAGCTAAAAAACTTTATAGGGTCTCTTAAAGCTGCCGCCGTTATTTTTAAACCCCCGGCACTTGACCCCGCTTCTGCCATTGATACGGTAGTTCGCCTTGCAAACACCGCACGTAAAGAGGGTGTTCTTGCATTGGAAGAATCTGCTGCAAATATGGACGACGTTTTCTTAAAAAAAGGCATAATGCTCATCGTAGACGGTACTGACCCCGAGCTTGTTAAAGGCATAATGGAAACAGAGCTGGGCTATACTGACGAAAGGCACGAGAACATAGCGGGCTTTTACAGTGCGCTTGCTACTTACGCGCCGTCGTGGGGCATGATTGGTACGATGATAGGTCTGGTACTTATGTTAGGTGACTTGGACGACCCCGACGCGCTTGGGCCGATGATGGCCATTGCGCTTATTACGACGTTCTACGGCTGTATTTTGGCCAATGTTTTGTTTAACCCCATTGCTTCCAAGCTAAAAGATATAAGCAAAGAAGAAATCCTGTATCGCACAGTTATGGTAGAGGGAATGCTATCGATACAAGCGGGCGAAAACCCTCGTATTATCGAAGAAAAGCTTAAATCATTCCTGGCACCCGCGTTGCGTGGCGGCGTAGGTGCAAGTGGTGGCGGCGGCTCCGGAGGCGGCGGAGGAGGAGAAGAGTAACGATGAATAAAAACAAGCCAAAAGACGACCCCAACAAGGTACTGCCGGGGTGGATGGCAAGTTACGCAGACATGTTTACCGTGTTGATGGCTTTCTTCGTTTTGCTCTTTGCTATGTCGCAAATAGACGAGGATTTGTTTGAGCGGTTTATAGTAAGCTTTAACCCCGCGAGGGCGGAGGATTTTAGTCCGATGCACGGTCGGCAAGGCGATGTTTTTGCACAAATGGGCGAAGGCATAATGCCGGAAGTAGTACCCCCGCCCGAGCCGGGCGCAACAGGTGACGAGGAAGGCCAAGGCGAAGCAGACCCCGAAGGCGCAGGCGGCAGAGAGCACGAAGGCGACGCCGTAGGCGACATGATGAACACCTTCCGCACCTATATGGCAGAAAACCTGCCGAGCGACGACCAAGACCGCCAATTTGAAATAGATGTAACAGAAGGTGAAAACTATATCCGCATAGATATAGGTGAGCATGACGGGGTGTTTTTCAACTCCGGGCAAGCAAGGCTTACACCTTCGGGCATAAATGTCCTTAACTATCTCGGTCCCATGTTGGCAAACTTTGCGTCTACCGGACACGGCATTATCATAGAAGGACACACTGACGACAGGCCGATAAATACGGCGGCATTTCCCAGTAATATTACACTGTCGGGTGCGCGGGCTTCTTCTGCCGTTGAACATTTGACCACTCATTTTGATATACCCTTCAACATGATTGCGGGTATTGGCAGGGGCGAGCATTTCCCCGTAGCGACAAACGAAACGGAAGCCGGTCGCGCAGCAAACCGCAGAGTAGAGATAAAAGTATTTACCTCGCAAACCACAGAAGGTGGCCCCGTAAGCGGTTGGTTCCAAATCCCGGGTACGCGATAGACCTTTCTAAATACAAGTAAAGTACCGCGTAAAAGGCGTGCGGTGTTTCAGGAGGCTTTAATGGACAAGAGCAAGTTGATGATGATAATAATAATCGCTCTCTTGGTTTTATTATTGGGGACGGTAATAGGGGTGGGCGTTTATTTGATAAGCCTGTCTAACGATGATGCCGCTCATTTTAACGAGCCGCAAAGAGTAGAGGTTACTCACGATTTAACACCGAGCGACATGGTGTTTATATCCCTCGGAGAAATGACGGCAAACCTTGCGCTTGGGCCAAACAACAGATCCGATAACGCATGGTTGGAGGTTTCCGTAGGCCTTAATGCCACGATAGAAGAGGCAGAACTGGAAGAATTTTACGGTGTAGTAACCCGCGGTATCCCCGTGGCGCGTGCAGAGGTATTTAACGTATTTGTTACCCGCACATACGAAGAACTAAGAACTCTCGAAGGAAGACAAGCAACAGAAGAAATAATAAAATATCGTTTGCAAGAAGTTTTTGCTTCTAATTTAATAGTAGACGTGAGCTTTTCTAACTTTAACGCAGTGAGAGGCAGGTGAGCTTAAATGGGTGATATCCTTTCACAATCCGAGATAGATGCGTTATTAAATCAGATGATATCCGGCGGAGACGACGGCGGCGGCGAGATTGTAGCTCCTGCGTCCAAGTCTAAGGATGCCCGCCCATACGACTTTGCCAACCCGTCAAAATTTAACAGGGAGCAACTGCGTACTCTGGAAAATATTTTTGACAACTTTGCGCGCAGCACATCCTCCTTTCTTACGGGATACCTGCGCACCGCAGCGCATTTGGAAGTATCAAGCTCCGAAGAAATTATGTACCGCGACTTTAATGTTGCACTCGCCAACCCCGTTATACTTTCCATGATAGAGCTTTCGCCGCTAAAAGGCACGGTTATCTGCGACATGAGCAGTAACGTAGGCTACGCAATCATCGACAGAATCCTCGGTGGCCCGGGCTTTGGCATCAGCAAGATGAGAGATTTTTCGGAAATAGAAAAAATCCTGCTGGAACGTGTAATGCTGCAAATCCTAAGCTTTCTGCCCGAGCCGTGGGAGGGCGTGCTGCCCATACGACCGCGCTTGGAAAAAATAGAAACTAACACGCAGTTTGCGCAGATTATCTCACCTACGGACAAAGTAGCCCTGATAGTACTCACCATAAAGGTGGGTACGTCAGAAGGAAATATTTCCTTCTGTTTACCCCATAGGGTACTTGAGCCAATCGTTGACAGGCTGTATACTCGTTTCTGGTACGGGCAAAAAGAAGAAGAAAACAAAGAAATGTACCGCGAGCGGCTGGAAATAGAACTGGAACGCGCAAAAATCCCCGTTTCCGTACAGGTAGGCAAATCCAGGATTAACGTAAATGAGTTTATCAACCTGCAAGTGGGCGACATAATTCCGCTGGACTCATATGTAAATACCGATGTGGAAGTATTAATAGGCAAAATGCACAAATTTTATGCAAAACCCGGTATAAGCCGCGGAAAGTTTGCGGTACAAATCACGGACTTGATTGAGAAGGAGGAAACGAATAATGGGTGAAATGCTTTCTCAAGCAGAACTTGATGCCTTACTGGGTAATATGTTAGGCGGCGACGACGACGCAGGTGGTGACGCAGGCGGCGGCGACGTTGCTGCTTCGGCAGGAGCAGTAAACAACACATCCTTGTTATCCGCCGAAGACCAAGACGTGCTTGGCGAGGTTGGTAATATTAACATGGGTACTGCCGCGACTACGCTGTTTACGCTTTTGTCGCAGAAGGTGCTTATTACCACGCCGCAAGTTAAGATTTTACCATGGTCGGAGCTATCTGCCGGTTACGATAGACCTGCCGTGGGTATACGTGTAGGATATAAAGTAGGGTTAAAAGGTTCAAACATATTGATTTTAAAAGACCGTGATGTTAAAATCATCGCGGACTTGATGATGGGTGGTACGGGCGACGTATCCGGCGTGGTAGAACTCAACGATTTGGACATGAGCGCGATAGGCGAAGCCATGAATCAAATGGTCGGCTCCGCCTCCACATCACTTTCTTCCATGATAAAGGAAAAAGTAGATATCGACACACCCCACCCATTTATGCTCAACTTTGAAGAAGGGGTCGCCGCGCTGGAGTCTGTGGGCTTTGAGCCGGGCGATATGATTGCAAGCATATCCTTCCGCATGGAAATTGGGGAATTGATTGATAGTGAAATCATGCAAATCTACCCCATGGAGTTTGCTAAAGAGCTTGTTGATAAATTAAAAGGGCATTTGCTGGGCGGTATGGAAGAGCCTGCGCCCGCCGCCGCACCTGCACCGCCACCTATGGCAGCCGCACCGCCGCCGATGGCCGCAGCCCCACCACCTATGGCAGCTGCACCGCCGCCAATGGCCGCACCGCCTCCGATGGCAGCCCCACCGCCACAGCAGTACGAGCAGCCGATGTATCAGCAGCCGCCGCCAATGTATGCGCCACAGCCGATGTATGCAGCACCGCCTCCAATGCACCAAAACGTACAAACCGCACAGTTTGTGCCTTTCGACCCGCAGGAGGTGTATCAACAGAAAGAAAACATGGGCATCATCATGGATGTACCCATGGAAATAAGCGTAGAGCTGGGACGCACCTACAAAAAAATCTCCGAAATCTTGGAGTTTTCGCCCGGTACTGTGCTTGAACTGGATAAACTTGCGGGAGAACCGATTGACATAATAGTAAACGGCAAGTTTGTAGCCAAGGGCGACGTTGTAGTCATAGACGAAAACTTTGGTATACGTATTACAGAAATTATTAGCGCGGACAAGAGGATATAGCAACTCTTGCTAAAAGCGTAAAAAGCTAAGGAGTGGAGAAAATTATGTCTGACAAAACAATTCTTCTGGTAGATGACGCGGCGTTCATGCGTATGATGTTGAAGGACATCCTTACCAAAAATGGGTACACCGTTGTGGGTGAGGCAGAAAATGGAGCAAAAGCTATCGAGAAGTACAAAGAATTAAAACCAAATCTATGTATTTTGGACATCACAATGCCCGAAATGGACGGTATCCAAGCCGCAAAAGGTATCAAGGCTGCCGACAGTGGTGCTTTGATTATCATGTGTTCTGCAATGGGACAACAGGCTATGGTTATCGAGAGTATACAGGCCGGTGCGAGGGACTTTATAGTTAAACCTTTCCAGGCGGACAGGGTTATCGAAGCTGTAAAGAAAGTAATCGGTTAACGTAACGATTTATGGAAAATTTTATTTTTCTTCTTAGCGAAGGCGGGTTTTCTTTCACGGCAGACCCGCTTTTTAGTATGCTTTGGCAGATGATACGCTTTCTTGGAGCTACGGCTTTGGTGGCGTTTTTGGCCTACATCGCTACTAAGAAGATGGTCGGGGCGCGTTTTTCCGGGCAAAGGAGCGGTAATTTGTCCATAGTCGAGTCCGTTAATGTTAGCGGACAGGCTGTTGTCCAGCTTATTAAGGCGGGGGACAAGTATATCGTGATTGGCGTTACCAAGGAACGCATTACCTTGCTTGGGGAAGTGGACAAAGAGCAGATATCGGAGAATGTCGAATTACAGGCTTTGGATACGCCTTTTGGTAAGGTGCTTTCCAGGTTTATTAAAAACGCGCCTGAGTCGGGGGGCGAGAACGATGAACATAAGTAAATTGGCTTTTGCAGCCTTGTTCTTGGGTCTTATTGGCGTGTTTGGCGTCGTGGATGTATATGCCGAGGGCGCGGGGCTTTTGAATCCCGATGGCGGATTTTTCCCCGGGATTGCCGTGGAGGTAGGTGCTACCGACGACCCCGAAGCCGTGGTTGCTACGCTTCAGGTGCTGTTTCTTGTTAGCATTATCGCGCTTGCGCCTTCGCTTCTTGTGTTGCTTACCGCTTTTACGCGGATTGTTATTGTACTTAATTTTACGCGGCAGGCTATGGCTACTCAGCAAATGCCGCCTAACCAAGTGCTTGTTGGTATCGCACTTTTTTTAACCTTGTTTATTATGACCCCGCAGTTTACAGCGATTAATGAAAATGCCATACAGCCGCTGGGGACGGGGGATATCGGCATTGCCGAGGCCTTGGACGAAAGCTGGGCTGTGTTGCAGGAGTTTATGCTTGTACAGCTAAACAATAACGCCAGCGGCGAACAGGCCGTTACCATGTTTATGGATTTGGCTGATTTGCAGATTGATTACGACCATGAGATTCCGCCGCATGTGCTTATACCTGCGTTTATTATTAATGAACTGGCCTGGGGCTTTTTGATAGGATTTTTGATTTACCTGCCGTTTATCGTCATTGACATGGTTGTGGCCAGCGTTTTGATGAGTATGGGTATGATGATGTTACCTCCCGCTATGATTTCTATGCCGTTTAAAATTATGGTGTTTATTTTGGTAGGGGGCTGGCGATTTATTATTGAGGGGCTAATGCTTACGTTTTTATTGTGAGCCTCGGGAACTTTTTTGAAAATGTGACGTTTACATATTTCAAAGGAGTGAATTATTATGAAAAAAGCGATTGCAATTGTGTTGGCAGGGATATTGTTTATCTCTGCTATTTTAATTTTCCCTGTGTCGGAAGAAAGTGCGCTTCCGACGCCCGCCGATGTTTTTGCGGCGGAGCGGACATTTGAAAATGGCGAGGATGGTCGGATTGCCGCTGTCGCTGATTTTGATGTTGATGAGGTGCTGGATGGGCAGGCTGCGAGGGGTGGGTTTATTCTCGCGCCGACTATGCTTGGGGCACGGGGGATTGATACGCTTAGCTCGTTTGTTTTGCGTAGCCCCGATGATTTTGGGGTTGGGGAGCCTTTGATTAGCATTGCGGGGCAGCCTGCGCCTACGATTTTGCGCGAGGATAATCGGACTTTTGTGATTACGCCTGCCGTGCCGCTTACGCCTAACAGTGTTTATGTTTTTACGCTGGGGCGTGAGGACGGCGAGGATATAAGCTGGGCATTTCAAACAGATGTTTTGCTGGAGATAACGGGAACCTTGCCGCGTAACCAGGCTGTTAATGTGCCTGTGCGTACGGGTATCGAGATTACATTTTCTTTTGGGTCGAATGATATCAGTGAGGATTTTAGCATTTATCCCCATGTGGACGGAAATTTTATACGGCGGGATAATACTTCGATTTTTGTGCCGCGCACACCGCTTGCTTATGGCACGATTTATACCGTGCGTGTGCGTGGGATAGAGTTTTCCTTCGAGACCGAGCCTGAGCCGGGGGTACGGCTTCGCGACCGTTGGGATGTGTCTGTTCAGTTTTCTAATGTATATGTTGAGTTTCCTTCTTTTGCCGCGCCTGTTGTGCATTTTTGGCTTAGCCACAGTCGCCAGCACGACAGAATGAGACCTGCCATTGATATGAATATCTATAGATTTAACGATTTGGATGGTGCGATTTCTGCGGTTAATCGCTTGGCGGGCGCGCCGTTTTGGTCGCATTTTGCTGCGGGGCTGTATGTGGTGGATACCTCTGTACTTACGCGGGTTTCTTCCGATACGATTACGGAAAGGCAGGATGGCGACCATTGGAACGAAAGCTACACGCTGCCTTATTTGCCCGTAGGTTTTTATGTGCTTAATGCTGTCGTGGGCGGCGAAATTAGCTCGCAGATTATTTTGCAAATCACCGATACTGCGGTGCAGGTAATCGCTGACGAAAGCCGTGCGCTGGTTTGGGTAAATGACATGCATACGGGTGCGGCTGCTGCTGCTGCGCGGGTTACCGTGGGCGACGAGTTGTTTGTTGCCACCGACTACGGTATTGCCGTGGTGGAGCGTGATGTGGCTATCGGCTCACATATTTTGGTAGAAGTAAACGGCATGGAGAGTGTGGTTTTTGCGCACCATGGCGGATTTCAGCACTTCTGGGGCTGGTTTGACTGGGGGGTCTGGGATGACGATTTTGGATGGGGTGGGGGATTTGCACGTCGGCCTTTGCCGGGGATGAGCCATCATTCTTCCAATAATCAATATTGGACGGCTTTGCAATTGGACAGAACTTTGTTCCAGCGTAACGATACCGTTAATTTATGGGGCTTTGTGCAAAACAGGCGCAATCCGCAGACGGAAATCAACCACGTTACTGCCGTGCTTACCGAGCAGAGATGGTGGTGGTGGGACTACGACGGCGTCGGCAATGATACGCTTCTTCGCCAAAACATCCCTGTGATGTACGGCTCGTATAATGCAGAAATTAATCTGCCGCATTTGTCGCCCGGGTCTTATGAAATTGCGGTTTTCCATGGCGATGTTTTGTTAAGCTCCATATTTTTTAGCGTGATGGACTATGTAACGCCGCCTTATCGTATGGTGGTGAGTGCCGACCGTGCGGCGGCTTTTGTGGGCGAGGAGATTACATTTACGGCGAGTACGCAGTTTTTTGAGGGGACGCCTGTTCCTGATTTGAGTATTACCCATGATTTTTGGACTTGGGAACTAACTCCGCTTCCCGGTGGAAGGCGTACCGCAGTGACAGACAGCGAAGGAAATATAACGGTTACGGCGGAGACGCGTGCGGCTGATTCTCGGGTGCAGGGAGAGCGGCATTTGACCTTTGCTGCCGAAGCCACCCTGCCCGAAATCGGATGGGTACACCAGACGGCGGACGTGAGGGTTTTTGTAAATGATATTCATACGCGGCCAAGGGCTTTTAGGGATGGCGCGGACGCTACGCTTTCTATTGAGACGCATAGTATTGATTTGACACGGTTAAATGACGGCTCCGCCGATGGGTGGAGTGATTTCCTGGGAGAGCCGACGCTCGGGCAGGTTTTTAATGTTCAGATTTACGAAGTTTGGTGGGAGCCTGTGCGCAGTGGGCAGTTCTACTGCCATGTAACGAGGGAGCTTGTTAACAGATATCGTCATGTTCGCAGGCAAGCCCATTTGCAAAATTTTTCAATGACAAGCGGTGCAGACGGCGTGGCATCACATGATTTTACCGTGCCAAATACGGAGCGACGCAGCTACGAGGCGCGGATTACCACAACCGACGGAAACGGCCGCAACATACGGCATACTGTTTTTATCGGCCGAAATTTCGAGAGCTTTTTCCAGCGTGCGGATGATGACAGGATTTTCTTGTACGGCGGGAACAACGAGGGCTACAATATAGGCGACCGTGTGGAGCTTACAATAATGCGCGGCACGGAGCCTGTAACCACGGGTAATTTTCTGTTTGTGGTGGTGCAGGGCGGCATTATGTCTTACCATATAGGGTCTAATCCGCTGGAGCTTGAATTTACCGAGCGGCATGTGCCAAATGCGCAGGTTTTTGCGTACCATTTTAACGGGCATATATTTAACAGCGGCGGGCAGATGAGCCATAGGCTGCGGTTTAATCCGACGGAGCGCGAGATTTTGATTAGCGTGGAAACATGCAGCGAGGCCTACAGACCCGGTGATACGCCGACGTTTACGGTGACTACCACAGACCTCAACGGAAACCCAATCGCCGCAAATGTTAATATTAGCCTTGTTGACGAGGCGTTGTTCGCGCTGATGGATTACAATGTGGATACGCTGGGTATGCTTTACGGAAATGTCCGCGATGAGCTACGGTTTAGCCTTGCCACGCATGTCACTTTTGTGAGTGAGGGTGTAGAAAACCAGGCTTTGTATGGCGGTGGTCTCTTTTCGCGGCAGCTTCGTACGGATGTAGGGTTGGCGCACAACTTTGCTATGGGTGCTCCTGCGGTTGCAGAAGTTGCAGAAGAAAGCGCGGAAATGGAATGGGC
>WQRQ01000009.1 GCA_009786685.1 Defluviitaleaceae bacterium
TGCCGTCGGGATTTTTTATATCGCAAAAAAACCGTGCTGTTCTGCCGGGGCCGGGTCGCCACGGAAGCAAAGTAAGCGTCGCAGGGTCGGGAAAAAGGAACAAATCCGACTGTGTGATGTCCCTAAATCCCTTGATTGCGTAGCCGTCAAAGGTGATTCCGTTTTCGAATGCGGCGGGTAATTCCTCCGCCATTATCGAAATATTTTTTTGAAAGCCAAGCAAATCACAAAAGCCCAAGCGTATAAATTTTACGTCGTTTTCCTTTACAAACTTCAGTACTTCATTTGTGGTTGTTTCCATGTAATTCCTCCTATTCGACCGTAACTGATTTTGCCAGATTGCGAGGTTTGTCAATGTCCAGTCCCTTGTTTGCTGCTACGTAGTAGCTGAAAAGCTGTAATACGATAACGGAAAGTGACGGAGAAAATAATTCGTTTATTTGCGGTAGCTTTATCAGGGAAAGCTTGTCGGTTTCTTCGGTTTTGCAGTTGCTTACGAATAGTACCTTTGCGCCTCGGCTTATTACTTGCTCCGCATTGCTTAGGATTTTGCCGTGGAGACGTTCGCAGCAGGCGATTGTTACTACCAGAGTATTTTCTTCCACCAAGGAAATTGTGCCGTGTTTTAGCTCGCCGCCTGCGTAGGCTTCCGAGTGGATGTATGAGATTTCTTTTAGCTTTAGTGAGCCTTCCAGCGCGATGGCGTAGTCTATGTTTCTCCCTATAAAGAAGATACTTTTGTATCCGATACATGCGGCGGCGTATTTTTGGATATAGTCTACATGTTCAAAGATTTCTTGGATTTTGTCGGGGATTGTTTTTAACTCATCCATTAGGCTTTCTGACCCTGAAAACTTAATGGCCAGCGTGTACAGCAGCACAAGCTGTGTAGAAAACGCCTTTGTGGTAGCCACGGCAATTTCGGGGCCTGCGGCAGTGTAGATAGTGTGGTCTGTTTCTTTTGCGATGGTGCTGCCGATTACGTTTACGATAGAAAGCGTTGTCGCGCCTTTGTTTTTTGCCTCGCGCATTGCGGCTATGGTGTCGGCGGTCTCTCCCGATTGGCTTACAAGGATGACAAGCGTGCGTTTGTCCACGATAGCGTCCTTGTAACGGAACTCGCTCGCAAGCTCCACCTCGCAAGAAAATCTGCAAAGCCTCTCGAATACATATTTTGACACAACGCCCGCATTGTATGCAGAGCCGCAGGCCGTTACCACGATTTTATCAAAATCTTTGATGTTAATTGCGTCGATTACTTTTTTATTTTCTCCCGCGATAATCGTTTGTATTGTGTCGCGCATTACCTTTGGCTGCTCCATTATTTCTTTTAGCATAAAGTGCGGGTAGCCGCCTTTTTCCGCGCTGTCTACGCTCCATGTTATTGTCTCGAGCTGTTTGGTAATCGGCTCTTTGTCCATGTTGTAAAATTGTACGCTGTTTTTTGTTATCACTGCGATTTCTTTGTCGTCCATGTAGTATACCTTGTTTGTGTGTTCCAAAATCGCGGGTACGTCGGACGCTATAAAATTTCCTGCTTCGGAGACGCCTACTATCAGCGGGTTGTCTTTTTTTACGGCGATTATGGTGTCGGGGTCGTCCAGACACATAATGCCCAGTGCGTATGAGCCTTCCAGTGCGTTTGTGGTTTTTATTACGGTGTTTAATAAATCGCCGTCGTAGTAGCGTTCGGCCAATTGTGCTACTACCTCGCTGTCTGTTTGGGATACAAATTTTATGCCGCGTTGCTCCAGCCGTTCTTTTAGGTGCTTGTAGTTTTCTATGATTCCGTTATGGACTACCGCGATTTTGCTTGTGCTTCCCAAATGCGGGTGAGAATTTATATCCGAAGGCTCGCCGTGGGTAGCCCAGCGGGTATGTCCGATTCCCATGAAGCCGCTAATCGGGGTGCTTTCCAGCTTTTTTTCCAATGCAGAAAGACGACCCTTTTGTTTTGCCACCTCAAAGCCGTCTTTTCCGAATACGGCTATCCCTGCCGAGTCGTAGCCCCTGTACTCCAGACGTTTTAATCCGTCAACGATAATTGGTACTGCGCATTCATCCCCTGCGTAACCGATGATACCACACATATAATTCCTCCTTTTAAATGGGGGCTACGCCCCCAAGCCCCCTCGCTACACGGGGCAAAGCCCCGTTCCGCTCCGCTCCCGCGTACCGCGCTCTGCGCGGCAGGTGGATTTTAATTT
Source organism: Defluviitaleaceae bacterium (assembly GCA_009786685.1). Lineage (GTDB taxonomy): Bacteria > Bacillota > Clostridia > Lachnospirales > WQUN01 > WQVC01. The sequence goes on from WQRQ01000009.1 coordinate 2,208, forward strand.
TCTACATACATTTGTTTGTACGGATTTTTGGCATTCGGTTTTAGCACTAAAAACCTGTCGTTAAGTAAGCTTTGGTTTTCCGCGCCAAAATACTCGGAAAACTCGGAGATATATGGGCGTATTTCTTCTAACTCCTCCGGTGTGGCTTCTTCTGTTACTACTTGGGTGGGTAGTGCGCTAAGGCTTTTATCCGTGCGGATAAAAATACGACCGCCGTGCATTCCTGTGCCTGTAAAGTGGCCTACGGGTATCTCATTTGTGTTTTTCCCCAGCACTATTATTAGGCCGCCTGCAAGGTATTCGCCTAAAAAACTGCCTACGCTGCCGCCTATTATTATTACGGGTTTTTTATCATTGTATTCCTTCATGTGGATACCTGTGCGATATCCTGCGTCGTTTTTTACAAAAATTGTGCCGCCGCGCATTGCATAGCCCAGCGCGTCGCCCGCGCTGCCGTGTATTATTATTTTTCCTTCGTTCATTGTGTCGCCTACCGCGTCTTGTACATTTCCGTTTACGTTTATTTTCGCGCCGTTTAGGTACGCGCCCAGTGCATTGCCGGGTGTGCCGTTTATTATCACGGTTTTTTCTTTCGCGCCGCTTGCGATAAATCTTTGGCCGAGGCAGTTGTTTATGCACACTTCTCCTTGTGCTGATTTTACCATTTTATTTAATTCCTGAAAATGTAATGTTGCGGCTTCTATCGTCACGATGCTTCCCCTCCAAGCTTTGTTGCTCTGTCTTTTTTGGAAAACGCCATCAGCCCCGGTTTTTCGCAGATTAGCGCGAAATCTATGGTGTCTAGGGGCGTGCGTTCGCGGATTAGGCTTGTGTATATTCCTGCTTTTTGGATTTCATCTATCATTATATAGCCGTTAAGCTTGTTATCGCCATAGAATAAGCGTTTGTAGATGTTGTTTTCTTTTGCTTCAAAGGTTTCGCCTGTGTAATTGCCCGCTGTGATTATGTTTAGGCCGCAAAATCCGATTGCGTTCATAGGGATGGCTTTGTCAAAGGATTTTTCGCCGCCCGCCATGTTTATGCCTGCGCATTCGCCTTGCATATATGCGTTTGGCAGGAGAGCCATTATTTTGCTTTGCCCGTCGGATATGTCGGTGGATAGAGTGCAATCTCCTGCGGCGTAGATGTCTGCGGCGGATGTTTGTGATTTTGCGTTTACTTTTATGCCCTTATCAATTTCTGCGATGTCACGGAGCAAATCCGTGTTTGGCCTAACGCCCACGGCAAGTATTAGTATATCAAATTCATATGTTTCTCCGCTTTCGAATGTGGCGGTGTTATTGTTAAAGCTTTTTACGCCGCAGGAAAGCTTAAAATTTATACCCTTGCCTTCCAAGTGTTTTTGCATAAGCCCTGCACCGTGGTCGTCCAGTATACTGGACAAAATACGCGGCGAAAGGTCTACCACTGTGATGTTGGAGACTTTATCAAGCATACCCTCGGCGCATTTTAGCCCTATAAGCCCCGCGCCGATTATCAGCACATTTGTTTTTTTGGTTAAAAGCGTTCCAACCCGCTCCACGTCTGCTTTTGTTGTAAATGTGAATTTGTTTTTTACGGTGTCCAAGCCTTCAAATGGCGGCGTAAAAGGTGATGAGCCTGTGGCAACAAGCAGCTTATCGTAGGGCAAGCTGTTGCCGTCGTCTGTGGAAATACATTTTTTGTCTGCGTTAACCTCCGTCACGGAAACCCCTGCAAGTAGTTTGCAGTTGTTTTTTTCATAGAAGTCTGCCGCCCTGTAGCACATGTTTTCTTCCGAGACTTTTCCGCGTAGGCTGTATGAGATTAGCGGGCGCGAGTAGGTATGAAACGGCTCATTAGAAATTATTGTGATTTCGCCGTTTTGGTCTATTTGCCTTATGCCCTCGACCGCGCCTATGCCCGCTGTGGAGTTGCCTATGATTACGTATTTCATACCGCCGCCTCCTTTTCCGAAAAGATAATCGCGCCGTTTGGACAGCCGTTTACACATGCGGGAGAATTTTCGCATAGCTCGCATTTTTGCACTGCTCCGCTTTCGGACGGGGATACCGCGCCGTATGGGCAGGATAGAATGCAGGTGTAACAGCTTACGCATTTTTCTTTTTCTATTGTGATTACACCGTCTGCAATGGAAATCGCGCCTGTTATGCAGGCTTTTTTGCATAGTGGCTCTTCGCAGTGGCGGCAGTTTACGGCAAAGGATATGCCGTCTTTTTCTTCTATGTTTATGTTTGGGATTATTTTTCTTCCCTTTAACGCTCGCGCCATGTCTTTTTGGTCTGTTGCGGCAAAGGCGCAGTAATACTCGCATAGGCGGCAACCTAAGCACCAGTCCTCATTTACGTAAATGCGTTTCATTTTTGCCCCCTCATAAAGTAATCCTCGCGCCCCGCGCCTACGGATACGTATTTAATCGGACATTTTACGGCGTTTTCGATGTAGTCGATGTAGTTTTTTGCTGCTGCGGGAAGGTCGTTTTCGTTTTTGCATTTGGAAATGTTGGTTTTAAAGCCCTCCAAGTATTCGTAGATGGGTTTTGCGTTTTGCAGCTTTTCGCCGCTTGGGAAGCTTTTTGTTATTTGTCCGTCTACTTCGTAGGCTACGCAAACGGGGATTTTTTCCATGTAGGATAGGACATCCAGCTTTGTTAGGGCAAGCTCTGTCGCGCCTTGCATTTGGATTCCGTACCTGCTTGCGGGTATGTCGAAGCCGCCTACACGGCGTGGGCGGCCTGTTGCCGCGCCGTATTCTGCACCTGCTTCGCGTAGGGCTTCCGCTTCCTCGCCAAATAATTCTGCGGTAAAAGGCCCTTCGCCCACACAGCTCGAGTACGCCTTTATCACGCCAATCACGCCGTCGAGCCGCGCACCGGGAACCCCCGCGCCAATGGTAGCATAGGCGGCAAGCGTCTGCGAAGAAGTAGTGTACGGATAAATCCCGTAATCAATATCCCGTAAAGCCCCAAGCTGCGCCTCAAACATGATTTTTTTGCCCTGCTCCCGGGCTGTGAGAAGGTACTCGGTGGTGTCGGTGATGTAGGGCATGATGGTTTTTTTGTATTGGTTTAGCCAGCTTAGGCTTTTTTCAAAATCGGCCTCGGCATTGTAGCTTTTTAGGGTTAGATTTTTCCATTCTATCAGCTCCGCAAGTCTTTCCGTGTTTTCATTAAAAAGGTCGTACATCCGCAGAGCCTTTTTCATGTATTTGTCGCCGTATACGGGGGCTATTCCGCGCTTTGTAGAGCCGTATTTTTTGTCGGCTAGGCGGTCTTCCTCCAATATATCCTGCGATTTGTGGTATGGCATACATATGAAGGCCTTGTCGCTGATTTTTAGGTTTCTTGGGGTGATTTCTATGCCTTTGTTTGTTAGCGAGGCGATTTCGTTTGATAAATGTTCGAGGTCTATTACCATGCCGCCGCCCATTACGTTTACTGTCTCACTGCGCAAAATACCCGACGGCAACAGGTTTAAGACAAACTTACCCTTGTCGTTTATTACGGTGTGGCCTGCGTTGTTTCCGCCTTGGTAGCGGCAGATTATGTCGTAGCTTTCTGATAACAGGTCTACCATGCGGCCTTTGCCTTCGTCTCCCCAGTTTATTCCTACTATTGCTGTTAGCATTGGATTTCCCCCGTTTCTGTGGTTATTAGGTCTTGATTTTTGTCTATGATGGGTTTTACGGTCTTTAGAAATTCCTCGGTTTGCTCACGCGCTCGGCCTGTAAAGTTTTCTGCCTGCATGATGTTTTCCAATTCGGTTTCTGTAAGGTCAAATGCTTTGTCGTTTTTGATAAAGGTTATCAGGTCGTTTTGGCCGCCGTTTTTTATGTTTTCTGCTGCTTTTATGGAGTGGATTCTTATTTGCTCATGTAATACTTGGCGGTCGCCGCCTTTTTTTACACAGTGCATTAGAATATTTTCTGTTGCCATAAATGGTAGCTCTTCAGCGAGGTGCTTTTCTGCCATTTTGGGGTAGATTACCGCGCCGCGTAATATGTTTATTTGAAGGGAAAGAATCCCGTCCACCGCCAAAAATGCCTCCGGTATGGAAATCCGCCTGTTTGCACTGTCGTCGAGGGTGCGCTCCAGCCATTGTGAGCTTGCGGTGAGTGCGGGGTTTAGGGCGTTTGTAATTACGTGGCGAGCAAGAGAAGCTATGCGCTCGCTACGCATGGGATTTTTTTTGTACGCCATTGCAGACGACCCGATTTGGTTTTTTTCGAACGGCTCGTCTGCGATTTTTAAATGCGTCATCAAGCGAAAATCATTAGAAAATTTATAAGCACTCTGCGCAATCGCGGACAATACAGACAAAATATAATAGTCCACTTTGCGAGAATATGTTTGCCCGCTTACGGGGTAGCACTCATCAAAGCCCATTTTTTGTGCAATCATCTGCTCCAGCTTTATTACCTTATCGTGGTCGCCTTCGAATAATGCGAGAAAGCTTGCGCCTGTGCCTGTTGTGCCTTTGCAGCCGAGCAATTTAATATTCCCCAGCATGAAGTCCAGTTGCTCCAAATCGAACAGCAAATCCTGTAGCCACAGTGCGGCGCGTTTTCCCATCGTAGTAGGCTGTGCCGCTTGGAAATGTGTGTAGGCCAAGCATGGCAGGCTTTTATGTTTCTCCGCGAAATCGTATAGTGCGGCGATTGCGTTTATTAGTAGTTTTTTTACATACAGCATGGCTTCGCGCTGTACGATTATGTCTGTGTTGTCGCCTACGTAGCATGATGTCGCGCCCAGGTGTATGATGGGTTGGGCAGTTGGGCATTGTTCGCCGTAGGCTTTTATGTGCGCCATCACGTCGTGGCGGGTTTGTTGCTCGTGTTTTTTTGCGGCTTCGTAGTTTATGTTGGTGGCTTGGGTTTTTAGCTCGGCGATTTGCTCCAAACTTATGTTAATGCCCAGCGCGGCTTGGCTTTCTGCCAAGGCAATCCACAGTTTTCGCCATGTTGTAAATTTATTGTCGTCAGAAAAAATCTGCTGCATTTTTTTGCTTGCATAGCGTTTACATAGTGGGTTTTCATAAATTTGGGCCATTTTGGCGACACCTCAATCTGTTAGTTTTTGTATGCACTCGGCATAGATTTTTGCCGTTTGGTTGTAGATTTCGTCGGGGATATTTTCGAACTGCTTGTTATTGGCGATTAACCAATCTCGCAAAAACTGCTTGTCGTAGCTTTTTGGCGAAATTCCGACCTCGTACTCGTCGAGCTTCCAAAAACGGCTGGAGTCGGGGGTAAAAATCTCGTCGGCTAGGATTAAATTATTGTTTTCGTCCAGCCCAAACTCAAATTTTGCGTCGGCTATTATGATTCCTTTTTTGTACGCGTGGGTGTAGCAAAAGTCGTAAAGGCGCAGGCAGATTTCTTTTATTGTGCTTGCCAAGGAGTAGCCGATTTCTGTCGCCATTTTTTCGTAGGTAATGTACTCGTCGCCTTTTTCCGATTTTGTGGACGGCGTAAGAATTGGTGTTTTTAGCTTTTCGGCTAATTTGTATTCGCCGTTTTTGCCTACTTCGTCCCATAAATGGCCAAACATGTAGCCGCGTACAATAAATTCATAAGGCAGGATTTTTAGTTTTTTTACCAACACCGTACGATTTTCGAATTTATTATTTTGAAAAAATTGCGGCATGGTGCGTAGGTCGCTTGAAATAACATGGTTTGGCACAATTTTTTTTGTTTGCTCAAACCAAAAAAGCGATAGCTTGTTTAGGATTTCTCCTTTGCCCGCGATGGTTTTTGGCAGAATTTTGTCAAAGGCTGATATTCTGTCGCTGGTGACCAGGACGAGTTCTTTTTCCGAGATTTCGTAGATATCCCGGATTTTACCCATGCGCGGCGCAGTGTCCGCGCAGGTGCGCGGATAACCCGCCGCGCAGTTTTTATTCACCTGCATGTTTTATACCCAGGATTTCCAGTTCGTTTGAGTTTAAGCCTACTCCGCGCAGCATTAGGCGATTACCTTTTAGGCTTTCTATGGAGTTTATCCCCATGCCACCCATCATTTCCTTTATTTCGTGTTTCCATGCGTTCATTAGGTTTATCAGGCGTTTGTGGGCGATTTCGGGGTTTAGGCGTTTTACGAGGTGGGGGACTTGTGTGGCTATTCCCCAGTTGCATTTTCCGCCGTGGCAGCTTCTGCATAGATGACAACCGAATGCCAGCAGCACTGCCGAGCCGATGTAGCAACAGTCTGCGCCCAGCGCAACGGCTTTTACAATGTCCGCGCTGCTGCGGATACTTCCGCCTACTATTAGGGATACGTTGTCGCGTATGCCCTCGTCGCGAAGGCGTTGGTCTACGCAGGCAAGGGCAAGCTCTATGGGAATACCAACATGGTCGCGCATACGAGTAGGCGCGGCTCCCGTGCCGCCACGGAAACCGTCTATTGCGATAATATCCGCTCCGCTCCGCGCAATCCCGCTTGCGATTGCTGCGACGTTATGAACGGCGGCTATTTTTACGATTACGGGCTTTGTGTAGTCCGTTGCTTCTTTTAAGGAGAAAACAAGCTGGCGCAAGTCCTCGATGGAGTAAATATCATGGTGAGGCGCAGGCGAAATCGCGTCCGTGCCTTCGGGAATCATACGTGTGCGAGAGATGTCACCGACTATTTTCGCGCCCGGTAAATGGCCGCCTATGCCGGGTTTCGCGCCTTGCCCCATTTTTATTTCTATTGCCGAACCGCTGTTTAGGTATTCCGGATGAACGCCAAAACGCCCCGACGCCACTTGCACCACGGTGTTTTCTCCGTATTTGTACAGATTTTTATGAAGGCCGCCTTCGCCTGTGTTGTACATAATGCCAAGCTCTGCCGAGGCGCGTGCCATACTTTCGTGGGCGTTGTAGCTTATTGAGCCGTAGCTCATCGCGGAAAACATCACGGGCATAGACAGGGATATTCTTGGGGGTAGGTTATTTACAATGTGACCGTTTTGGTCGCGCTCTATGTTGGTCGGCCTTGCGCCGAGATGTACTTTTGTTTCCATCGGCTCACGCAGGGGGTCTATGGACGGGTTTGTCACCTGTGACGCATTAAGCAGAATTTTATCAAAGTAAACGGGGTAATTTTCGGGATTTCCCATACTGGAAAGCAGCACCCCGCCGCTACCCGCTTGGCGATAGATTTCGTTTATGGTTTTGCCGCTCCAGTTTGCGTTTTGCTTGTAGGTGTTTCCGCTTTCTGTGATTTTTAGTGCGCGGGTGGGGCATAGTGCAACACAGCGATGGCAGTTTACGCATTTTGCATCGTCGGCTGTCATCGTGTTTTCTTCTTGCAAAAATTCGTGGGCTTCGTTGGCGCATTGCCGCTCGCATACGCGGCATGTTATACACTTGTTGGGGTTCCTTACAATCTCGTAATCAGGATAAATGAAATTCATCACGCTTCACCCCCGTTAAATTTTATTATTACAGGCTGGCCGCCCTTTGGGGCCCATACCTTTTCCAAATTTGGTTGGATTATGCGGATTGCGGCTTCTTCGCTGGCGATGTATACGGTGTCGCCGCTTTCGGCTACTACCATGCTGCGTAGTTTTAGCCTGTCGTTTAAGGCCATCAACCCGCCTTCGAAGCCCACCAGTATCGAAAAAGGCCCCGTTATAAGCTGCGCAGAAAACATTGCGCGTAAGTACTCATGTGTTTCGCGTTCTTTTTGCGGCATTTGTTCTATTGTCTGCCAAAAAGGTGCGGCGATTACCGAGGCGATTTCTTCGAATGCAAGGCCTTTTTTGCGATGAAGATAATCTATGATGTAGGTGATTACCTCTGTGTCGGTTTGCAGCGTGCATTTATAGCCATACATCTCGATTGCGCGGCGGTTTGCGTCGTAAGACGAGATTTCGCCGTTATGCACCACGGAGTAATCCAGCAATGCAAAGGGGTGCGCGCCGCCCCACCAACCGGGGGTGTTTGTGGGATAACGCCCATGTGCCGTAAAGCACCAGCCTTCGTATTCTTCCAATTTATAAAATCTGCCTACATCCTCGGGGTAGCCTACCGCTTTAAACACGCCCATGTTTTTTCCGCTGGAAAACACATATGCCCCATCTATCCGCGTATTTACACGAAAAACGCATTTTGCCGTAAACTCGCGCTCGCTTAGCTGACTATCCACCAGCTTTGTGGGTAAGGGCGTCACAAAATACCGCCAAATCAGCGGCTCATCTGTAATTTCCTTAATTTTGCGCGTAGGAATTTTTGAAAGATTGATAATGTCAAAGTGCCTTTCCAAAAACTCCTCACAATCCCGCTTTACATTAATGGAGTCGTAAAATATGTGAAATGCGTAATAGTCCTTGTATTCGGGGTAAATACCATAAGCCGCAAAGCCGCCGCCCAAGCCGTTTGAGCGGTCGTGCATTATCCCGATGGATTTTATGATATCCTCGCCGCTCATGCGCTTGCCGGATTTGTTTACTATCCCCGAAATCGCACAGCCCGATGGTATTCTTACTTCCCCTTCTTTTTTCATATAAAAATCCCCTTTGTTTTTCATATGCAACCACAGGTTGCACGCAAAAAAGGCGTCCACCGCATAGTGTCCCTCACGTGAATACCGTACGGCGAACGCCTTTGTTCATCCATCGGGTAGTATAAATTATTGCGAAAAAAAAAGCAAGGATTTTTCATAAAAACGATTAAGTTCTACATCGTCTCCCTTTTTCATATATATAAGCTAACGCTATATTATAAGGGAGGGCCACTTCTGTGAAAACCTATATAGAAGAACGGGCCGTAGAAGTAGCAAATTTTATCATCAGTTCCAACGCAACCGTACGCGAAACCGCCAAAAAGTTTGGCATAAGCAAATCCACTGTACATAAGGATGTAACAGAAAGACTAACAAAAATAAATCCAAACTTGGCGGGCGAGGCGCGTCGGGTGCTGGAAGTAAACAAGTCCGAGCGTCACATACGCGGCGGAATGGCGACAAAAGAGAAGTACCTACAACACACACCATTTAAAAAGCTGTAAATAAAAAAGATAAAACGGCCCGACATTGTTTTTAAAATGCCGAGCCGTTTTTCTATTGAGACACGCCCTAAAGCAGCCCTTCAATAAACGAAATCAAACGCTCCACCGCACGGCGATTTGTGACAAACATAGCCGCGTCGCTATCTCCGCCCACCGCAAAAAAATTCGCATTAAAATCATAGAATCGCAACTGAAAATCGGGACTGTCAAAGCGGTGGTAGGTGATAATAACCTCCGGCTCGCCTTCCGGGTAAAACGGCTCGATATCGGCGTCGGCGAGCAGGCTAATCGCATGAAAGTACGCCGTTCGGAAATCATCCGCGTCTACGCTCTGCCCGTTAATTGTCGGCTCTATGTCAAAGGTATCGGGAATGTGATTCATGGTAAGTGTAAAGCTTCGCGCCCCTGCTTCTATAGTCAGCATTTCCACATCCGCAATATGAATAAGCGCGAGAAAACGGTCCGCGATATCCAGTGGGTTTATGCCCATTACCGTAGCGGGGTGTTCTCGCTCGGCTATAAAAACATGCGGCCGCCCGACAACCTTTACATAGATAAATTCCATGCCGCCATGGGTAAAGCTATCTCCGAATTTCAAATGCACATCGTTTCCGCCATGCCATGTGATAAATTCGAATTCTAAAACAGGCTCATCCAGCCCAAATACCGCGAGGCTTTGCGGTGTTACCTCCGCAACCTCGCGCAAACGCACCTGCGTCATAGGGTGTATTATCTGCTCAATCAACCTCGAAGTGCTAAGCTGCAAGCCAAAAAACGGCTCATGCATTACCAAATGCTCGCCCCCCAACTCGGGTATAAGTCCATCCAGCGGGTGTGCTGGCATATCTGCGGTACGCATAGCAAGCACAACAGGCGGCTTACCCGCCTCGGTAACCCGAATATAAACAGCCTCCTCGATATGAATAAGCGGCAAAGTCAAATCAATCATATCCGCAACATCAGTCAGCAACCGCTCGCCCAAAACCAAGCTAATCAAATAAATAGCAGGGTCGTCGTCAATCATCAAAAAATAAAATTGGTAATCAATGGTGGCACTGCCCAGTCTAAGTGTATGAGTGCTACCGTCATCAAAAAACGACGTAACGGTAAGCAAAGGCGGCGCAAGCCCAAATTCCGCAAGCTCCACCTCCGTAGCGTCCTCGTGCGCAACATCCAACGCCGCCAAAAGCCAAGCAGGACGCACCTTATCCCGCGCAGCATGGATATCAAGAACAAAACCTTCCGCCTCCGAATGCGCCCACTGAATGCGCCCCATTTCATCCAAAAAAGGCGTCATATACTCCCGCGCCCCATCGTAAGAAAACTCAACCCGCACAACCTCGCTCTCTTTACGCTGCAACAACTGCACAGCACTAGGCGGCGGAGCCTCCGGCGTTACCTCACCGGGACGGTGCACCGCCCAAAAATACGCAAAAAGCATAAGCGCGATAACGGCCAGCGTTATGGATAAATTAACGATACGTTGTGTTTTTCTGCTCATTTTAGCAACTCCCTACCATAAAACCCCACCAAATACCAAGCTTGTCCGCAAAGTTACCAACAAGCGCGCTATATGGCGTCGTAACAAAAGGATGGCCGTCCTCGCCGTCCTTTTTCAAAACATCGTAACAAGCCAGCAGCTCCTCCGCAGTCGTAAACGTCACAATCAAATGCACAGGAAAATCGGACGCACCTTCCCTCCCCGCAAAAAATTCATTGTCATTAAGGTACACCGTCTGCCCGTGGATTTTCATGTTGGCGTGGTTGATACATTTATCACCACGGTCAATGCCGTCGGCCTTGGTGTTAAATGCTTTCTCGTACAAGGCAATTGCCTTTTCGCATTCTCCGTTAAAATGTAAGTGTGGTATAACCATAGATTATAAACATCTCCATTCCGACCATTCGCTATTCATCAACTGCTCCTGATACCAAATAGCAGCGATGTCAATATATTTTAATGCGTGAGGGGAGTGCAGGCTCACTTGTAGTGCATTAGGCAGGGCTTTCACTCGTGAGATAGCTTCTTCTGCGGTGGTTTTTCTTTTTATGTAATCTTCCACGACAAAATTAACCTTATCATTTGCAATAGGACCTCGTACGATACCGTGTGTGTGACGCAGTTTATTTTCCGGCTCTCCTTTGCGCCTGTTATCCCGCACAAAGTTTAGCCATGCTAGCGATGGCACGTCAAAGACGAGAGGGTTTACTTTCTTATCAAAGAATACGCTATCATCCAATGAATATTTCATCACAACGGGTATGCCGGAAAACGCGGCCCGGCTTTTTGCCCAGCGTTGTGCCACGCCAAGGTCGCTGCCTAAATAAAAACCTTGCCCAAAGTCCGTGCGGTGACGGCCTTTTACTAAGTCTATTTCATGTATTATTTGCGTTGTGCCGTGGAATAGTTCCATTTTAAACCGCCTGTGCGCTTGCCAACTCGGAAGTCAGTAGCTCCGCCATATATTCAAATCCCTGCGTATGAAATGAATCGTAACCGGCCAACACCTTCTCAACAAAGCCATGCTGCTCCAATAGACGTGTTGTTTCTGTCACGGGTTTTTGCAACGCGTCAGCAGTGTACTGCATTACATGTACCAGCCACACCGCCCTATCTGCTTCTGTATGCATTAACCACACCTCCTACCTACAGCGTATTGATAATTATATCACGGTCATAATTACACTGTCCATCAATTGCACCAAATCCCAATCCCTGCCTCATACACTGCTCTCAAATGCCTATCCCAATTTCTCTTCCGCAATTCCATATTAAATGTTGATGTCCCATCCAGCACAATCAATTCCTTCTCTTTTACCCTGTCGTAAAGCCTATCACTTAACATCGCCGTTTTTATGCTCTCATATTGCCCTGTATCCTTAATCTGCTCTATCGGATTTCCTGCAATGCAAATCACAAGCCCTTTCTCCAAGGTTTTCATAGTCCTATTATCGCCATACGCAAAACCATATGTCCAAACACGGTCAAACCAGCCCTTTAGCTTTGCAGGGACATCCGCCCAAAACACGGGATAAATAAACACAATCACATCGCACAAATTTATTTTAGCCTGCTCCGCCGCCACATCATCAGACATAGGTAAATCCGCAACACAGGCGGATTCACGGATATACTCCCCTTCGCTCATATCCGTCCTAAAATCCATCTTATACAAATCGGAAATAACATAACTATGCCCCGCGTCCGTAAGCCCCTCAATAAACCTATCCCTCACACATCGCGTAAAAGAATCCTCACTTGGATGGGCATAAACAATTAACACCTTCACCTATAAACCCCCATCTTCCCATCAAAAAAATCATTAATCGCGTCCATATGCTGCTGCGCAAACAATGGCGGCAAGCTATCCCTGGCAAAAAACTTCAAATCAAATGTCTCCACCCCATCCGCAAACAATGTCCCGCCTACAATATTCCCCTTAAACACATAACAAATAGCCTGCGCCTTATCGCCATTAGAATACTCAAAACAATATTTAGAATAAACCCCGACCAGATATTCCATCTCCACATCCAGCCCCGTTTCCTCTTTCACTTCCCTGATTGCGGCTTCCTCAATAGACTCCCCGACCTCAAGCGCACCACCCGGAAAGCCCCAAATATCTTCTGTACCGCTCCGCTTTTGAAGCAACAACTCACCATTATCATTAACCAAGCAAGCACCCGAAAAATTCAAGATAATCCTATCATGCCCTACCTTACCCCGTATCCACTTAATATAATCGCGCATACCATCCCTCCCGAATTTTTGATGTTTTTGAAAAAACCGCTCCAGCCCATATGATTACAGGGCTTTTCGGCATTTACCATTTTTTACTTGTTTTTTTGGTTAAAAGCATGACACCCCGCATAATCACGGCCTTGCCGGGGTTTTTTTATCGGTATAACCACCCCCGCTCGACACTAACCCAATTTTGTCCGTGTTGCATCCGTGCGGGATTATTTTGCCTATCCTTAGGGGTCGTCCACTCATCATGTAGCTCAGCGGAGGGGATTCTTTCGGAGGATTTTCACGTACTGCCGGAGAAAGATTCCCCTCCGCTGAACTCCCAATTTTCATAAGCGGGCGTACACTCTTCTTAACGTAAAAGGCGAAATAATCCCGCACGGCGGGTGTAACGCAGCATAGTAGGGCAGGGGTGTTAGTTATGCCGCCGCCTAAGCCACACAAAAGCCCCAACACCAAGAAAAACAATCGGCAGCCCCCCCATGGCAATCCCGCCGATGATGTTGGCTTCACTCCCCGTAATCAAAAGCGGCATTTGCCCCGGCGGCACACGCCCCGGAACCCAAATACTAGGCGGTTGGTCCTTCATCCACTGTAGCGAATTCAATACAAAATGCCAGTTCCCCTCACCGATATAAGCGTTATACCACGGGCTGTAAATAAGGCCGTTAACCGCCACAATCCGCGTGTAGTAAGCCGTTCCGTCCAAAAAAATCCTATCGGTAACAGCAATCGCCAGCGGAAACTGCCCCCCCACATCGGTAGGAAAACGCGCAAAGGAAGCGGCCTCCGAGTAAGGGCTGCGCACAAAAGCACTATCGGTGGTCATCCAAAGCGGCTCGATATCTAGCGTCGTCCTTCTGACACTGTTAATCTGCATTTCCGCGGACAAAAACGGCGCGATATTATTAAACCCTCGTACAAAAAGGCTTTCGGTAATGGGATGGCGCACCAAATTAGGAATAATATAATCAAACCGACCGGGCAAAATATGCCGTTCATCGCCTTCAAAGATAAAGTACCCTGTAAGCGAAAGCCCATAATCGTCCAGCACGTTAGCTAAATTAGGCGTTTCGGCAAGAGCATGGTCAAGCGCGAAAAACGCCCGCCCCTCATCCTCCAAAAAGGTCAAAATCCGCGAAGCTTTAGTCTCCGTCCAGTCCCGCGTGCGTTCGGGCATAGGAATAAAAAGAATATCAGCGTCCTCGGGAACATCGTGCAAAACAAGATTAACTTCCCGCACCTCAAAGTTTTCCGCCTCAAGGAATTCAACAAACTGCGGCGGAAGCGGGTCTTCACCGCTGCCCGTTACATAGTAAACCACGGTAGCCGCGCCCATCGACACATGATGAATCGCCCGCGTAATTTCGCGCTCGATGTTGTAGCTTGTAATCCGCATAATCTGCCCCGTAAACGGGTTTATATCAAAATCCACCATTTCATATGATTGCACAACACGAATTGCGTCGGCAGATTCCACCACAACACTATGGCTGGAAATCCCCCCCTCAATTCCCGCGTCCGCCGCAAAGCGATGTATCAACGCAGGGTTTAGCAAAGGGTCTCGCTGCTCAATTCTGATATAAGAAGAAGCCGCGTCATATTCGGTAAGCAGATGGCTGATAATGCGCGACATTTCTGCCAGCCCACCGGGCAGCTCCTGCCCAACTCCCGCAATCAGCGTAAGCGTAACATCTCGGTCAAGCCCCTCGACAAAATCTCGGCTCTGCTCCGTAAGCGTAAAAATCTGCTGCGCCGTAAGGTCGATATTTCTATCAAACTCACCCGCGAGCAAATTTGCAAGTACAAAAATAACAACGGCAAAAAGCACCATAACAGTAGAAAAAGTCCCATAGCGGAAGCGTTTGTCCTTAAAAATTTTCATAACTAACGCCACCTCCTTTTTTCAATCACATTAACGGTAAGATAAATAAAAAGCGCGGCAAACGAAATATAATAAACGATATCACTAATCCTCAAAGCCCCCCGCGCAAAAAAATCAAACCGCGTAAAAATAGAAAACCATAAAAGCACGCGCACGATAATCCCGTCAAAAATCAAATCATTAAAAATATAAAGCCCACCTGCCACAGCCAGCCCAATAATCCCAACAATAACCGCAGCCAAAATCCGTCGCGTGGAGTTATACCAAACCGCCACAACGCAAGCAATAACAAAAAGCACAAACATAAGCGAAGCAAAAGTAGAGGTAGGCATACTAACAGCAATTGCGTCGCTCAAAAACATAACAAAAATCGCGCCCATAGTACCCACAGCCGCGATAATCTGGCTTTCCGTAAGCACAGAAACAAAAACTCCAATAGCAATACAGGCCGCCCCCAAAAGCACAAACCCGATATAAGCTCCCGCAATTTGCGCAACAGGCAAATCCCCATAGTTACGCAACAAAAACGGCATAACAACGGTAACAGCCACGCCAATCAAAAAAAGCGAAAGCGCGGCAAAAAATTTCCCAAGCACAATCCCTGTAACGGTAAGCGGGCTGGTATAAAGAAGCTGGTCGGTCTTCTGCCGCGACTCTTCGGAAAAAAGCCGCATAGTAAGCACCGGCACAAGAATAAAAAAGAACACAGTAACATTAGCCAGCACAAAATGAAAATTACCGTCCATGCTGCGCACATTAAGCAAGGTAAAAAATATCCCGATAAGCAAAAGCAAAAAAGCCAAAAAAACATAACCCATCATATTAGTAAAATACGTGCGCATTTCCTTCTTATAAATCGCTAACATCTTCGGCAACCTCCACTTCATCTAAATGGGGCTCTGCCCCAAGCCCCGCCGCTCCCGTCGGGCAAAGCCCGTCGTCCGCTTCCTCGGCGTAGCCTCCGGGACACGCTTCGCGTGCCGTCAAGGAAAGAAAAACTTCCTCCAGCGACAATTCATTAGACTTCATCATCAAAATCGGAAAATCATTCCGCGCACAGCAGCGGAAAATCGCCTCGCGGATATCCGCGCCTTCTTCTCCGTTTAAAATTAATTCCACCGTGCCTTCTTCTTTTACATCCGCAAAATCCAAGGAGGTTATCACGGGTACATCACTAAATGCTGCGGAAACTTCCTCGCGGCCTCCCTTTACGCGTACCTGCATTTGTCCCTTCTGCAAGCCCTCGGAAAGCCCTTCGGGCGTACCCTGTGCCACGATTTTCCCCTTATTTATTATCATCACACGGTCACAAACCGCGCTAACCTCCTGCATAATATGGCTCGACAAAATAACGGTATGCCGCTCCCCAAGCCGCTTTACAACATCCCTCATCTCGATAATCTGCTTTGGGTCAAGCCCAATGGTAGGCTCGTCCATGATAATCACCTTAGGCTCGCCAATCATGGCCTGCGCCAGCCCAACCCGCTGCCGATACCCCCGCGACAGATTTTTAATCAGCCGCCGCTCCATATCCAAAATACTAACCTGTTCCATCACATGGGTGAGCATTTCCTTACGCCCTTTTCGCACCTTTTTGATATCCGCAACAAAATTAAGATATTCCCGCACCCGCATATCGCCATAAACAGGCGGCGTGTCCGGCAAATACCCGATATTAGCCTTAGCCATCTCCGGCTCGGCCAAAATATCCACTCCGTTAATACTAACCTCGCCGCTTGTCGCCGCGATATATCCCGTCATAATATTCATGGTGGTAGTTTTCCCGGCTCCGTTAGGCCCCAAAAAGCCCACAACTTCACCGGCATTTATAGTAAAGCTCAACTCGTCAATAGCCTTACGCGCCCCGTATTTTTTAGTCAAATTCCGTACTTCAATCAAAAAAATCACTCCATTCAAAGTCCAACGAACTATATCATAACCGAATTTTGGAAGAATTAAAATAAAAAATCCAACTGACGATAAATTATCGTCAGTTGGATTTTTCACATGCCGGGAATTTATTGATTTTTCAAATCCCTAATAATATTCTCTGCGGCCATTCTGCCCATTTGTTCGGTTGCGCCTACGGTGGACGCGGCGCAGTGTGAGCCGATTACTACATTATCCAATGAAAACCATGCTGTATTTGTGGGCGGCTCTTGTTCAAAGGCGTCTAAGCCTGCGCCGTAGATTTTATTGCTTTGCAACGCTTTTAGCAGGGCGTCTTCGTTTATAATGCCGCCGCGGGCTGTGTTTATTATTACGGTGGTGGGTTTCATGGTGGCTATTTCTGCTTCACCTATCATGTTGCGTGTTTCTTCCGTCAGCGGAACATGTAGGCTTATAAAGTCGGCTTCCTTATATATGCGAGGCAGGTCGGCTTTTTCTATGCCCTCTTTTGTGGCGTAGTCGTTATCCCAAAACACGTCGTGAGACAAAACCTTCATGCCGAAGCCCTTTGCTCTGGCGGCTACGCCCTTTGCAATTGCACCAAGCCCAATCAGTCCCATTGTTTTTCCGAAAACATCTATGGAGGTAGATTTTCCCCAGTCCAGCTTGCGGCAGCCTATGTCTATGGGAATAACCTTTCGTGCCACTGCCAGTACCAGCGCAAAGGCGTAATCCGCTACGGCGTTAGCATTTGCACCTACGGTGCGTGACACGGTTATATCGCGTGCCTTACATGCATCCAGGTCGATATTGTCTACACCTACGCCGTATTTTGCTATGGCTTTAAGGTGGGGGGCATTGTCTATTACTTTTTTTGTAAAAGGGTCTACGCCCAAAATTACACCATGGCAATCGCTTACAAGGTCGCTGATTTGTTCCTCGCTTAGTATGCCTCCGGAATTATTACATACAATCTCCAGCCCTGCGTTTTTTAACACATCAAAAACCGAAGGGTCTGTTTTGCCAAAAGAACGTGGCGTTACAAGCACTTTCATACATGCTCACTCATCTCTGCTTTTAATTCCGCCCTGGTGGGCGACGCGCCGTTACGTAGGTAATGCCCGCTTACGCAGTTGCCGACCATTAGGCGTTCCTTTAGGGTTAGGCCGCCTTTTTCTGCGATGGCTGCCATATACCCGCCGTTAAAGTTATCGCCCGCGCCTGTTGTAACAAGCGGTTTTGTGCAGTAACGCTGCGGCACTACGACGTTGCCTTCGAAAGCTGTGGCGGCTACAGCAAAAAACGGCGTGTGTACCACAAGCTCGTCCAGGCCTGTTTGTTGGCGCACATATTCTATGTCTTTGTCCGCATTGTCCGCATTTTTCCAGTCAAACACCTTGTCGTAATGCGAGAAAAGAATGCTCGCTTCGTGTTCGTTTAGGCTAAGGGTGGCAGGGGTTTTTTTGCTTAATTTCGCCAGCACCTTCAGCGTATTCATTAATGCTTGTTTGTCGCGCTTTCTGATATCGGCAAAGTCGAAGAATATTCTTGTGTCGGGCTTTAGCAGGTTTTCGCATATTTTTGTAATCAGGTTATCGAAGTTATCCAACAAAGACCAGTAGCCGATACCTACAACCGTAGCGTTGCAAAAAGCCGCACTCAGTTCTTCCTTGGAAAGTGCGCCTGTGAGTGTACTCCAGTCCACGGTATTAATGCCTGCCACATACGGGAACATCATTTTGCCGTCGTTAAATTCATAGGCGGGGCATAGACCTGTATTACCGATGGAGTATACCTTGCAGTTATCGGAAAACGTCTTGTAAACAGGGTCTAACCCGCCGCCGTCTTTATCAAACATGCCTATGAGGGTGGTATCTATGCCCAAGTTGTCCACGGCTTCGCCTGTGTGGGCGGTAAAACCGCCATGCGAGCGACGTTTGCGCACCATCTCGTTTGCATAACCCCCCGCGCCTACATCGTAAACGGATTTTGCAAAGTCCTGCATTTTGTCATACAACTCGTATTCTGTGGGACTGGTGCGCACCTTTATTATTTGCCACACTTCGTCCACAAATCCGTCTATACCCAATGCAACTTTTCCCTTTTGGGTTTCAAAATAATTCATAATTTTTTCGATATTAACGCTCATTATTTACCCTCCCAAAGCGCGCACCCTTTGCGCGCTATACTATTTAAAATGCGAATGCAACAGACGGGTTTTCTACCATAAATTTATTTGAAACAGAAGCACTAATGCCTCCTTGCTCCAAAAGCGGCAGAAAGCCTTCTTTTATATAGCCAAGCCCCGGCTCGCCGCCGTAAGACTTAAAGCGTGTGCGCGTAGAATCCAGCCCAAGCAAAATTTTGTCGTTAAACCCTGCGTCCAGCATACGCTGTATTATTTCCAGCTCCGCCATGTCCGTGTGGTATTTTTGTCGATAGATTGTGTCGTATTCTACGTAGCTGCCGCGTTTGCATAGCTCTATATGGGTGGATAGTTCTTCCACGGCGCGGTCAAGATGGCAATAAATACGCTTGGTCGGGTCTACGCCCGCTTGTGTTAAAAATTCGTCGAGTACAACCGGGTTGGAGCCGTTATCTATGTGGATTATCATGGGCGCGTTTGTTTTTATCTGCGCTTTTGCGGCGGCAGAAAACAATTTTTTATATTGCGGGGTTAGCCCAACTATGTCATAGGCTACTTTTATGACGCCGGCTTTGTGGCTTTCGTAATTTGTTGGTGACCCTGTTTCGGTGTTTGTGTACATTCCCTGCGTAAGCTCATGTACAAACAATTCCTCCAGCTCGCTTTCGCCGAAAGAAAACACCCAGCTATCACCATAATACAATGCCATCTTATGAAAGCCCGTGGCGGATACTACATGTATGCCACTCTGCTCCGATAATTTTGCAAGCTCGGCAGACATTCGCCCCGCACCTACGGGTTGGCAGTCAACTATTGCACTGCCACCCACTCGTTTAAAAAGCCGCAGCTCCTCCAGTGACTTATCATAATCATCCATACAAAGGGCAGGGTCTACCTCGGCGGGTTTACCCTTTGCTACCATTATATGGTCGTGGCTATGACAAAACCCCAGCGTCTTTGGGTCTATGCTGCCACGTATCGTTTGTATTTTCATAGGCTTATTTCCATTTTGGGTTGTCGATAACTTCGGGCTTGCCGTCTTTTTCTACTATCAGCTTACGGTAGCCTTTTTCTTCTATTGTGCCGTAGTCATGCCCTGCGTCTCCACGGAACGTAAAGAATGTAACCAATGGCGTAGTGCCTGTGTTTATGCTGCGGTGTGCGTATCGCTTAGGCACATATACCATTTTACCGGGTTCCAGCTTGGCGGCTTGCCAGTCGCCTTCCGGGTTTTCCATCAGCATGTAGCCTTCACCGGATAGGGTGTAGTATGTTTCGGCAGTTTCCAATATTGTATGAAAATGCCCCTTTGTCATAAAGTATTCGTCGCCTACCTTGCCGGGGTATACGATGGATGTACCTGCGGCGAGGTCTCCCGCGTATTCCGGCGCACCAAGCTCGTAAAATTCATATACAAGCGGGTCGCCGTTTTTTATCAATTCCGCCTCGGCTGCGGCATCTGCGTACATATTTTTCATCTGAGAAAGCAAGCGTTTTGTAGATTTTGCGGTCTTGGACATACCTGTATTTTTATCGAAGTCTATTGTAAAGCCTTTTTCCCATTCATATGCCATTTTAACTGCCTCCTTTATATGCTTTTTGCGATATCGCTTAATTTTTCCAGAGTTTTGCCTTCTATCGGAATTTTAAATACTTCCGAGATTACCTGTGTCCAGCCGTGTATAAAATAAATCCAACCGTCTTCTACATGAAGGTTGTTTTCTTTTTGCTGCGATTGGGCTTGGTACATAAAAATCAAGTCGCCGCGGTAGTTGATTTCCCACACAAGGCTGTTTTTTGGATATTTTACGTTATCCGTGGTGGGCGAGCCGGGAGCGTCTTTGCCTAATCCTGTAGCGTTAACCACCAATGAATACGGCGGAAGGTTGGCTATTACCTTATCGTTGCCTTCCGGCGTGGGATTATGCACATACTCAAGGTTTATGCGCTCCGTCACACGTTTTAAATGTTCTTTTGCGGATTCCAGCCTCGGGGTGCTGCGATTGCATAAAATTACTTTTTTAGGCACATTGTCGCCAAATTTTTCTTGCGCAAAATACAAGGACATGGCAAGTGAGCTACCGCCTGCACCCAGTAACGCTACATGACCGCCATGCTTTTTCCAAAAACCTTCTGGCACAAAGCGTTCCAGAGATAACCCGCTGGAAATAGGGTCTTTTGCATGAGCGCAAAACTTTCCTTCGCTTTTGGAAAGACAGGACACCTCGCTTAATTCTTCTGCAAAAGGGTCTATAAAGTCGAACATATCCTTGCAGGCGTTAAACAAGTCTATTTTGTGAGTGGTTACCAGCGCGCCCATGGATAGCGGGTCGTTTTTGAGAAAATCCACTACTTTTCTGTAGTCCTCCACGGGGGCGTGCAGGGGCAGGTCTATACCTTTTATTACAGTATCCTTTAGACCCAGTGCGTCTGCCCACTTTGGAAAAACCTTCATAATGGATGAAGCTCCTGTGGTTACTCCTATAAAATAAAGAGTTGGTTGTGTTGCTGATGTCATGTAAACGCTCCTTTCAGTTTTAGGCAGAATATTTTTGAGAATCAATTCCCAGCAAACGAAAGCAAACGATTGCATTCGCTAGTGACTTGATTATATTCATCACAATATGCAAATGTCAATAAGATATAAAAATTCACAACGATAATCTTTGTTTTACCCTTGTGAAATTGTACAATGATTACATTGCATTTTGTTTTTGTAACGCGTCTGAAACATCGATATGTGATATATCACAAATTTACAGGCGTAAATCCTTATTATTATGTATGTTATCACTATTTACACATTCCCCATCGTGTTTTATTATTTCTTGCAAGCAAGCAATTTTTTCGCACCAAAACCAAATCAACCACCACCATACGATAACATATGAAAACAAGGGGGATTACTCGTGAAAAAGACAGGTATCTGTGTAATAGGCAGCGGCAGAGCGGGTATGATACATGCAGAAAATTTTGTTAAAAACGTACCACACGCAAAACTCGTGGCTTTGGTTGACCCCGTGGAGCAAACCGCAAAAGACGCCTGCGCGTCCCTTGGCATAGACACATATTACTTAGATTATAAGCAGGTGCTGGAAGATAAAAATGTTGACGCTGTGGTTATAGTAACCCCTACAAAGTTTCACGTAGATATAGCGGTAGATTCTGCAAAAGCAGGCAAGCACATTTTATGCGAAAAACCAATGGCAATGACGGCAGAAGAATGTCAAAAAATGAACGCCGCAGCCAAAGAGCATAAGGTTATTCTGCAAATAGGCTTTATGCGAAGGTTTGACGCAGGGTTTGTGCAAGCCAAAGAAATCGTAGACTCCGGAGCAATAGGCGACGTTGTAATGGTACGCTCCAACACACGCGGCCCCAGCATTCCCCAACCTTGGATGTATGACTTGAAAAAATCCAACGGTCCGCTTGCCGAGGTTAACAGCCATGATATTGACACATTACGCTGGTTTACCGGCAGCGAATTTAAAACGGTTTATGCCATAGGCGGCAATTTCCGTTCGCCGCAGGCGACAAAAGATTTTCCGGATTTTTATGATAACGTAATTGTAAGTGCGTCCTTTGCAAACGGAATGCAGGGCATGATAGACGGTGCGCAGGGCGTAGGCTACGCTTACGATTCTCGGGTAGAGGTGCTGGGCACAAAGGGTTGCGTTTTTATTGGTCGCATAAACGATAACGCCGTACTAACCTGCACAGCCGACACAAAGCACGGCAACTATCCACTGGTAAGCAGCTGGACAAAATTATTTAAAGAAGCCTATTTAGCGGAGGACATAGCCTTTACGGATTCTATATTAAACGGCAAACCACCCAGAGCGTCCGGCCACGACGGTGAGATGGCTGTACGGGTAGTAGCGGCAGGCAATTTGTCTATAGCCGAAAAAAGAATAGTAGAGGTGTAAAAATGAAAAAGATGCTAGCCGCCAGATTATATGGAAAAGAAGATATACGCTTGGAAGAAGTACCCATACCGGAAATTAACGAAAACGAAATCCTGTTAAAAGTAAAAGCTGCTTCGATATGCGGCACAGACCTCCGTATGTATAAAAACGGACTAGACGGTGTAAATGAAAACAACCCACGCATACTGTGCCATGAGTTTGCCGGTACGATAGAGCAGATTGGTAAAAACGTAATGGGCTACACCATAGGCCAACGCGCAACCGTAGCACCAAACATAGGCTGCGGAATATGCGACTTATGTGTTTCCGGGCAAAGCCATCATTGTAGTAAACTCACCGCTATCGGCATACATTTAGACGGCGGCTTTGCGGAATATGTAAAAGTTCCCGCTATCGCGGTAACGCTGGGTAATGTTACCCCAATAGCAGACAGTGTCAGCTACGTAGCCGCCGCTTCTAACGAAGCATTATCTTGTGCATACAGCGCGTTTGAGCGGTACATGGTTAACCCCGGTGAAACCGTAGTTATAGTAGGCGCGGGTGCTATCGGTTTAATGCACGCAAAGTTAGCAAAAATGGCAGGCGCAGCAAAAATTATATTAAACGATATTTCGGAAGAAAGGCTACGCGAATGCGCCGCTATAGCTCCATACATTATTACAATAAAAGACGACCTCGTTAACCGCATAAACCAAGAAACAAACGGTGCGGGCGCAAATGTGGTAATTACGGCATGTAGTGCTGCGCAGGCTCAGTACGAGTCGTTTAATCTTGCAGGCTTGGATGGTCGCGTAAACTTCTTTGGCGGCTTGCCAAAGGGCAAAGAACATGTAGAGCTAGACACAAACATCATCCACTATAAGCAATTGACAGTTACAGGCACTACCCGTTCTTCCCATGAGCAGTATCGTCGCACCCTGCAATTTATAGCGGCAGGATTGTTGGACGTAGATTCACTTATTACGCATAAGTATCCCCTTGACCAAATAATAACCGCTCTGGAAAACGCGATAAAAACAGTTGGCTTGCGCCACGCCATAATATTTGACTAGAGGGTGCATATTATGAAATTATCACCGCTTTTTGCAGAAGAGCGTAGGCACGAAATCGCAAAGCTACTAAGCGATAACGCAAAATTGCTTACGCCGTCGTTATGCAAAACTTTCGATGTATCCCCCGCGACAATCCGAAACGACCTGCGCACCCTTGAGCGGGAAGGGATACTAAAGCGCACACATGGTGGCGCAATACCTGCCGGTAAAACCGCCTACGAGTTAATAGGCAAAAGCAAAGAAGTAGAATGCATAGAAGAAAAACGCAAAATCGCCATGTTTGCAGAAACGCTGGTAGAAGACGGCGACACAATAGTGTTAGACACAGGCACTACCACAATGGAACTGGCAAAACTCTTAACCGACAAAGAAAACCTAACCGTAGTAACCAGCGACATAAAAATCGCGCTTTACTTGGAAGAAAATTCTTCCGCAAACATATATCTTTTGGGTGGCATGATAAGGCGTAACTTCCACTGTGCCATGGGTGCGGAAACGATTAATCAGCTAAAAGGCCTAAGTACAGACAAGGCATTTATAGCAGTAAACGCGCTTAGCGTAGAAAAAGGATTTACCACCCCCTCTATTGAGCTTGCTAATGTAAAGGCTGCCATGGTGGCCACCGGTGCTACGGCTGTTTTTCTGGCAGATTCTCAAAAGCTAAACCGCGCCAGCTTTGCACAAATCGTAAGCTTGGACAAAGCCCACATTATAGTAACAGATTCAAAGGCGGACAGAAATTTTATTAACAGGTTAAAGTCCGAAAACAAGCACCTGGAAGTAGTAGCTGTCTAACTTGTATTTTACGCTATATATAGGAAAATCCTTGATAGCGAAAAATAAAAAATCTTTGGAAAGTAATGAGAGGAGAAACATCAAATGAAAAAGAACCTTCTTAAAGTGCTATGCTTTGCACTAATGTTTACCATGTTGCTGGGTCTGACAGCATGTGGTAACGACGACGCGGACGACGGCACCGTAACCGTACGTATTGGCTGGACACCACCCGACGTTACAGGCGTATTTGCTACAGTTACACAGTTTATGGAGGCAGCAATTGCTTCTGCCGCTCCATATGGTATCAACATCGAAATAGTAGAACGTCCACCCACAGACCACGCCGGTGTAGCCGAGCAAATTGCAGTTATTGAAAACTTCATACTGCAAGAGGTAGACGCTATCATGGTTTCGCCTACGGACGTAGACGGTGTTACACCTGTACTGCGCGAGGTAAACCAAGCCGGTATACCACTGCTTATGGTTAACATGATGTCGGAAATAGCCGGCGTTAACGTAACCAGCTTTGTAGGCTTTGATAACCGCATAGCCGCAGAAGTAACAGGCTGGTCTGCGATAAACGCATTAGGCGGTCCGGGTCCGTTGCCGCAGGCAGCAGGCGGTGCCATGAGCGTACCCGCGAGCGAACATCTTAACGTACACTGGTGGCGTGACCTTTACTCCGGTTTCGACAAAAACTCTATCAGCGGTAATGTTGCCATAATCGAAGGTATTCACGGCGACTATTTCTCTAATGCTCGTAACGCCGGATTCTTGGATGTTATAAACCAGTTCCCTAACATTAACGTATTAACAATTCTGCCCGGCGACTGGAACAGAGCGCGCTCCGTAGAGCAAGCAGAAAATATTCTGCATATGTTTGGCCCCGGTGAAATCGACGCTATCTTTGCACCCAGCTCCGAAATGGGTTTTGGCGCACGCATAGCCATAGAAAGTGCCGGCCGCGAAGAAGTTCTTGTGCTTACACACGGCGGTACAATGGAGTCCGGCGATTGGATACGTGACCAACGCCTACTTGTAGATACATGGCATGGTTTCCCGGACTGGGGTTGGTATGGTGTAAAATTTGCTGTTATGTCTGCATTTGGACAGGATGTTCCATATATGTTTGACATAGGCTCTCGTACACAATGGTACGGCAATGCCGATATGTTCTTCCCCAACGTGCAACTCGCGCCTATCCCATGGCAAGAAATTTTGGACAACAGAAGATAGTAATAATTTTAAAAAATTAAATCGTGGGGGCACTTTATAAGGGGGGAAGCCCCCACGGTTATAATTTTAAAGAGGTGAGGACATGAGCGAATATATTCTTGAGATGAAGAATATCACCAAGGGCTTTTATGGCACGATAGTTCTGCGAGACGTTAACTTTGGTGTAAAACCGGGTGAGGTGCATGTTTTACTTGGAGAAAATGGTGCAGGTAAGTCTACGCTTATGAAAATCCTTTCCGGCGTACATAAACCGGATGGCGGCGAAATTGTAATAGAAGGCGAGAGCAGACGCATACGAGAGCCGGTGCATTCATTACGGCTGGGTATAGGCATGGTTTATCAAGAGCTTTCCCTCGCGCCTAATTTAAGTGTGTTAGAAAATATTTGGCTGGGCAATTTGCCCACAAAGGCAGGCTTTTTTGTAGACTGGAAAAAAGCAAAAGAAGAAACGGAAAAGGTTTTTTCACAGTTGGGCATTCCTGTAAATGTGCTGCGCAAGGTATCCCATTACGATTTGGGGTTGCAGCAGCTTGTAGAAATTTTCCGCGTTGTTTCCCAAAAAGCTAAATTAATTATTTTAGACGAGCCCACGAGTACCCTTTCCGAAATAGAGGTTAAAAAGCTGTTTGAAACCATTAATCTGCTGCGCGACCAAGGTATTTCCTTCATATATATTACTCATAAGCTGGACGAGGTTTTTGAAATAGGCGACAGAGTAACGGTTTTGCGCGATGGCCAGGTAATCGGTGATACCATGGAAAACGTAAAAGAGCTAACCAAGGACGACTTGATAAAACGTATGGTAGGCAGAACCCTCGACGAGCAATATCCAAAAGAAGTTGCCGTAACAGAAGAAGTTTTGCTTGAGGTTAAAGACCTCTCCGACGGTGAGTATTTTAACAATGTTTCGTTTAACATAAGAAAAGGCGAGGTGCTGGGTGTAGCGGGGTTGGTCGGTGCAGGAAACAGTGAGTTGGCGCAGGCTATATTTGGGCTACGCAAAATAAAAAACGGCACTATACGGCTAAACAGCAGCGAATACAACATAAGCAGCCCCGTAGACGCCATATCACGAAACGTAGGGTTATTGACACAGGACCGCAAGGACGGGTTATTGCAACATATGCCAATATACGTAAATGTAAGCGTGGCGCAAAAGAATGAAATGAGCAAGCTAGGGTTTAGGCTTCGCAAAAAAGAAAAAGCGCAGGCACGTGATTATATAGACAAGCTAAAGGTAGAAACAACATCGGAAAACAAACTGGTGCGTAACCTAAGCGGCGGAAATCAACAAAAAATAGCCGTAGCAAAATGGATATGCAACGGCACAACCTTGTTCATAATGGACGACCCTACCCGTGGTGTAGACGTAGGCGCGAAGGTGGAAATATACAAAATAATAAACGAGCTAACTGCAAAGGGATACGGCGTGTTAATGATATCTTCCGATATGCCGGAGCTATTAGCCATGTCGGATACCATTATGGTAATGAAAAAGGGGGAAGTTACTGCAATTTTACCGGCAAGCGAGTGTACGCAAGAAATAATTTTTGAAAAAGCAGCGGGGAGTGACTAAAATGAAAGATAAAGCAAATGCAGTATCTGTTGGTGTGTTAATTCAGAGGTTTAGCCCAATATTCATTTTAATTGTGCTAATAATTTTTATGAGCTTGGCTAACGACAGATTTTTTCAGGTAGCAAACTTTATTAATATTTTTCGACAAATAGCTATACTCGGAGTAGTTTCCATGGGTATGACGCTGGTAATCTTAACCGGGGGTATAGACCTTTCTGTAGGGCCTATGATGGCAGTTAGTGCCGCTATCATGGGGGTAGCGGCTACCCAATGGGGTATTGCTCCCGTCCCTGCGGTGGCCTTGGGCTTGGCCGCAGGTACAGTGCTTGGCGTTATTAACGGGATGGTTATTACAAAAGGGCAGATACAGCCGTTTATAGCCACGCTGGGTATGATGGTGGCGGCGCGGGGGGTTGTGCTTTTGCTTACGGGCGGGCTTGCCGTGCGTGGCATTCCCGAGCCTATGCTTACCATAGGCAGCCGTTTTGTAGGCAGGATTCCGCAGAGCGCGTTTGTACTGGTGGCTGTTGCTGTCGTGGCTTGGATATTGCTTAACAAAACAACCTTTGGGCGTAACATCATGGCAATAGGCGGCAACTCCGAGGCGTCCCGTACATCCGGTATCAGGGTTGACCGTGTTAAAATTATCGTTTATGCAATATGCGGATTCTTTTGCGCTATTGCCGGCTTCTTGTATATGGGTCGTGTAAACTCGGTGCCTCCTCTTATGGCAAGCGGCATGGAACTGCAAGCCATTACCGCCGTTGCACTGGGCGGCACAAGCCTTTCCGGCGGTAACGGCAGCATAATGGGTACAGTAATAGGCGTAATCACCATAGGCGTGCTAAACAACGGACTTAACCTTATGAATGTTTCTGCCGCGTGGCAGCAGGTTATACTCGGTATTATGATAACCATTGTTGTAATACTGGATTCTTGGAGAAAGCGCAAATTTGACTAAATGCCGGGAGGTTACTATGGACAATAATTTACGGCTCAATAATAAAGTAGCGGTCATAACAGGTGGAGCGTCGGGCATTGGCAAAGAAATTGCGATGTTATTTTCTGCCCATGGTGCAAAAGTCGCGCTTGTTGACTTGGACGAAAGTAAGCTAAACGAAGTAAAAAATGCCATTGGCAAAAATGCCGAAATATTTTGTACGGACATCACCGACGAGGACAGCGTAAAAAGCACGGTTAATAAAATAGAAGCCACCTTTGGTAAGCTGGATATTTTAATAAACTGTGCAGGAATATACGCCGCCGGTAAAATTACAGAAACCAACTACGCAGACTGGAATAAGATTTTAAACGTAAACCTTAACGGTGCGTTCTTATGTAGCAAATATGCTATAGAAGCCATGTTAAAAAACAAAAAAGGCGCGGTTGTAAATGTGGCGTCTGAGGCAGGGCTGGCTGCCATAGCAGGGCAGGTGGCATACAATGTGTCTAAGGCGGCGATGGTATCGCTTTCCAATTGTATGGCGGTGGATTATGCCACATTTGGTATACGCGTAAACTGCGTTTGCCCCGGGCGAATCTTAACCCCGCTGGTGCAGCACATTATCGATAGCTCCGATAATCCCGAAGAAACCTTTAACGTCCTAAGCCATGACCGCCCGCTTATGCGAATGGGTACAACCGGTGATATCGCGTATGCCTGTTTACATTTTTCGGACGACAGTATGCCGTATGCTACAGGCAGTGTAATGTCTGTAGATGGTGGATACACGGCGCGTTAATTTTTTTGTTGCTTGTACTCGAAGGTTAACCCGTCCTTCAGTCGAATAATCAAACTGTCCCCCGACTGCGAAAACATCAGATTATCGAACCGTAGCTGTTCGCACGGCTCGATTAATACAACGTTGTCGGGGCTGATGGTAAAATCGCCATGCAAAATGCCATTGTCTCCGTCACCGTCAAATTCATTTGTTTCGAAGGAGCCGTCCTCGTTAAATACATAGTAAAAATTACGCTCGTCGCATTGCCATTTTCCCAGTAGCTTGGCTTTTATTGCCGCCGCGCCTACGCCGATAAACAACCCGCCGCCGATTAAGCTGGACAGAGCTATCGCAAAGGTATCTGCGGATACCTCGGGCATTTTGGCTTCGGGCTTGGGGGCGTAGCCTGCCGCCGCGTTGCGTTTGCGGACTTCTTCATTATATAGGCGCACGCATTCTTCCAGCAGCTTTTTATGGGGTGGGCTGTTTATGCTGTCCAGTTTATTTTTTAGGTTAACGATAAATTCTTTTTTCTGTGCAAAGCTTAATCCCGCATAATGCTTGCGAAGCTCGTTGATATCATTGTTCTGCATTGGCCGCCCTCACTTTCTCTGCGCGGTTTACATAAAGAAGCCAAAACCCCGCCGCAACAAATCTTAACACAAAAAACACCGCAAATGCATAAATCAATGCCTGTCGGTCGCCGCCAAGCCCACGATAAAGAGCGACGCCCACCACAGGCATAACCGCATTGCTAAGCGTAATAAGCATGGTATAAACAGAAATCGAAAAACTGCGGTACTCCTCGTCCACGACTTTTAGCAGGCATTGGAAAAGATTAAGCGTGATATTGGCAAAAGCCATCTGCCCTGCCGCGTGTATAAGCAAAAACACGGCAATTCCAATGCCGCCATGGGGAATACTCACCCCAACGATAATCGCAAGCGGGCTAAACGCCAGCCCAACCATACCATAGGTAAGAGGCCGCTCCACGCCTTGCTTTACGTTGTTTCTGCTCCAGCGTTTAAGCGTCAAAAGCTGCGTAATCATCGCGCCTACGGGGGTGAGGCTAAGCAGCACCTCGTTCATGCCCAAGTAATTTCGCTGGCCGATAAAAAACAAGGTCCAGTCTGCGTGCCATGTCATATGAAAAAACAAAATTGTGATACAAAAATAAATATACAGCTTATTTTTGGAAAGCCGCCTTGCCGCCGTTTTTATTTCCGCAAAAGAAATCCGTTTTGGCTCCGAAGGCTTAACCGCCTTTATCTTCCTAAAGTGAATCGCATTTGAAATAAGCATAACCGCTGCGATTACATAAAAAACCTGGTGCGCCGCGATTTTGCCTTCGTCGCTTACAATCGCCGTAAGAATCGCACCTACGCTAAGCGGCACAACCAGCGACACAATCATAGTCATGCGTGCGCGGAAGGTGAGTACATTGTTACGGTTTTCGCGTACGCCTTCTATCCACGCTCCTTCCGGTATAACCTCGGGGAAATATGATTGCCATGAGAGATTGTACATTCCCACAGAAACGGTGGCGAGAGACAAAAATCCGATAAAAAAATAAACCATATGTACAGGCAAAAAAGCGGCACTGCCCGCCGTAGCGTAAAACACACCCGCCATTACCAAGGCAACTGTAAGCATACGACGTTTATTGCTTAGGCTGTCGGCAAACAAGCCCATGGGTATGAGTAACAAAAGGCTTAAC
Source organism: Defluviitaleaceae bacterium (assembly GCA_009786685.1). Taxonomy (GTDB): domain Bacteria; phylum Bacillota; class Clostridia; order Lachnospirales; family WQUN01; genus WQVC01. Next base: position 32,870 of record WQRQ01000009.1, read on the forward strand.
ATCTGCGGCATAAATTGTAGCATACTAAGCTGGAAGTCGTTAGCCCCCAGGCGTTGTGCAAATAAATTATTATTATTTGCCGCCATGGAGACCGCGCCCAGCGTTAGTATGCCGTCAATGCCGTATTTTACCGTAATCGGCTGTGTCTGTATAAAACTGCGGGCATTACGTACCGCTATACTAAAGCGTCTCAAAGCTAACCGTGCCGTCCGTACTCATAACATCAAAAAGCTCACCGATGGACTCGTTGTTATGAATACAATTAATCGCATTGGCAAGGTACTCCGCTACGGAAAGCACCGTTACTTTATCAATTCTTTTTTCCGGGGGAAGCTCGATGGTATCTAGTACAACAAGCTCGCTAATAGGGGAATTTGCCAAGTTTTTAACTGCGTTTCCGCAGAATTTGGGGTGCGTAATACAGGCGAAAACATCTTTCGCGCCGTTATCCATTACTATTTTTGCGGCGTTGCAGATTGAACCGCCCGTAGATAGCTCGTCGTCTAAGAGAATGGCGTTTTTACCTTTTACGTCACCGATAAAGTGGTCGATTTTGCTTTTTTTATCATCGAGCCTACGCTTGTCAACGATGGCAAGGGGTACGCCTAGTTTTTCTGCAAAATATTTACACCGTGCCACGCTTCCAAAATCCGGCGATACGATTACAACGTTTGACAGATTATCGCCTATGCCTTTTTTAATGCGGTAGTATTGCAAAAAGAGATAAATGCCGCGCAGGTGGTCCAGCGGGATATTAAAGAAGCCCTGTATCTGAGGGCAGTGCAAATCCATGGAGAGTATCCTGTCCGCACCCGCAGAGGTAATCATATCCGCTACAAGCTTTGCGGTAATCGGGTCGTGAGAACGCGCTCGCCTATCCTGCCGCGCATAGCCAAAATATGGCACAACCACAGTAATGCGCCCCGCCGAAGAACGCCGCATGGCGTCAATCATAATAAGAAGCTCCATCAAATGGTCATTAACCGGGAAGCAGGTAGACTGGATAATAAAAATGTCGTTACCGCGTACCGTTTCGTTAATGATTACCTTTGTTTCGCCATCGGGGAAGAAGCCCGTTTCTGCATTGCCAAGCTCTAGGTTTAGTTGCTCGGCTACGCTTTTTGCGAGCAATTTGTTCGCGCTTCCCGCAAAAATTTTCATTTCGCCGATACTTTTTACTGTTCCTGTTCGTTTCGTCATACTGTATTACTCCTCATCCATGTCCATTATTTCAATTTCTAAGGATTCGTCGTTGTCGTCCGCGGCTGCTGTCGCTAATGCTTTTTTATCCACTTTTATGAAATTGTCTTCTGATTTTAATGATTCCAGTGGCTTCATGCCAAAATGCTCTCTTGCTTTGTCTTCGATTTCCTTGCGGATTTCTGCGTGGTCGCGTAGGTATAGCTTTGCGTTTTCGCGGCCTTGGCCGAGGCGTGTTTCGCCGTAGGAAAACCACGAGCCGCTTTTTTGCGCAAGCCCGATTTCCAAGCCCAAGTCCAACAAATCCGCTTCCTTGGAAATACCTTCGCCGTACATTATATCAACTTCTGCCGTGCGAAACGGCGGTGCGACTTTGTTTTTTGTAATTTTGATTTTTGTGCGATTGCCCACCTGATTGTCGGAGACTTTGATTGCCTCGCCACGGCGGATATCTATGCGCACGGAAGAATAGAATTTTAACGCCCGCCCGCCTGTGGTGGTCTCGGGACTGCCGTAGGTTACGCCTATTTTGTCGCGGAGCTGATTGATAAAGATGATTATGCAGTTTGTTTTGTGGGTGATACCCGTGAGCTTGCGTAATGCTTGCGACATAAGCCGCGCTTGTACACCCACGGTGGATTGTCCCATTTCGCCCTCGATTTCCGCACGCGGCACTAACGCCGCCACGGAGTCCACAACTACTACATCTATAGCCGCCGAGCGTACCATTGCCTCGGCAATTTCCAAGGCCTGCTCGCCGTCGTCGGGCTGGGAGATATACAGCTCGTCTATATTTACGCCAAGCTTACGCGCATATACCGGGTCCATGGCATGTTCTGCGTCTACATAGCCTGCGATACCGCCAAGCTTTTGGCATTCCGCCACTATATGCAGCGCGAGTGTGGTTTTACCCGAGCTTTCCGGCCCGTAGATTTCTACGATACGCCCCTTTGGTACTCCGCCAACGCCAAGAGCGGCGTCTATGCTTATTATCCCCGTAGTTACCACAGGAATACTCATATCGCCCATCTTCTCGCCCATCTTCATTACTGCACCCTTGCCGAATTGCTTTTCAATATTAGCCAGGGCGTTATGTAACGCCTCCTCTTTTGCCGCCTGGTCTTCGAATACTATGACTTCTTTGTTCTTTTTAGATTCCGAAGCTTTTTTCTTGGCCATCTTCTTTTGCTCCTCGTACTTTTTTCTATATTGTAATACAAATAAAATATAAGGCAAGCATAAACTTAGTTTTTTGTAAAAATATGTATGCGACCTATAACCCGATACTTTGGCCGCGAAAAATTTTTGGGCAACCTGCAAAGGTAAAGCACCATTAAAGTTTGATGACATTAAACTTTAGCATACAAGCCCTAATCGAATAAATAATAAGCGTTAACCATAAACATAAACACTGACCATTTTTTTAGAAATTGCAGGTCGTCGGGGAAGGTTTTTATTTTATTTCTATTATATTTGTTAGATTAACGCGGTCTATGGCGATTTGTAATGCGGCTATTGTTTCGTTTAGCCATTCCAGCTTAGCTTTGCATTCGGTCTTATCGTAGTTTATTACCGTGTATTCTACCGCACCGCCGTAGGTTGAGCGTGTGGTTTTTGCTTCTTTGTTTGCCAATGTACTTACTATGGCTAACTCGCGGTTTAGCTGCGCCAAATAAACAAGGCACTCGCCCAATGTCATAGAAAACTCCGGTACGACAGTCGTTGCATTGGAAAGATTTAAAAGGCTTTTAAGCTTACGGATTTCTGCGTCCAATTTACTTATTTTTTCGCGGGTATCGGCAAAGGAATACCCGTTATCAAATCGGTCCTTCTCGTTTTGATACGTGATTTCGTGAATGCGTGTTTCTTCCACAAGGGTGTCAAATTTGCTTTGCTCCAGCAGCTTAATTTTTTTCATAATTTCCGTATTGCACATCTTCATTATAAAAACCTCCTTTTTCCCATGGTATTATACTTTGCTTGCGACGGCAAGAAAAAAAGAAAAAATTCAACTGACGATATTTTACGGTCAGTTGAAAAGTAAAAAAAATTTGACGTAATTGTAATTTTTGTGTAAAGTGTTATGCGTTACATATCAGTTACACGAAACCTCATATCGTTAAACTGAGAATGTAATAAAATTAAGAATAGAAAAGAGAGAGAGAACATGAAAAAGGCATTAGGAATCATTGCTACACTGTGCATGTTATTGTTTGTTGTAACAGCATGTGGTACAGACGCTCCTCCCCCTGCACCTGTGGACGGCGGAACTACTGTAGCAGATACAGCTACAACCCCACCGGCAGACACAGGCGCGGCCACCACACCCGCCGAAACAACCCCCGCTGTTGATGACGACGAACTCTTCCCCGGCATCATCGCGATTGTAACAAACACGGTAGACCAAAACGAAGAAGAATTCCGCAGTGCGGAAGCTCTGGTAAACAGGTTTGGCTCCGACAGAGTTATCCACAGAACATGGCCTGTTTACTTTGCAACAGAGCCGGAGATGATGATAACGATTCTTGTAGAGGTTGCATCAAACCTTGACGTAGGCGCGATTATTATTAACCAAGCCGTAGCAAACACAAATGCGGCAATCGATGCAGTGCGCGAAATCCGCGGCGACGACATCTTCATAGTAGTAGCGTCTGCGGCAGAAGACCCACGCGACGTATATGCAAGAGTAGACCTTTCTCTTGACATTAACAACCCGGATATCGGCGCGTTATTTGTACAACAAGCAGTGGAAATGGGCGCGGAAGCTATCGCTCACTACTCCTTCCCGCGTCACATGGCTATCCCAATGCTTGCGGCACGCCGCGACAACATGCGCGAAGCCGCCGAAGCCGCAGGCCTCCGTTTCTACGACCTTCCGTCACCCGACCCCATGGAAGAAGGCGGTATGGCCGCCAGCCAATTGTTTATTTCACAAGACGTAGGCAGACAAGTAGAAGCTTTGGGCAGAAACACCGCATTCTTCTCCACAAACTGCGGACAACAAATTCCGCTTTTGCAACAAGTTCTTGCATATGGCGCGATGTATGTACAGCCTTGCTGTCCTTCGCCCTTCCACGCGTTCCCGCAGGCTTTAGGCCTTGCCGCTACGCAGGAAGAAGCCGTACAAGGCTTTAGCATTGGAGAAATCATAGAGGCAACCAGCACTGCGATTGCAGAAGCAGGTATGACAGGAAGACTGGCAAACTGGGCATTGCCGGGCAGCATGGCTTACACAACAGTGGGCTTTATGTATGCCGTAGAATGGCTTAACGGCCGCGTTACACAAGAAGTAGGCCAAGTTGATACAGCAGTGCTTATGAGATTGTTTGGCGATTACGCAGAAGAAGTGATGGGCGAGCGTTTGTACCCCATACTGACACCGCTGCAAATCGGCGCAGACACATTCTCTACAATGTATGTAATCTTAATGCCGTACATTGTATACTAAATAATAACGTATAATAGCCGCGGAACGGGTAAAACCGTTCCGCGGTATATTACAGCGAAATCAATGAAGAACGGTCTCGTCCGAGGCGAAAATCGCGAACGCTTCACCGCGTTTTCGACGACGGGCGAGACCGATTCTGAATTATTTCGATGTATGCGGAGGCGGAGCATGAGCCGTAATTTATTGGAATTTAAAGGTGTATCAAAAAATTATTCGGGCAATCAGGTGTTAAACGACGTAAGCTTTGACATCCGACCGGGAGAAATCCACGCGCTTATCGGCGAAAACGGTGCGGGAAAATCCACCCTTATGAATATTCTTTTTGGAATGCCCGTCATACATACGACAGGTGGCTACGAAGGCGAAATGGAGCTGAACGGCGAAAAAATGGAAGTAACATCTCCATTTGACGCCATGGCTTTGGGTATAGGCATGGTTCACCAGGAATTTATGCTAATCCCCGGCTTTACCATTGCAGAAAACATAAAGCTAAACAGGGAAATAGAAAAAGACAATACGGTAAATAAAATAACCTCGACCCTATTCGGCAAGCGTATGAAAACGCTGGATTTTAAGCAAATGAACAAAGACGCAAGAATCGCGCTGGACAAGCTGGACATGAGTATAGAAGAATTCACACTGGTAAAAGGGCTGCCAATCGGCTACATGCAGTTTGTAGAAATCGCCCGAGAGATAGACAAAACAGGGCTAAAGCTGCTTGTACTTGATGAACCGACAGCGGTGCTTACAGAGTCGGAAGCGGAAAGCCTGCTTAAAGCCATGCGCAGTATTTCCAAAAGAGGCATTGCCATTATATTCATAAGCCACCGCTTAAATGAAATCATTGCGGCAGCCGACAGAGTAACGATTTTGCGTGACGGCGAGCTTGTAATAACCAAAGACGTAAAAGACACAAACACCTTGGAAATAGCAGAATACATGGTAGGCAGAAAAGTAAGTATAGAAAGAACAAGCCAACAAAGGGAGCTAAGCGACGAAATAAAGCTCACCGTAAAAGGTCTGCGAGTAGCCATGCCAAACGAGCGCGTAAAGGGCGTAAGCTTTGAAGTGCGCAAGGGAGAAATATTCGGCATAGGCGGGCTTGCGGGGCAGGGCAAGCTTGGCATAGCAAACGGCATAATGGGAATGTACGAGGCAAAGGGCGAAGTCACCATGGGCGACGTAGCCCTACCGCTAAACGACACAAGAAAAATGCTGGATTCCGGCTTATCCTTTGTAAGCGAGGACAGAAAAGAAGTAGGTCTTCTGGTCGAAAAAGCCATTGACTACAACATCATGTTTACGGCAATGAATATCAAATCCGAGTTTTTAAACGCATTTAAAATGACTGACAAGAAAAAAATCCGTAAACATGCACGCAAAATGATAGAAATGCTCGACATCCGTTGCACATCGGAAAAGCAGCATACGGGCAGACTAAGCGGCGGCAACCAGCAAAAGGTATGCGTCGCAAGGGCGTTAACACAAAAGCCGACCATTTTATTTGTATCCGAGCCAACACGCGGCATAGATATAGGCGCGAAAAAATTAATTCTCGACCTCTTGTTAGAACTCAGCCGTGACCAAGGCATGACAATAATAATGACATCTTCCGAGCTTGCAGAATTATGCAGTATCTGCGACAGAATAGCCATCATCTGCGAAGGCGAAGTAGCTGGCATTCTGCCGCCGGACGCCTCACCGACAAAGTTTGGCCTGCTGATGTCGGGCATTAAAGATTTGGAGGGGGGACAAGCATGAGCTTGTTAGACTTGCTCAAGAAAATTCCGTTTTCTACTAGAGTAGTAGGCGGTTTGTATTTGGCGGTTTTGGTGCTGGGCGTAGTTAACGGGTTTAGCATTGCTACATTGATTTCTGCCAGCTTGCATTTTTTTGGTGTGTGGGCGATTTTCGCGCTGGCCAATGTTCCTTCTATTCAATCGGGGACGGGGCCTAACTTTGCTTTGCCCATTGGTATCGTAAACGGACTGCTTGCCATGGTGCTTGTTTTGGCGGCAGGCTTTACAGGGATAGTGTTTATCATCGTGGCGTCGGTGGCGGCTATAGTTTTCGGCAGTTTGTCCGGCTATCTCTACGGCAGGTTGATGAATGCCGTAAAGGGCAGCGAAATGGCAATCGCGCCCTATACCGGCTTTGCAATAACCGCTGCGTTTGGCCTTGTGTGGCTTGCCATCCCGATTAATCATCCCAATATGGTGTTTTTTCTCGGTGACGGCCTGCGGCATCAGATTCCGCTGGATTACTTCGGCGCGAATTTAATTTTGGCAAACTTTCTTTATTTCGAATTATTTGGGATGCAGGTGCGTACGGGCGAGTTATTGGTTGTTTTTGTGGCTTGCTTGCTTATGTATTTGTTCTTCCGCACAAAGGCGGGGATAGCTATTTCCGCCGTCGGCAGAAATCCCTTATTCGCGAAGGCTACGGGCATAAATGTAGACCGCAGCAGGGTGATTGCAAATATGATGTCCACCGCAATCGCCGCGTTTGGCGTAGTTGTTTATGCGCAGGGCTTTGGGTTTATTCAGCTTTATGACTTCCCTATGTTTATGGCTTTTCCTGCTATAGCGGGTATTGTGGTCGGCGGCGCGAGTAAGCAACGGGCAAATGTTACAAATGTTGTCGTGGGTACGTTTTTGTTCCAGGGGCTGATTGCTATTGTTTTGCCCGTGTTTAGCCGCGCACTCGCGGGGACGGACGTTGCCGGCGTCGTTAACCAAATTAGAATGGTAGTACAAAACGGAATCATCCTTTACGCGCTTGCGCAAATGAGCAAGGGAGGCAAATAATGACTACTAATGGTATAAGCGGTGAAAAAATCCGCGCCTTTCTTTTTGATAATATCGTAACGATTATTTTCTTGGGCTTTGTGGTTTTTGGTTTTCTTGTTTCCGATACCTTTACGCCGAGTTCTTTTACCAATGATATTATTTCGCGCTTTTTCCGTAACGGGGTTTTGGTGCTTTCGCTTATTATTCCTATTATGGCGGGGCTTGGGCTTAACTTTGGTATCGTGGTGGGCGCGCTTGCGGGGCTGCTTTCTATTGTGTTTGTGCGGTATCATTATGCCTTGTTCCCCGGGATTGGCGGGCTTTTGCTTTGCTTTGCCATTGCTACACCCATTGCGATTCTTTTTGGATTTTTGACGGGAAAGCTTTATAACAAAACTCGCGGACAGGAAATGGTCGCAAGCCTTATTGTTGGCTTTTTTGCGGGCGGTTTATATGAAATATTTTTGCTGTTTGGCGTGGGTGGGATTATCCCTGTGCGCTGGGGACATAGGATGATAAACCCCGTAGCGGAAGGCGTGCGCCCGGTGGGTATTCGCAGCTCCTTCGAAATGGGCTTGCCTGCGGCGGAAATGACAGGCCGTGGCTTTGCAAATGAAGTTCCCGGTATGGCCAGGGCGTTAAATAATCTTTGGCGCGTGGAATTTGTTTATGCACTCGCGGCAGTTTCTATTGCCGTATTTGCCTTCCTTGTAATACGACGCATTTATATGAAGAAAAATGCCGCCGCTTTTTCCGCATTAAACGAGCCGCTATGGGCTTTTTGCGTAAAAATTGCCTTATGCGGCGCGGTAGTGCTTTTTGCGATTTTCAGCTCCGGGCAAATTTATTACTGGTACCATGTACTGTACAACGACCCGTATATTACAAGGCTCGACCTGTTGCCCGGGATTTCCAATTTTGCCGTGGAAATCAGCCGCATAGACCGTGTTCCTGTTGTCACGGGGCTTGTGATTGCTGCTGTTGGTTTGTTTATCGTTTATTTTTCCAAGACAAAGCTTGGGCAGGATTGCCGCAGTGTAGGACAGAGCCAGCAAATTGCTAATGTGTCGGGCATTAATGTTGACCGTACGCGGATAATTTCTACTATTATTTCTACTGTGCTTGCGGCTTGGGGTATGATTATCTTTTTGCAAGATATGGGACATGTAAGCACCTATACCGTGCATAGAAACATTGGCTTTTTCTCCGTAGCGGCGATTTTGGTGGGTGGCGCAACTGCCGCCAGAGCAAGTGTGAAAAATGCCATGGTAGGGCTTTTGCTTTTCCATGCTATGTTTATTGTTTCGCCCGCCGTAGGATTGTTTGTGTTTAACGACGGAAACGCAGGCGAATACATGCGCACATTTATGGTTTACGGCGTTATCGGTGTCTCGCTTGGGCTGTATGTTTGGAAGGCCAATAAAGCCGCTAGGGATAAAGAACGATTAAGAGATAACGATGACAAGCTGATGGCAAATTTACCGATGGTAGGTTTGAATGAAGCCTCAGGGATGGATGATTAAATAAAGCAACTAACGATAAATTATCGTCAGTTGAATTTTCAGAGTGAAGACAAACCCTCGCCACGGACGGGGGTTTTTGTTATGTAAAGCGGATTTCGAATTAATCCGCTATACAAGGAAGAAAGTAGGGTGTAGAAATTTTTTTATTTTGCGGAAATTCATATAAGTCATGGCTTGTACATAAAATCTTTTAGAAGGGGTGGGGTAAAATGCCTGCATTTTTTACGTACCTACAGAATATAACGTACTATCTGGTGTTTGCCACGGTTATCGGGATTTTCGCGCCGTCGGGTAAATATAAGAAATTTGTTTCGCTGGTTTTGGGGTTTGTGCTTCTGCTGTTGATGATACAGCCGCTTGCGGGGTTTTTTAACGGGCGGGATGTTCCTGTCACTCAGTGGTTTGCGGGGTTTTCCGGGGACGGCGGAATTGCTCGGGCGGGAGTGGATTCTGCCTATGCCGACTGGTGGGATGGGCATTTGCGTGTGGCTTTTGAGGCGCAGCTGGATGCGCAGATTTCCAGGCTTTTGGAAGGGGAGGGGTTTGAGGTTTATTCTACCGCCTTCACGTATACGGACGACTTTGGCGAGTTGAATTCCATCAGGGTTAGCGTAAGCCGAAGAGAAAAAACCGACGACGACACGGGGCGTATCCCCTTCATCAGAATACAGACACCGCAGGTTAGGATTATCCAAATCGGTGAGCCTGCTTCCGATAAAAACTGCCCCGATTCCGCTTTGATAAAAAATTTAATTTCGGACTTCTACAACCTGCCCACTTCACATATATATGTAACTGTACAGTAGTCCACCGCCGCGCAAAGCGAGGGGGCTAGGGGGCGTAGCCCCCATTCAAAAGAGAAAGGGTGAGCCGCACATGACAAAGGTATTTCGCAAGCTTATGGCGGAAAACAAGATGTTGGCAATTGTATTGGTGGTATTTGTGGTGTTGGGCGCGATTTTATTGTTTATGGGGAGGTTTATGCGCGAGCCGGAGGAATATATTCGCGACTTTTTTTACGGCGCGGCCGAACTCACCGAAATCACACCCGCTACGCTACAGGAGGTCTTCCACTACGAGCAAGCGATAGAACGCCGACTGGAGGAGTTTTTCTCCCTCGTAGAAGGCGCAGGAAGTGTACGCGTGATGGTAAGTCCGCTGGGAAGTACCGAAACGGTTTTTGCCATAGACGTAAACGAAACCCGCGCCCAGTCAACAGAAGCCGATAGCCAAGGCGGCACGCGGGAAACGGAAAACCATCAACGCGCCGAACAAACCGTAATAATAACAAACCGCCAAGGAGCCGACACGCCGCTGGTAATACGCGAAATCGAGCCTCGCATAGAGGGTATAGTAATAATCGCCGAAGGAGGTGACAACCCTCTGGTGAGGGACGCACTCACCCGCGCCGCCCGCGCCGTCTTGGGGCTGGAAGCGCATATGGTACAGGTATTAACAATGAAATAGCGGCACAGCCGCCTTTCGCCGACCGGTGTTTGGTGGGAATGTCGTCTCGAGCCTTTAAAAATTATAAAAATATGAAAGGGGCAATAAAAAATGTTTGTTTTAAAAAGAAATCAGGTAATAATCACCGCACTTGTGGTAATGATAGCCGTGGCAGGCTATCTAAGCTGGAGCGATTCCCGCTCGCAGGATGTTGCGTCGGGCTTTGTGCTGGACGACCAAGGTAATGTTTCCGCACTCATTCCCGACGGCGGAACGCTCGCGAGCCTTTTCCCCGAGGACTACGATGGAATAACGGGCGCGCCGTGGGCAACAACCCACGACCCTACGATTGCGGTATCGGGGGATGATTTTTACTGGCACACACTTTCGGGCTTGGATTTCAGCGAAATAATTTCGCTGCCGACCAACGAAGAATCTCTTCGCGAAGCGGGCGAAGCCATCTTTGTAAACCAAAGCCGCGACTCCTTCTTTGTGCAAAACCGCCTAACCCGCGAGCAAAACCGCAGCAGCGAACGCAGCGTGCTTAACGACCTAATCAACAATTCAATGGTAGCCGATGAGCAACGCGCCCAAGCCGCCGACCAAATGCTGGAAATGCAACGCCGCATAGAGCGCGAAACCGCCGCCGAAGCCCTGATAGAATCCAAAGGCTTTGCCGAAGCCTACGTGCGTATTTCCGACACATCCGTAGACGTAATAGTAAGCAAAGAAGCCCTAACCGACGCAGAACTAGCCCAAATAGTAGAAATAATAAAACGCAAAACCGGCATGGAAGCCACCCAAATCCACGTAAGCCCAATGCGCCGATAGAAAAGTTTATCTTGACGAGCCGTGCCCTCTTTGGTAAAATACCCGTTGCGTGATACGAAAAAATTGCGCGAGGGCCCTTAGCTCAGTCGGTTAGAGCGGCCGGCTCATAACCGGTAGGTCCCGGGTTCAAGTCCCTGAGGGCCCAGAAAAACCCCGTAATTTCCTTGTTTGTGGAAAGCGGGGTTTTTACTTGTAGGCGTATTTTACACTTTTCTTTTTGTTTGTGCGTAGATGTTTTGGTCAAAACCGCTCAAGCCCGCATAATCATTGCATTGTCGCTTAGAGAAGTGTCCCCTTGACAACATCGCCGTTTTTTTATAAATCATCTTTTACCTAGCAAATCCCGCATATTTTTGTTAATCTAAAGAAAAAACAGAAAAGAGATACGCATGGCTCAAAAAGTTAACGGAAACACGGACGGGATACGTCGCTCATACATTGACCGACTGGAAACAATCTACGGAATGCAAATAGACCGAGGACAGTTTTGCTCGGAAGAAATCTTGGAGACGTTGGCCTTCTTTACGGAGGCGACGGGGCGCGAAGCTATGGTATACATTGAGCGGAGCGGCCGCATAGAAACAGTAATCGTGGGCGAGCAAGACCGCGTGAGCCTACCTGTGCTAAAAAAACGTCGCTCGGACATCAGGTTAAACGGAATCCGCTGTATTCATACGCACCCGGGGGGTAATGCGCACCTTTCACAAGTGGATATTCAGTCGCTCAAGAGCCTAAAGTTGGACGCGATGGCGTCTGTTGGGGTGGTGGATGGGCGTCCGCATTTAATGCAAGTCGCCATCTTGGGCGAGATTTTGCCTAACGAGGATATTACGGTAAATCTTTTCGGGCTGTATAAAACAAACGAAATCCCCGATGACATCCTTTGGGAAGAAATCGAAGCCGCCGACAACAGAATTCGCCCAGCGGAATCAAAAAAAGCCGAAAAAGAAATAGCTCGCGCCATATTGGTAGGCTTGGACGGCGAGCCTGTAGAATTGCGTCAACTCGCAGACACGGCGGGNTTTA
>WQRQ01000010.1 GCA_009786685.1 Defluviitaleaceae bacterium
CTTGAAACAGCAAGGGTTGTCAATAAATGCTATAACCTAACAACACCTGAAATGCCTCTTGAAGTTTATAAGGATTTTACAAATTTCAAGCTATATATGAGCGATACGGGACTTTTAACAATGACCAGCCGAACCCCGCAAGAAATTATTTTGAATCTTACCGAAACGGATAACAGGTTCTTGGGTGCTATAGCCGAGAATTATGTTGCACAGCATTTTGCCGCCCGTGATAAGAGCTTGCTTTATTGGAGGAGCGAGAGCAAAAGCGGAGGTCAGGCAGAAATCGACTTTGTATTGCAAGAGGGCGCGAACATCATTCCTGTTGAGGTTAAAGCCGGAGAGCGTGTGGCTTCACGCAGTTTAAGTGTATTTGTCAAAAGATTCAAACCTCCGTACTCCATCAGAATTTCCGCCAAGAATTTCGGATTCGAGAACGAAATAAAATCAATACCGCTGTACGCAGCGTTTTGCATTTGACGACAAATACCACAAGAGCCGTCCATATGGACGGCTCTTGTGATGTTATTTTTGACTTCGCCAAACTTCAAAACTTTCCAATATTTCCCTGTACGCATCTGAATCGCTGCTAAGAGCAAGAAACCTATGCGTGGCAACGAACTCAAATAGGTACGGCTTTGGAATCAGATGCTTAGGGCTACTGGAGATTGATTTAATGTGTCCGGCTTCCAGCATCTTTAAGATGGTGGATTTGCCTATTCCTATAATCGTTACAATATCAGCAACAGTAAGGACATCGGGGTGGTCAGTGGTGAGATGCTGGAAGAATGCCACAACCTCGTTCTCCTGCCCCAATGTCACCAACCGCGAAAATGATGCGCGGGTACTGGGTTCACGCTGACCTGATTTGAGCAGACCGGTTGGTATCATGCTCCCTTCACGGTCACGGCGGCGTAGATACGCAATAACATCTTCAATGGCAATCTGGTATCTATGTGTTTTCTTACCAGAGTCGATTGCGGGGATGATTCTTCTTTTTTGTTGTTTCTAGCGGTAAAATTAATTTGATAATTTACAGCCCATAGTATATTATTAAACATGATAGTAATACATATTTGTTGCGGGGGTGGACAGGCAGTGGACATATGTAAAATTGATGACTTTCTTATTAATACAGGCTTGTATAGGTACGTATCTTTTTCTGACGATGAATGTGGGGAGTTAGCAACTCTTTTGTGTATAGGTGAACACTCCTATAATCAGAGGCAAATACTTCATAAATTCGATGCATTCTGTCCTTTATGTAAAAAAGAAACCGTATATACTCTCTTAGCAGATAGCATTGCCCCGTACAGTCATGTATCAGAGCTACGCAATAGAAGGCGAATTGTTTATTCGGCTTGTTCAAGGGATAATTCACACAGGATTACTTTTTGGTTGCATTCATCAGATAAAGGAGTTGCAAAAATAGGGCAAGACCCATCGGTTAAGGAAATTCTTACTAGCAGCATTTCTCGTTACAGAAAACTCCTCGGCAAAGATTTAATCGAATTACAAACTGCTATCCAACTTCACTCGCATGGAGTTGGCATAGGTTCGTTTGTGTATTTAAGAAGAATTTTTGAAAACTTGATTATAACCGCATTTGAAGAAAACAAATTTAAGTATGGATGATGCAGAAAATTTTATGAAGAAGCGTATGGAAGAAAAAATAGACGCAGTAAAATCATTTATCCCATCTTTTATTACGACAAGTCGTAATATATATGGAATACTAAGTAAGGGTATCCATGAACTTAATGAGGATGAATGTTTAGGTTTTTTTCCTGTACTAAAGGAAAGTATAGAAATGATATTAGAACAAAAAGTGAAACTTAAGGAAGAAAAACAGAAAGAGGAATCATTAAAAAAAGCGATAAGCAGTATTTCGTCCACGTTATAATGACACAGAGGTGTATGCCGTATGCGTATATATTTAGACAACTGTTGCTTTAATCGCCCATATGACAATCAACGTCATTTGAAGATAGAGTTGGAAACAAAAGCAAAGCTAAAAATTCAAGAAATGATAATAGATGGTGAACTAGAGTTGGTTACTTCATATGTTCTTGAACATGAAAATGATGAAAACCCATATGATGAGCGTAAAATTGCTATTGAGGCGTTTTTGAAATATGCGATTGTAGATGTTGATGAAACCTTTGAAATTATTAAAATAGCAAGCATTGCAATGGGAAGTGGATTAAAGATAAAAGATTCCTTGCATGTTGCTTGCGCTATCGCTTCAAAGTGTGACTATTTGCTAACCACAGACAAGAGATTCTTGAAACACAAAGACAGCAGGATAAAAATAATAAATCCAATGCAATTTTTACTGGAAATGGAGTGATAAAATTATGACTGACGCCGTATTAAAACAATCCGTGTTAAAGCATTTTATTGACAGCTTTGGACACGTTCAAACTGAGAGATTTATTTCCCTTATCAATAAAGAGCCTTTCGATTATACCGAATGGCAAAGGGATTTGTTTGAAGGTATGACCATTGAGGAATTATCAAGCAATGCTATGGAAAACAGACGGCGCAAGCGTGCCGCTCAAACAAATTGAACAGAGCCGTTGGTCGGCAAACCGTCGGCGCGGAGATTCCGAAACTGTCCTCGTTGCCTTAATTTCACTAGGATTGTGAAAACACGTTCGGGCTTCTTGAAAACCGTAGACCTGAAAGGGTCCAGGGGTTCGAATCCCTTGCTATCCGTGGACAGGAAAAAACGAAGGATTGAGTCTGCAAATGGCTCAATCCTTCGTTTTTTCTAGCTACATATGATAATTGGAGATTTTGAAATTAGTTGCAAGTTCTTTCAGTTAATTTGCGTTAGTTGCTATTATTATGCCGTCACAATGGGCGGCATGGGGGAAAATTGATTGTACATAGTAAGTTTTTTCATACCTTCGGACGGCGAACGTCGGCGGTGGGGATGGGTGACTGGTTGCTATATTGTTGATGTGCTGTATTACGGTATATGTTGCGAAGATACTTATTCATTGTTACTATGTAGAAGTGGATTAATCGGACAGGCAACGTAAGAGTATGAGCAGTATCTTTCTTTTTATTTCCATAGTCCTAAACGTCCTTTTGCTGATATTTTTGTTTTTTATGCTAGGGGGTTAGCATGAGTTCAATCTTGATTGATAACTGGACAATAAGTTCCTATTTCGAGCATTTATTTACTCCGTCAAAAGTTATGCCAACTTATTCGCCAATATCATGTAGGGTTACTTTATTTAACAGCTTTAATTTTATGGGATGAAATAGATATTATTTCACGGTGGTATACCTCTCTTCCTCGCGACAATTACTTAGCACAACAGCTTTTGGATTTATGTAACGATAGGCGTTCTGATAAGTTTTTAGATTCAGAAGTTGTACGATTACCTGAGTACACAAAAGAGCCATCAGGACTTACAAGATTTGATTTTAACAATGAGCTAAGTTTTAAGGATTGGTATAAGCAGTATTCCCCGCTATTGCTCAATAGGGCAGAGATGTATATAGATGTTGCAGAAGAAATTGGTGCAAATTACTTTCCGCACCCTAATAGAGCAGAGCATTTGTTAAACAGCAGCTTACTCAAAGGACGTTTCAATAGATACAAATTATTGGAAATGGTGGATAAGTCATTAATTGAATATTATGATGAACTTGATAAAGAGTATGAAACTGGCATACTTAAATTTGATTATCCTGTTCTTTATGACTATATAACAAACAATGCAACTACTCCAACAGAAGAATTGAAAGTCGCTTTGGAGATGCGTTATGATAAAGATGTGATTGCATTTAGGCAGAGCCTAAATTCTTTTGAAGAAGGGCTAAATAATGCAAATAGACGCAAGAGGTTGGAAGCACACAGACAAATTCGTGAACTTACACAATCAATATCCAATGATTTTTCAGTTAAAGGCAATTCCTTAAAAATTCGTGAAATAAAGGTCGGTCTTTCTTCGCCATTGGGAATAAATGTTGGTTTAGAAAAACCCATTAAATTATCCCTTGGCGGAAGTGACAGAGTGTTGAATTTAACTTTCTTGACTCGATTGCGCGACTTTGGATTAGGAAAGGTGATTAATTAATTTTGCAGTATAAACGCTATGAACATTCAAGTGCCACCTGTTTTGACGAAGTAACGAGCTAAAATAGGCAGTGTACTTTTTGCCTTACGGCAAAAACCATTCCGCAAAAAACGCGTTAATGACCGCGATTTTTTGCTACATTGTATGAGGTGAGTAAAATGTTTTCTGTAGTAGTACCGGTATTTAACGAGGAAGAAGTAATAACGGAGACGTACAAGCGGCTGAGCGGTGTAATGCAAGGCATGGCGGAGCCGTACGAATTAATTTTTGTAAACGACGGTAGTCGCGACAAAAGCGCGGCTATTATTGCGGGGTTTTGTGAGGCGGACAAAAATGTGCGGCTTATAAATTTTTCTCGTAATTTTGGACATATGTCTGCGATAACTGCGGGTATGGAATACGCAAGCGGCGACGCGATTTTTATAATAGACGCGGATTTACAAGACCCGCCGGAGATTTTCCCGCAGATGGCTGATAAATGGCGGGAGGGCTACCACGTAGTATACGGCCAGCGCAAAAAGCGCGAGGGCGAGACCTTTTTTAAAAAAGCCAGCGCGAAAATCTTCTATCGCTTCATAAAAAGAATGACGCACATAGAAATGCCCGTAGACACAGGCGAGTTTAGGCTGATAGACAAAACAGTAAACGACGCGGTAAAAAAATTACCGGAAAAAAGCAGATATATCCGAGGTCTGGTAAGCTGGGTAGGCTTTAAGCAAACGGCAATCATGTACGTGCGAAACGAACGCTTTGCCGGGCAGACAAAATACCCGCTTGGAAAAATGGTCGCCTTTGCCATGGACGCGGTGACTGCGTTTTCTTACAAGCCGCTGAAAGCCGCCACTACTCTTGGGTTTTTGATTTCTATTGCAAGCTTTATTTATATCGCTGTGATTCTTTTTCAGGGTCTTTTTACCGATACCACCGTGGATGGGTGGGCTTCTACCATGGGCGTGATTTTGTTTACGCAGGGCATTACCATGATGATTTTAGGCCTAATGGGCGAGTACATCGGCAGGATATACGAAGAATTAAAAAACAGACCCGTTTATATAGTGCAGGAGACATTGGGATTTGATGAGAATCACTAAGCACATGAAAAAGGGGAAGCGTCAATGCCACAGGAAATGTGGGTATGTCATCGCGTTTAACAAAATAATATTAGAAAGAGATGATATCTTGCGGCAACTTCTAAATAATTGCATTCCTGTTTTGTTGCTTTATCTCTTGGTTGGATGTGCCAATAGTCACGAAATCATGCCGTTGGAAGAAATTAGTGTGCATGATAATTTTACGATGACCGTCTCCTCTCCTCAAAGTGTGTGGTGCGCTTCCGAGATTACGGAAAATAATCCACTGGTGTTTGAAGTTAGTCTTGTATATCATGGAGATAAGCCCGAGGTACACGCCTACCATCGTTTACCGTTTTATTCCTTTGGGGTAAAGTTTCCAAGCGGAGAAGGCAACTTTAGTAATACGCAATTAGATAAGCGCGTGTCTACTGCATTCCGATATGGTGAGCCTTATGTATGGAGCTTTAAGTGGCACGAGAAACCCATTGTATTAGAAGATTATGAAGTAGTATGGATGCCTTGGGTTCCTATTAAAGCGGGAAATTTATATTTTATGTTTAGTGCAGAGTTAAGATTTGAATGTGGTTTGCCTGATTTTGATTGCATTATTTGGTTGCCGTTTTCAATTGTGTAAGATTCCATTATAAAAAACAATACGGCGTAGCTTGTCGCTACGCCGTATTATTTACTTACTTGTTTTTCTTTTGATTGTTTGTGTTGTTAGAAGCGTTGTTGTTCATTTCGTTTCCAAATTCTGTGTTTGTTTGTTTGTTTGTTGTATTTGTTGATTGGCTTGTTTTTTTGTTATCCACGTTAGTCTGCCTCCCTTCGTCACCCGCCAAGCTTCGGCGGCGATGGTAAGTAATTCAAGTGCTATGAGTACAGTATTGGCAGATTTGAGAGAATTATACATATTTTTTTTTAAAAGTTTGCGATTGTGTCGGCTATGGTCTGCGCGATTAAAAGCTGCACGTAGGGGTCGGCCAGTCGGGCGGCTTCTGTCGGGTTGCTTTGGAAGAGGAGTTCCAGGATAACTACGGGGATTTGTGACTCGCGTAAAATATGAAATTGCGGGGCGTAGTGGATACCACGGTCGGGGCTTTGCAGCGCGGATACCAGCGCGTCTTGGAAGGTGCGTGCCAAGTCGTAGCTGCCGTCTGCTGTGCCGTACAGCATTAGCGTGCCGTTGGAACGGCTGCTGCGGGCGTCGGCATTGCAGTGGATGGAGACAAAGTAGTCCCCGATGGAATTTGCGATACGAGTACGCGCCCTCGTGGACAAGAAATAATCACAGGTACGGGTGGGAATTAACAAAATATCGGAGTGCGCTTGGTCGAAGATTTCCAGTATCTTTTGTGAAATGTTTAGTACGATTTCTGCTTCGCTTGGGCCGTTTCTTAGTGCCGACGGTGCGCCCGGGTCGTGACCGCCGTGGCCGGGGTCTATTACTACTACGGTACGATAGCGTTCTCGCGGGTCTATTATTTGTATGTAGCTTTGGCCGTACTCCGTTAACGCGCCTCGGCGGGTACGGATTTGTATGCGGTTATCTTCTGCCAGTAGGCGCATTGGTAAAATATTGTACGGCAAAAGCGGAAAACTGCGACGCGGTAAGTACAGGTCTTCAAATACAACTGTGTGTTCGCGGTAGTAATAATTATGCTCCACCTCAAACGCACCCAAATCATCAGGAAAAAACAACGTACTCGTATATGTATCAAAAAAAATCCCCACTCCCCATTGTACAGGAATAATCGGAGGCATGTCCAACCGCTCGACAGCCCCCGCAAGCGACAAAATCTGCGGCGTCTGCGGTGCAGGCACAAAAACAGGCACGGCCTCGGCGTAGGCAACGACGGTGACATTTTGCCGTACATACAAAAAACACGCCCCCGCCAAAATAAGCGCGAGCGCGGTAAACCCTGCTAAAAACAACGCAGGTTTTTTTAGCTCATTTGCTTCCTTTATGTAATTACGATACCCACGCTCGCCTCTGTATTTTTTCATTTTTGATGGGGGCTACGCCCCCAAGCCCCCTCGCTACACAGGGCAAAGCCCTTCTCCACTCCGCTGCCGCGTTCGGATGTACTATATCAAAACGCAATGGGGTTTTGCAAGTGTTTATGCGGGCTGGAAAGCTTTTGACCAAAAAAACATTTAAAATCCGGTGGGGTTTTCGATATAGCGCAGCAGGGGGTAGGGGTTTATCCAAAAATTGCCTCGTGTAAACGTAACGTCGGGGGAGATGGCAAGGTGCAAATGCACGGGAAAGCTGCGCCCGTCACGTCCGCCGCCGCTGTTTCCCATTTGGCCGAGGAGTTGCCCTGCGGTGATATTCTGCCCTGCGGCTATTCCCGTGGCAATGCGGTCCAAGTGTGCGTATAGATACAGCGTGTTGTTTTCCGTCACGACACTCACAAAATACCCGAGGTTATTATCCCAGCCCGCCTCGCGTACCGTTCCGCGTGTCATGCTGGATACAGGTACGCGTCCGCGGATATTTTCGCGGTCTATGATTGCCGTACCCATGTGCATTCGATTCCCTTGGAAATTATGCTCAACCCCCCACGAGTCCCCAAACATTATCGAAGGGTCGTACTCATACCAGCCCGCAGGTATCGGAAACGCCTCGATTTCCGTAAAAAGGCTTTCAAACATGGCTATATAAGGTGCGATACTGCGCGAGTTATACTGTCTGGAAAGCCGCTTAAAATCCGATACATACAGCCGCTCGATTGCACTAAGGTCGTAAACGGCACGCTTCTCCGGGAAGAAATCATTTTGGGCATTAAACACGGCAAAAAGCTCCGGGAAGGAAATCCCGTTGCGTGCCGCATATACCCGCAGCATTCCGATAGCCCTGTGAGGCACACGGAACGCCGCCACAGTATCCGCGTCCACCCGTACCCTGATACCCGGCCGCAAAAGGCTAAAAATGCCGCCGATAATTAACAAAAAAACCGCAAGCACGCATAGCTTAAAAAAATAATCCTTTACAAGCCCCGGTCTAAAGCCGTTGAGCTTCCTTTTAATTCCAACCCTGCGTTTTATGTCGCGGCTTCGCATAAAAAAACACCCCTTCGTTTGAGGATATTCACAAATCGGAGGTTTAATGCTTGCAAATAAACAATTTAACCACTACAATCAAACAGAATTCAACATTACTATAATAGAGCAGAGGAGAATTGTGCATGAAAAACATGAAAATCAGAAGTAGGCTGTTTTTGGGATTTATCTTGGTTTTGGTAATCACTGCCATCATTGCAATATACGGCGGAAACCGCATATTACATGTGGACGACGAGTACACGTATGCATTGAGTTTTCCCATGGAGCGATGGGATATACTCAATCAGATGTCACGTGAACTGGTGGATTCCAGACGGGTGCTTAACCGCGCCGTCATGTATATCTTTGACCCGGATATAATGCACGAGCGTCTCGGAAACAGAGAAGCCGCCATGCAACGCAGCCGTGCAAACATAGACGCCCTTATCGTTCGGTATCGAGATAATATAAACGACGACCCCCGCTTGGAGCAGGCACGAAAAACAGAACTGCTCGGCATAATATCCTCCTATGAGGCGGCCGTTCATCATTATTTTAATCATTATGTGCCGGTGGTGTTTGCTGCCATCAGGGATTTGGACGGCCCTACTGCAAGAGCCGGTGCAGATGCACTTTCGGGGCAAATTGCTACAGCTACAGGGTATTACAGCACCTTGATGGACGCTGCCTCGGAGTATATGGCTACAATCAGTGACGACCTTACTATAGTGACAATGTCAACACTGTATATGCTCATCGGGTTTGCGGTTGTTGGTGTTCTGCTTGGTGTGTTAATTGCTTATTTTATTTCCGGCTCGATTACAAAACCGATAAACAGGGTTTTAACAGCCTTAAAATACGTATCAAGGGGCAATCTTAACATTAACATCGACAGGTCTGACATATCCAAAGACGAAACAGGGGTACTAACCCAAGATATTTGCAGTCTGGTGGACATAATCCGCGCCATGGTGGACGATTTGATAAAACTCGACCACGAGTACAATACAGTCGGTGATATCGACTACAGGATTGACGTCTCCAAATACGAAAATTCTTTCAGAGAAATGGTAGAAGGCGTAAACAACATCCCGGACAATATAGTGCGCGATATAATGGAACTCCTAAACGCGCTGGGAGAATTAAACAAAGGTAACTTTAACGCCGACTGCAAAGACTTGCCCGGCAAAAAAATGGTTTTACCAAACTCTGTACGTGCCACCATCGCAAATATCAAGGGTGTAAGCACCGAGGTAAACGCAATGATAAATGCCGCCGCAGTAAAAGGCGAACTCAGCTTTAAAATTGACGCAAACAAATACGAAGGCGGCTGGCGCGAAATAATGACAGGGCTTAACAGCATTGCCCAAGCAGTTGACGCACCGCTTTCGGAGATTAAAAATGTAATGGACAAGCTTTCGCACGGTGATTTTTCTACCACGGTAACGGGCAACTACGCAGGCGATTTCAAACAAATCAAGGAATCCGTAAACTCCACGATTTCTACGCTTTCTGTTATCATAGAAGAAATTTCCAGGGACTTGCAGGCGATTTCTTCCGGAGACTTAACCACCTCCATCACACGCGACTTTGTAGGCAGCTTTGGCGCAATTAAGGAATCGCTTAACAATATTTCATCGTCGCTGCACAAGACCATGTCGGAGATTTCTTCTGCCTCGGCTCAGGTGCTTTCCGGTGCAAAGCAGATTTCTTCCAGCTCCATGGACTTGGCAAACGGAGCGCAAACCCAGGCAAGCTCTGTTGAAGAGCTTAATGCGTCCATCGACGTCATCACACAGCAAACCAAACAAAACGCAGACGATTCTTCCACGGCAAACCAGCTTTCCGGCCGCTCTACCGCAAACGCAAAAGAGGGCAACGAATCCATGAAGCACATGCTCACCGCCATGGAGCAAATAAAAGACGCATCCAACAATATTTCAAAAATAATAAGAGCGATACAAGACATCGCCTTCCAAACAAATCTGCTCGCGCTTAATGCCGCAGTAGAAGCCGCCCGCGCAGGAGAACACGGCAAGGGCTTTGCCGTAGTAGCAGAAGAAGTACGCAGCCTAGCCGCCCGCAGCCAATCCGCCGCCACCGAAACCACAGGCCTAATCCAAGAATCCATCACCCGTGTGGAATCCGGCTCGGAAATCGCGGTATCCACCTCAAACTCACTGGACACAATAGTAAACGGCGCAGGCGAAATATCCGACATCATCAGCAGAATCTCCGAGGCCTCCAAAGAACAGGCCGAAGCAATATCACAGGTAAGCTTAGGCATAGCCCAGATATCGCAGGTAGTACAAAGCAACTCCGCAGTATCGGAAGAAACCGCCGCCGCCGCAGAAGAATTAAATTCGCAGGCAGAGTTGCTTCAGCAGTTGGTATCGTATTTCAAACTCTAGCACTATCATAATTAACGATTAAGCGTGTCGTATAACCTGCGACACGCTTTTTTTGCTTGACGTGTCTCGTTACTGCCTATAGAATGAACTTGGACATTTTCCAAGAAAATGTCATAACTCGAAAAGGAGCGGACGCGCATGAAAAATGTACCTGTAGTAAAACTTGGTATCGTAGCCGTTAGCCGGGACTGTTTCCCGATTACGCTGTCGGAAAAACGCAGGGAAGCCGTAATGGACGCGGCAAAAAAAGCAAACTTACAGCTCACGGAAATTAAAACAACGGTGGAAAACGAAAAAGACGCAATGAAGGCCTTAGACGAGCTAAAAGCAGCGGGTTGTAACGCCCTTGTTGTGTACTTAGGCAACTTCGGGCCGGAAGGGCCGGAGACAATGCTTGCACAAAAATTCTGCGGCCCCGTAATGTTTGTTGCAGCAGCCGAAGAAACAACAAGCGACCTCATCCAAGGCCGCGGCGACGCCTACTGCGGAATGCTTAACGCCTCCTACAACCTGGGGCTGCGTGGCGTAAACGCCTACATCCCCGAGTACCCCGTAGGCAAAGTTAACGAAGTAGCAGAAATGATTGCAGAGTTCCTCCCCATTGCAAGAATCGTTATCGGTATTAAAAAACTAAAAATATTTGGCTTTGGGCCGCGTCCGTTCGACTTTGTTGCGTGCAACGCGCCCATTAAACCGCTCTTTGACCTAGGCGTGGAAGTACAAGAAAACTCCGAGTTGGACCTCTTTGCCGCATACAACGCCCTCGAAGGCGACAAGCGCATAGACGGCATTGTAAAAGAAATGACAGACGAACTCGGCGGCGGCAACAAACAAGCCGGTATCCTGCCAAAGCTCGCACAGCTTGAGCTTGCTCTCGTTGACTGGGCAGAAAAAAACGCGGGCGCGTCGGAATTTGTTGCATTCGCAAACAAATGCTGGCCTGCATTCCAAACACAATTCGGCATGGTTCCCTGCTATGTAAACAGCCGCCTAACAGGCCGCGGAATCCCCGTAGCCTGCGAAACCGACATCTACGGCGCGCTCTCCGAGTATATTCTCACCTGCGCAACAGCCCTTCCGCCGACACTCCTCGACATCAACAACACCGTACCCGACGACATGTACCTCGCCAACAGCGCGAAATTCGAAGGCTACAAAACCAGCGATATTTTCATGGGCTTCCACTGCGGAAACACCCCCATCTCCCTTCTCAAAAATCCCGAAATGAAATACCAACTCATAATGAAACGCCTGCTCGAACCCGACGGTGACCCAAATATCACACGCGGTACTCTCGAAGGCGCGCTAAAATCCGGCGACATCACACTCTTCCGGCTACAGTCTACTGCCGACTGCACCCTTCGCTCCTACATCGCCCAAGGCGAAACAATCGACGTAGACCCACAAACCTTCGGCAGCGTAGGCGTTATCGCCATCCCCGAAATGGCTCGCTTCTATCGTCACGTTCTCATTGCAAAACGCTATCCTCACCACGCAGCAATGGGATATGGACATATTGGCAAAACCTTGTTTGCCGCCCTTAAAATGCTGGGTATTTGTGACGTAGCATACAACCAACCTGTCGGAAGGCTGTACTGTAACGAGAATCCTTTCTGATAACCGTAAAGAGGAAAACCTTGGGGGAAAACTTTTTCTGAAGAAAAAGCTTTCCCCCAAACCCCCTTTCAAAAAGACTTTAATATTTGGATGGTGACATTGACGTGTTACAGATTAACGATTATTCGAACCGCAGGGGCGTGATTGTGCAGTTTTTGCCTAAGATACACGCGCTTTTGAAGGAGAATGCGGAGCGTAACCCGCAGGCGGGGCTTGAGCCGCCTGAGCATGTTATACGATGGCAGCAGAAAATGCGTAGTGTGCTGATTGATATTAACCGGAGGTTTTTTGTGGCATTGGACGGTAATAACCTTGCGGGGATATTTTTTTACAGATACGACGGGGATAAAATTTTAGTCGAAGATGTGCAAACCGCGTGGTCGTATAGAAATAATCCTAATGTTATAGATGGCTTTTTGAAGAGGCTGGAGTACGACCAGGGTGCAAAAGACGCGACATTTTATGCGGGTGAACGGGTAAAGCTGGATGCGGATAAGGAGCTTCTTGCTAATAAGGGCTTTAAGGATACGCATGAGGGTGGCTTCGAAAAGCTTGGCACATTGTCACAGGCAGCGGGCGCGCTAAAGCTACGCTACAACAGAGGTGCATAGCTTCGAAAACATAGTGGAAGTATTGGGCAGGCATGATAATCATGTAACTATCGTGGTTGTCTATTTGTCTTTTTCGGCAGTAGTAATTTTACTTAGAATTTTTGCGCATTTACATTTCCGTGGGGTGCTGCTTTCGTTTTGGCATACGGCGGATAAGGCGATTAACGATAAAAAAGAGGTAAAGGAAATCAAGCATTCTGTTTTGAAAAAGGCCTGTGCGGAGTATGTACGTGTGGCAGAGCGGGCGGTTACGGCTGTGCCTACTTCGCAAATCGTGGAACGTGCCGTGGCGGGCATGGGCTTTTTTGGCTGGAAATACACGGGCTTGTTGCCATTTATCGAGGGCATGGAAATTGGTCTTTTGGGCATTGGTTTTGTTTTGGCTGTAGTCTTTGGCGATAATGCTGCGGTTTATGGCTTGCTTGCGGTTATTGTTTTTGTTGCTTGTCGTTTGTCGGCGGCTTTTTTTAATGTGCGGGCGGCGCGGGAGCGGCTTTGTGACGAGATGGTGTTGTTTATCGAGCGCGAGGTGGGGCGGTTTTTTGCCGCCGATACGGGTGGGGCGTTGCTTCGTTTGAAAAATGATTTGACTGACGCAATCGGACGGCAGGGAGAATTATTTAAAACAACGATGAAATCCATATCCGAAAGCATGGTAAATGCGGCAAATTCCATCGGGCCGATTGTAGCAAAGGCCATGGACGAAAAATTAATTAACTTGAATGACACCTTAACAAAAACTTTGTTGGACTGGGAAAACGCGTTGATAAAGGCCTCAGAAATCCAAACTGCGATAAACACGGGAGCGGAGCGGTTTTCGCAGGCAAGCACAAAAATACAATCCGCGTCGGATTTGTTATCTACGCATATGCAAGGCCATAGCAACGCTTTGTCCGAGCAGCTTGTGGCACTCGTATCAGCGATAAATGAATTAAAAGAAACCCAAAAAGCCCTAACAATAACCGCGGGCTTTGTAGAAAAAAATCAGCACGCACTGGAAACATCCTTGACCTCATACGAAGCCTCCCTGCAAAGTCTTACGCAATCCATAGGAGACGGTCTGGGTGCGTTTATAAATCTACACGCCCAAACAAGCGCGCAAACCATAAACGACGCTATGAAGGCCAATATTGACAAGATGATGAATGCTGCACAGGGAGGCATGTAGTTGTGTTAATAAATAACAGTAATTATTTTACTGCATTGGAAAACATAAAAAGGCGAATAAGAATAACACAATACAGAGCAGCCTTGGGTGCAAACAAGGAGCTAATTGAGTTGTATTGGCAAATCGGAAAAGTTATTATAGAAAACACAAAATACGGAGCAAAGTTTGTCGAAAATCTTTCAAAGGATATATTATCGGAGTTCCCGGAAATACAGGGATTTTCTCCCAGAAATTTAAAATATATGCGTAAATTTGCGGGGACATATCCCGACTTTACAAAAGTGCAACACGTCGTTGCACTTTTGCCTTGGCGTAATAATTTGACGTTAATTTCCAAAATAAAAGATGAATCCGAGCGGCTATGGTACATTGAGCAAAACATAGAAAACGGCTGGAACAACAACACATTAACGCATAATATAGAAACAAAATTATTTCAACGTCAAGTAGAGGCTAAGAAAACAGCAAATTATCAACGAGTATTGGAGATGCCTTTTAGCGAGCTGGCAGAAGAAACATTAAAAAGCCCTTATGTATTTGATTTTGTGCAAAAAAGAAAAGGAATAATCGAGCGCGAGATAGAAAAAGAGTTAGTTGCAAATATTGCAAAAACGATAATGGAGTTAGGCACAGGCTTTGCATTTGTCGGCAACCAGTATCACATAGAAGTAAGCGAAAAAGATTATTACATCGACCTATTATTTTACAATACAAAACTACGTTGCTATGTAATAATTGAATTAAAAAACACAGAATTTAAACCGGAGTATGCAGGAAAGCTTAATTTTTATCTTTCCGCTATAGATGACACGCTAAAACATGAAACGGATAACCCTTCAATTGGAATAATGCTTTGCCAAACAAAAGATAAATTAACGGCAGAATATGCGTTAAAGGATATAAATAAGCCAATTGGCGTTAGTGAATATAAGCTATCCGACTTTGTTCCTTCGGAATTTATTGACACACTGCCGAGCGCAGAAGATATAGAAAAACGAGTAAAGCTTGAATACGATGTTGAAGGGGATGTATTTAATGAGCGATAAATACGAACACCCCAAACCAATCCTGTCCACAGACCTCGCCTCCCTCGAAATAGAAACCAAAGACAGCCACAGCGGCAAATTTTTGGTAAAAAACATCGGCGGTGGGGTGATAAAATGCGCGATTCTTTCGCGTTGCAAGGGGTTGGTGTTTTCACCTGCGGAGTTTGAGGGTAACTCTCAGGAGGTTAGCTTTACTTTTAATGCGCAGGCTGCGGGCTTGGGTATTGGCGAAACGCTGAATTCTCGGTTTTTTATCACTTCTAATGGCGGAGAGAAGGAGATTCCTGTCACAGCAAAGCTTATTAAAATGTCCATTGCCACACCCGACGGCCATATCATCGCCAATATCCAAGATTTTTACGAATACTCGATAAAGTATCCTTCGCAGGCGCGGCGGTTGTTTATCGACAGTGAGTTTTACATGCTGCTGCTGGCGGGCGGTTACGAATTTATGGAGGTATACGAATCTCTCCACAAAGACGCAAACCGCGAGCGTGCCATGGATAATTTTTTTATTTTGTCGGGGCTAAAAAGCAAAACCGAGATTTCTGTTATTGGGGACACTACATTGGAGTTTTCCCATGCGCCGGGTAACTCCGCCCTTATCAACGGCAGTTTTCAGGTGCAAAAATCCGACGCAGGCTATGCAGAATCCACTCTAACGCTTTGCAACGAAGCCCCATGGCTAAAGCTTTCGTCGGGCAAGCTGGGTACTGCCGATTTTGACGAAAATAATACAGCCACGATAAGCTTTACGCTTGACCCCACGCTCATAGAAAACACCTTTGCGCGGGAGCAGATTTCCATTGCCGACCACACTATCGAAATCGTATACCGCCGCCTTCCGCCGCTGATTTTAAAGCTAAACCGCGACACCTACCGTTACACCGACCGCGGTACAATCGAGGTAATAAACAACACAGGCGCGACCATGCAGGTAGGCGTCTTCTGCCCGGAGAATTACATTCGTTTTGCGGCGCGGTCTTTCCCGATAGAAGCGCGGGGCGTAATCCCCTTCGAAGTAAAGCTGTCGGCGTTTATGAACGCACAAATGCTTTTCCGAAAACTGCCGTACATGCAAACCACCATAGAAATTAACGCAACGATTCCGGGGCAAAAGCATAAAAAAACACTGCCAATTACTATCGGGGAGTGGTAGCGGCACAGCCGCTTTTCGCCGACTGTGGCGTGGTGGGAATATCATCTCGAGCCTATATTTTTAAAGGGGTGTGTTGCCCGTGATTAACATTTTAAACCATATAAATAAGCTGGAAAGCCGCCATAAACATGATGCGGACGGTACGATTGCGCTCGCGTTGAGGTGCTGGCAGGCCTATCGCTTTCTTGAGCCGGAGCATGAAATGCGGATTCATCTGCAACGTGCAAACCACGCGGTGATTGCCGCGCATAGGCGAAACGTCGTGCATATCGAGCTGTACATGCTCACCATTTTCATCGCAATAGAATCCGGCCACTACGACAACGCCAACGAAATGCTGGATAAGGCGATTAATTACAAATCGTTTTTAAAATCCTCCGAGCCGTTTTATTACGGTGTTTTGTGTTTTCTTTATGCGTATCTGGAGCTTAACCAGCGGCGTATCCGCTCAGCAAAAAAGCATCGTCGCGCACTTGCCGATCATATCAAAAATGCCGCGCCCTCGCCGCATTATACGGTTATGCTGGGGCTGCTTCACCTTGCCGCAAACGAATTCCCGGAGGCGTATAAATATCTTACGGAGGCTTTGCTTGCGGGGGTAAACAGCATCTTTTTGTACGAAGGGCTTTATCGCTATTACAAAAACGCGTCGAGTGGCTTTGAAGGAATGAGCATTCTGCCCGTACTCACCTACGCCGCAGGGCGTGGTGCAGAAATCGGACTTGTAGCCGCAAAATACGCGGATACCCTATCCGCCGCGATAGCCGAAAACCCCGCCGCAGGCGAAAAGCTCTACGAAGTCAGCAAATACCCGCCGATTCTCAAGGACATATGCAAGCATCGCATAATAAAACGCGACATGAGCCGCGAGGCATACGCCTACTACCGCGAGGCGGAAAAAAAGCAGATTTTTACGCAGGAGCTTTTTACCGCGCTTATCCGAGCCGCATATGAGAATAACGTACAAAAATTAAACCATTACCCCATCAAAAAATTCCTGGCGAATTTGCCGCCCGACGGCATACAAGACGCGGAGTTTGCTGTGTATGTATATCACTTCCTGCTTTCCGACCCTGCGCTGTCGGACATTTTGCCCGAGGCGCAAACTAAAATCCTACAACTCGGCACGCGCTGTCTGGAAAATAACGTGCGCGGGCGCGAGGCAAACAGCATATATTATTTTCTGTGGAGCAGATTTCGTGCGTTGGGTATCCAAGGGGCGCAGCTTTTGCAGGCGGAGGAGATTTTGCGCGAAAACCTCACGCTTTTTGAGCTGCGTACAGAAGAAAACTCCGCCGTCCGCTTTATATACATCACAGAGCCGGAAAAACGTGGTATGACAGTATATGAACTGACACGCACAAGCGTGGGGGCAGAGCCCCCATTGATAATCGAAGCCGTAAGCGCGCAAAACATAAACTACACATGCCTAGGCGCGGGCCAACGTACAATCATAGACGAAGAAATAACAATCCGCCCGATGATAGAAAATATCACCCATGAGTTAAATTTATATTTCTTCCAAAAAGGCGACCGCCGTTTTAATCTGTTGGCCAACCTCGCCAATTACTACCTTTCGCTGGAAATCCCCCCCGACGAGGCCGCCCCCGTACTGGAAGCCGTTCTGCAAGAAAAAACCATAAAAAAGCCGTACAAAATGCGTATTCTCATAGCCCTTGGCCGCTTGCATTACAACGCCTTCAGCTTTGAGCAAGCCCTCGAATGCTACGGCGAGGTGGAAGAGGACGAAATAAGCAACGAGTTTATAGAGCAGGTTCTCACCGTCTACCTGCAAACCCGCGAGTATGCCCGCGCCGCAAAATTAATTTCAACAAAGCACAAAAGCATCTCAAACGAAGTCCTGTTCGACGCACTAAACACCCTAATCACAAAAAAAGAAAAAGCAATTTCTGCCACCCCGGAAATCAGCTACAACCTGCTAATGAATAACTTCTACAGCGAAAAGCTGCTCGCGTATGTATTAAAAAACCATATCGCAAGCTACAGTGAGTGGGCGGAGCTTTCCCGCTTGCTCGACGAAGAAAACCACAGCGCGACCAGCCTGGACGCCCGTGTACTGGAGACCGCACTCTATATGTCATCCTTCGACCAAATGGCCCAAAAAGCTTTTACGCGCCTATACAATGCCGACCCAACAAACAATCTAATCACCGAGTTTACAGAGCTTGCCACCTTCGAAATGTTGGCAAACCACACCCGCCCAAGCTACGATGTCATCGGCATTTTAGAAAAAATTTATCTGGAATCCGAAAAACCTCCTGTTCTGTTGGCATGGGGGCTTTCCACGGTGTACCTTAGCCACAATATCACCACCTTTAAATCCGAAGAAATAACAAATCACGCCGTCTCCGCATTGGAAAGCGAAGGCATCCTTTTCCCTATTTTCAAAGAGAGTAAATCTTCGCCGTTTATCAAAAAATTCCAACCCTTTTTGTATAAAAGCTTGCCGAACAAGGATTGTTGGTTGTATTATCGTATTGACGGTGCGACGGCCTTTACCGCCGTACCAATGCAGTACGTTCGCTACGGTTTATACGTGGCTGCCTTACCCATGTTTTACAACGAGACCTTCACCTACTATTTTAGCGAAGAAATGGCGTCCGGCAGCATAACCACCCGAGAAGAAAGCGTAAAAAACAACAAGCCCTTTTTGCATGAGGACACCGACGAGTATTTTACGATAAACAACGCCATCATCTACGAGCAAATGTTTAAGCACGACCAAGTCGAAAAGCTAATCTCCCGTCTTGTAAAAGACGTCCGCCCTGTGAGGAGCCAACTACTATGATGACTGAGCATGAATTTGAACCCACCGTTACACACGCTACATTAAAACAAATAATAGACAATGTGCCAATGCCATGCATACTGCGCGACGCAGAATGCACTATGTTGCACCACAACAAGGCAGCGGCAAATATGTTTGCCTGCGAAGCAGACGAAACCGATTTTACGGGAGAATACGAAGAGCTTTCGCCGCCCTTCCAGCCCGACGGAAGCCCTTCCATGCGCAAATACCTTGTGCTTATGCGCCACATTCTGGAGCAAGGCCAGCCCATAAAATTAGAATGGCTATACTGCCGAAGGGACAAAGAGCTAATCCCAACGGAAGTAACTTTAATGCGCGTAGAAGTAGGCGGCGAACCGCACGTCCTTGAGTTTCTGCAAGACCTGCGCGAGTCCTACCAGGCTCGCCTTGCCGAGCGCGAAGTAAAACAACGCCTACAGGTAATGATGGATTCTTGCCCCGTAACCTGCGGCATAGTAGACGCCCACTTTAACGTACTCGAAGTAAACAACGTAGTAATGAGCCTATTTGGCATCCTAAACAAGCAGACCTTCTTGGACCGTTTCTTCGAACTCTCTCCGGAATACCAGCCCGACGGCCAGCTATCCCGCCGCAAAGCCCTCGACAAGCTAAAGCAAGCCTTTGAGGCAGGCCGCGTACACTACGAGTGGCTTCACCAGTCCATCTACGGCGAACAAATCCCCTGCGAAGTCACCCTCGTCCGCGTACAGCTAAGCGAACAAAACATGGCAATCATCTACATTCACGACCTCCGAGAAATAAAAAAATCCATCGAAATGATGGAAAAAATGGAATCCATAGCCTATACCGACGAGCTGACAGGCTTGTTTAGCCGCCGCTATTTCGTAGAAAACGCCACCGCCGCTCTGGAACGCGCCAAAGCCAACAAAGAACCCTTCCACCTGATAATGGCAGACCTCGACCACTTCAAGGCCGTAAACGACACCTACGGCCACCCCATAGGCGACGAAGTCCTAAAAATCACCGCAAAACGCATGACAGGCGTAACCCGCCAAGGCAGCATAATAGCCCGCTACGGCGGCGAAGAATTTATCGTAATGCTAACAGGCATGTCCCACGACGCCGCCCTAAAAACCGCCCAACGAATCCAAAAATCCATGGAAGAATCCGCAATCACCATAAAAGGCATGTCCCTAAACGTAACAGTATCTCTAGGAATAGCCTCCCACTCCGACCCCACAGAATCCCTAGACGACATAGTCCACAAAGCCGACGTAGCCCTATACGGCGCAAAACGCACCGGCCGCAACAAGGTAATGGAGTATGAGAATGCGAAAGACCTTAAATGGTGAAAAACCGCCGTTGAGCTGAAATTTCGGAAGCAACGGCGGTTTTGCCCGAGCGCAGAAAGCGAAGCGCACGCGCTCAGGCGGGCTTAGTGGCTCGTGTGCCATATGTAATATCGTGCGCGTCCGTCACGGGGATTTCCCCCCACTGCTAGAACCTTCGGCCAAACGCTGTGGGGGGAAATCCCCGCGCCGAACTACATATATTAACGACGACCACCAAGGACGGCAAAACCACCGTCGCTTCCTTACAGCGTACGTAGATGTTTTTGGATTAACCGCTCCAGCCCGCATAAATACTGGGTTTCGGACGATAAAACATACGGGTCGGCAAGCCGCCGTTTGCCAACATCGCACTAGCCAAAGGAAGCTGTATCGGTTTAGCCCTCCCTCGTGGTCGCCCGATAATCCATGTAGTTCATCGCGGGGAATTCCCTCCGCAGCGGTTGGCCGAAGGTTATAGCAAGGTCGAGCGAAGTGCGCTCGACATAGCGGAGGGATTTCCCCGCGATGGACGCGCACGATGCTATAGCGGGCGTACGAGCCAAAAAGCCCGCCAAGGCTAAACCGATACAGCTTCCGATATTTAGCTCCGATGTTTACCCCGCTGTTTACTCCGCAGTATAGTCGTCGAAGTAACCACGTACGAGTATCACAGGCGTTCCTTTGTCGCCGCTGCCGCCCATTAGGTCGCATAGGCTGCCTACGAGGTCGGCGTATTTGCGGGGGGTTGTGCCTTCGCGGTAGGCGTTGGGGGTGGAGGCCTTTTGTTTTATCAGGTTGGAGACGGCTTCGCGTTTTTGGTCACCGCGTAGGTCTCCGAATACGGCGTCTGCTACCAGCTTTATTTTTATTTCCATGGGTTGTAGTCCAAGGCGGGTGGTGTAGCCCGGGGATACTACGGGGTCGGCAAGTTCCCATATGCCGCATATGGGGTCTTTGAATGCGCCGTCGCCGTATACCATTACTTCCGGTGCTACGCCTGTTTTTTCTTCCAGGCGGTTTTGAACTGCCAGTACAAAGTCTTGGGCTTTGGCCGGGAATAGCTTTAGGGTGTCTTCTGTGGAGAGGTTTGAGCCTAGTACGCCATAGTCGGGGTTGTGGCCGCTTCCGTTTATTGGAGAGCTAAGGATGTCGGATAGGGTGTATACTTTTTCCGCGCCCGCTTTTAGAAGGCGTTCTTTTGTGCGGTTGCGGTTGTGGATTTCTGCTACGAGGATGTTTTTGGTTAGCTTCAGGATGTCGCGGGGGTCGTTTGAAAAGTAGATTTTTATGTTGTCGCTTACGCTTTCGTAAAGTTTTACGTAGTCTACATCGGTGAAATTATGCTTGTATTTGCCTGCTGCCGCTTCAAATTCGCTTGCCATTACCATACGGCCGTTTAGCTTGTCCATTACCTCGTCGAGTTTTTCTATGTCCATGATGGGATTGCCCACCTCGTCGTGCGGGTAGCTTAGCAGAATATGGACTTTTTTCGCACCGGCGGCTATTCCTTTTAAAATGTTAAGGAAGCGGTTGCGCGAAAGTATGGGGTAGACGAGACCAATTTCCGCGTCACCAAATTTGTTTTTTACGTCGGCAGAGACGGCGGATACCTTTGCAAAATTGCCTTCGGCTTTTGCTACTATGGCCTCGGTGACGGCCACGATGTCATTTTCGTTTAACTTGCTGTTTTGTTGGTTTATTACGTCTATGATGTGGTCTGCAACCATGCTCACGAGGTCGTCACCGGGGCTGATAATCGGCAACCTTACGCCCACTGCTGTTGTTCCTGTTAAACGCATAATTTTTGCTCCCTTTGTTGGATTTTTTTGCGCGCATATTATACACTATATAAGAGAAAAAAACCAACTGACGATTTTTCATCAGTTGGTTTTTTGTTTTTCCCACCGTATCAGCTCTTGCATCCATTGTTCAAGATTGTCTTTACACGGCATACAAACGCGTTTTCCCTTGAATTCACATTGTTTATCGTGAGGGTATTTAGGTATTATTGCACCGCATTCTTTGCAACAATCAATTATTTGTTCATTTGCAAATTCTGTATACAAGATAATCCCCCTAATCAAAGCAACACCTGCGGTGGAAGTGTTTGAAACTTCGCACCGCGGGGTGCGCCTGCAATACAAAAAGGTGTGCAGGGACGGCGGAAAACCGCCATCGTCCCAACACACCTTGGATAATCCAAGCAAATTAAACAAACTTACCGCCAAGCCACAACAAGGCATACACAAACAAAGCCTATTCCGCACAATGTTGAAATAGAATTGAAACAGTGCTACACTGTTATTACGTAGTGGCAGGCGCAAGCCTGTGTGTGTTAGGTGATGTCGAGAAATCCCTACACTCGCCGTGGGGTGTTTGGCGACGCCTCACGGTTGCTACGGTTTTTTTGTTGCCAAGAGCATTCTAACACACATATACAGTTAGACGCAAATTTTCTTTTTCAATAAAATAACAGGCGAGGGGTAATTTGCCAATACACTGTCGAAGGTTAATAATGTTATTTCTTCTGCCATGGCTTGCGCTAGGAGGATTCTGTCAAATGGGTCTTTGTGGATATTTGGCAACATGTCAATCATTAATGTGTGCCTTGCGGTAATATCAATCTGCGAATATCCATTTAACAAAAGACCGTTATACAGCAGATGTGGGTCTATATTAAAATCAGGGCGATTTTGCCCTTTTTTTATTACGATTTCCCATATGCTTGCAGGGCTAAAAAGCAAGTGGTTTGTTTCGTCGGTAATATAGGGCGCGGACGCAGGCGGCAATTTATCCAACGCAGCCCATATCAGTATTTATGTATCGAGTAACAGCTTCATGCTGTACCCTCGAACAGTGATATAATTTCTTCTTCTCCCATACGGTCAAAATCATCGGGTACTTCGTATTTTCCTTTTAAAAAACCTACCCTGCTTTGTTGTTTTTGCGGCAATACATAGGGGATAACCTTTACCATCGGCTTTCCTGCTTTTGCTATTATAAAGGGCTCGCCTTTTGCCGCATATTCTACCAGCATAGATAAGCGGGTTTTGGCTTCGTGCATATTAACCTGCAACATAAACATCACCTTTCCGACTTAGCCTGCAAACTTAGTTTATCAACCGGGATTTGTTGCGTCAAGCCGTCGGATATTGTACAATGACAAAGTATTGGAAAATGTTTTACATAACAAGAAAGGGATGGTCAGTTTGACAAGCGAGTATAAAAGGCTTGAAGAATTTATAGAAAACTTACCAACAAAAAAAGGTGCATTGATTGCGGTGTTGCACCACGCGCAAGAGGTATTCGGCTACCTGCCCGTGGAGGTGCAGGATTTTGTCGCAGAAAAGTTAGAGATTTCCGCCGCAAAGGTTTACGGTGTTGTTACGTTTTATTCATTTTTCACAATGCAAAAAAAGGGGCAGTTCCGCATAAATGTGTGCATGGGGACTGCCTGTTTTGTAAAGGGCGCGGAAGGTATTTTAGAAGAATTTAACACCCTGCTCGGCACAGAAACCGGAGGCGTTACAGAAGACGGCCTATTTTCCGTGGACGCGCTGCGCTGCATAGGCGCGTGTGGGCTTGCGCCGGTTATCACGGTAAACGGAAAATACTACGGCAGAATAAAAAAAAGCGACGTTAAAGGCATAATCTCCGAACACAAGGAGGCGAAAAATGCATAATACAAAAATATACATCGGCATGGCAACCTGCGGAATAGCCGCAGGAGCGCAAGCCATCCACGACGCGCTAACCGCCGCCGACCTGCAAAACGTGGAAATAATCCCCACAGGCTGCATAGGTATGTGCTACGCCGAGCCGCTGGTAGAAATCAAAAAACCGGACGCCGACCCGGTATTCGTAAGCGGCTTGGGCGCGGAAGAAGCCCTTAAAACCATAACCGACTACATCACAACCGGCAAAAAAGACGAAAACATCCTGCCCAACAAAGGCTACGGCAAGCAAGTTCGCATAGCCCTACGCAACTGCGGCATAATCAATCCGGAAAAAATCGAGGACTATATAGCAGAAGGCGGTTACACAGCCCTTCGAAAATCCCTAACCGAGTTAGGCCGCGAAGGCGTAATCGAAGTAATAAAAGCCTCCGGCCTACGCGGGCGCGGCGGCGCGGGTTTCCCGACGGGGTTAAAATGGGAATTTGGCTACAAAAACAACGAGCCAAAAAAATACATCATCTGCAACGCCGACGAAGGCGACCCCGGCGCATTTATGGACAGGTCTATTCTCGAAGGCGACCCGCACAGCGTTATCGAAGCGATGGCAATTGCAGGCTACGCTATTGGCGCGGACGAAGGTATCTTCTACATCCGCGCAGAATACCCCCTCGCCGTAGAACGCCTAAAAACCGCCATTTGTCAAGCAGAAAATTTAGGCCATTTGGGCGAAGGTATAATGGGTACGTCCTTCAACTTCAAAATAAGCATAAGCTTGGGCGCAGGCGCGTTCGTATGCGGCGAAGAAACCGCCCTGCTTAACTCCCTCGAAGGCAAACGCGGTGAGCCGCGCCTTCGTCCGCCGTTCCCTGCCCAAAAAGGCCTGTGGGACAAGCCCACCGTAAACAACAACGTAGAAACATATGCCAACATCCCCGCAGTCATCACACGCGGCGCAGACTGGTTTCGCTCCATCGGCACAGAAAAATCCCCCGGCACAAAGGTATTTGCCCTAGCCGGCAAAATAAACAACGTAGGCCTCGTAGAAGTCCCCATGGGCACAACCCTCCGCGAAATCGTATACGAAATGGGCGGCGGCCTACCTCACGGCAAGGCCTTCAAAGCCATACAAACAGGTGGCCCCTCCGGCGGCTGCATTCCCGACCGGCACATAGACATGGGCGTAGACTACGAATCCTTGGCCACCATAGGCTCCATGATGGGCAGCGGCGGCATGATTGTAATGGACGAAGACGACTGTATGGTAAACATAGCCAAATTCTACCTCGATTTCACGATGGAAGAATCCTGCGGAAAATGCACCCCCTGCCGCATAGGCAACACCCGTCTCCACGAAATCTTGGAAAAAATAACAACAGGCTGCGGCACAGAAGATGACATCACACAGCTAAAACAACTTGGCAAAGTAATAAAAGACACCTCCCTATGCGGCCTGGGCATGAGCGCACCAAACCCCGTACTATCCACCCTAAACTTCTTTGCCGACGAATACACAGTTCACGTAACCGACAAAAAATGCCCTGCCCTATCCTGCAAAGACCTCATAACCTACACAATAACCTCAAAATGTATAGGCTGCGGAATCTGCGCAAAAATATGCCCCACAAACTGCATAACCGGAGAACCAAAAAAACTACACACAATCAACCAACAAAACTGCATAAAATGCGGCGAGTGCCTAATAAAATGCCCTGCAAAGGTGCAGGCGGTAATAAAAGAATAATTTAGCGAGGTAATCACGTGGAAAAAATCATGCCTTATCAAACGATTGGAATAATTGGCGGTGGACAGCTTGGCAGAATGATGAGCATAGCCGCCAAAGCAATGGGGTACAACGTGGCGGTTTTAGACCCTACACCAAACTGTCCTTGTGCGCAGGTATCCGACATCGAGATAACTGCGGAGTACAACAACCTCGACGCGATAAAAAAGTTGGCCTCTATCAGCGACGTAATCACTTACGAATTTGAAAACATCGACTACGAGGCTCTACTATGGCTAAAAGAAAACGCCTATCTGCCGCAAGGCAGCGAGGTGTTAAAAATCACCCGCCACCGTTATCTGGAAAAATCGACAATAGCAAATATGGGAATCCGCGTAGCAGATTTCCACCTAATAGAAAACGCCGACGACTTGCAAAAACACGTAACCTACCCGAGTGTCTTAAAAACCACAACAGGCGGCTACGACGGCAAAGGTCAAATTGTACTGCGTACCGAGGCAGACCTGCCCCGTGCCATCGACCTCGCCGCCGCGCAGGAATGTATTCTCGAAAAATTCGTGCCCTTTTCAAAAGAAGTCTCCGTAATCGTAGCCCGCAGCACCACAGGCGAGGTAAAAACCTTCCCCGTTGCGGAAAATATCCACGTAAATAACATACTGCACCAAAGCATAGTCCCCGCCCGCATTTCCCCTGCGGTAGAAAAACAAGCCATAGAGTACGCACTAAAAATAGCCGAGGGCTTAGACGCCGTCGGCATTCTGGGCATAGAAATGTTTGTAGTAGATGACGACATAGTCATCAACGAGCTTGCACCCCGCCCGCATAACTCCGGCCACTACACGATAGACGCCTGTGTCACCAGCCAATTTGAGCAACACGTCCGCGCAATCTGCGGCCTTCCCCTTGGCGACACCACACAACACACCCCTGTAGTGATGGTAAACATACTGGGTGACCACATGGACAAACAAACCATTCACAACCTAACCCCATACCTCCCCCTACTTGAAAACGGAAAAATCCACCTATACGGCAAAGCCCAAGCCGTAGACAAGCGAAAAATGGGACACATAAACATTTTAGGCCATTTTGATGAAGCTTTAAAAGC
Source organism: Defluviitaleaceae bacterium (assembly GCA_009786685.1). Classification (GTDB taxonomy): domain Bacteria; phylum Bacillota; class Clostridia; order Lachnospirales; family WQUN01; genus WQVC01. Next base: position 26,873 of record WQRQ01000010.1, read on the forward strand.
CATAGACGTTACAAAAATATGGGGGTAAAACTGACAGAACACGACATCCGCCCACTATCGGCAAAACATCTCCCCATATACGCAGAGGTAATCCGCAAAAGCTTCGCCACAGTAGCAAAAGATTACGGCTTAACAATTGAAAATTTTCCCAATCATTGGAGCTTTGCTACAAACGAACGGTTAGCGGAAAAAATCAAAGACGGCTACCATCCCTTTGGATATTTTGCCGGCGAAAAACTGGTAGGTTTTGTTTCTCTGACGGACAAGGGTGAAGGTATCTACGAGATGGGTAAGATTTCGGTTTTGCCGGAGTATCGGCATTTAGGATACGGGAAAGCATTGCTCGATTTCTGCAAAGAAAAAATTAAGGAATTAAGCGGGAGCAAAATAGTTATCAGCCTGGTGGATACACACACTATCCTTAAAGAGTGGTATCTCGCCAACGGCTTTATATACACAGAAACAAAAAAATTCGAGCATATACCACTTCCCATAGGCTACATGGAGTGGACACTCTAACCGAAAGGAGCTTCTATGGCGACAATAACAGAAATAAAGGATATCGTTTCGGAAACAGCTAAAAAATACGGCGTGGCAAAAGCCTATTTATTCGGCTCATATGCAAACGGCACTGCTGACGAAAACAGCGACATAGACCTCCGCATAGACAAAGGAAATCTGCGCGGCTTATTCCAGCTATCGGGCTTTAGGCTGGATTTGCAAGAACGCCTCGGCACACCCGTAGACGTAGTAACGACCCAAAGCCTTGACGCGGCTTTTCTTAACGCAATCCGCAATGAGGAGGTTGTTTTGTATGAACAAAAGCCTGCCGGCGTCAAATAAAAGGAATGCGCAAAATGCAATCGGACATCCCCGCACTACGAAAATACTGCCAAAATATAAAATAAAAGACGGTGAAAAAAAATGACCTTCCAAACCTACAAAAACATAAAAACCTTCCACACAGCCGTCATTGACATACTCAAACGTGACGAGGTACAAAACCTTATCCCGCTGGGCAATGTAATCATCGGCTATGAGGGCAAGGACAAAACCGAGTGGCGCGACCCTGCAAATTGGTTTATGGCGACGGTATCGGACGGTGACGAGATTCTTCTCACGGCACTTATGACCCCGCCGTTTAATCTGACGCTTTACATGACCGACAACATAAAAAACGAAGCCGCCCTCGACACACTAATCGCCGGTCTCATTTCGGAAAACATAACAATCCCCGGCGTAGGCACAGAAAACTCCCTCGCACTGGAATTCGCAGAAAGATACACCCGTGCAACAGGCAAAGCCCACAGGATAAACATGAAACTGCGCGCATACGAATTGAACAAAGTTAACCCACAGCCAAACCAAACAAACAAAATCCGTTTAGTAAATGAAAACGACATGGATTTCTTCCCATTTTGGGTGGAATGCATGAACTATGACTTTTTTGAAACGCCCATTCAAATAAACGACGATATCGAAAAATACCTGCACCTGATAAACCAAAAAATGTGTTACATCTTAGAAGACAACGGCGTCCCCGTTACGATAGCAAAAGCCAACAGACCAATGCTAAATGTATACGGAATCGCCGCAGTTTACACACCGCCATATTTTCGCAGAAGGGGTTATGCTACCTCATGCGTAGCACAACTAAGCCAACTCTTGCTGGACAAGGGCTTCAAACAATGCGCACTTAACACCGATTTGGCAAACCCTATTTCCAACAGCATTTACAAAAAAATCGGATACACCCCCGTTTGCGACACGCTGGACATAAAATTTGAGGAGGCATAAACACAATGACACTTTTCGGTATATTTATCTTACTCCTAGGCACTGCAATCAGCATAATCATCACATATTTTGTGATAAGGACAGCGGTATTCGACGGAATGCGTGACGCGATAAAATCCCTCGACCCCGGCAGAAATTACCTAAAATCCATTATAAAAGACGCAATAAAAGAATCAAAGGAGGAACAAGAATGATAGCACCACAACAAATAGAAGACCAAAAAATTTATGCCCAAATGGGAATGACAACACAAGAATATGACAGAGTAAAGATAATTTTAGGCCGCCAGCCAAACTACACAGAAATCGGACTTTTTTCGGCAATGTGGAGCGAGCATTGCTCCTACAAAAATTCCAAGCCCGTATTGCGAAAATTCCCGACCAAAGGCGAGCATGTTTTGCAAGGGCCGGGCGAAGGCGCGGGTGTCGTGGATATCGGTGACGGGCTTGCGGCGGTTTTCAAAATAGAATCCCATAACCACCCTTCGGCGGTAGAGCCTTATGCGGGCGCGGCTACGGGCGTGGGCGGTATTCTGCGCGACGTGTTTAGCATGGGAGCTACGCCTGTGGCTTCGTTAAACTCGTTGCGATTTGGTGAGTTGGATAACGAGCGGACAAAATTTCTTTTTAAAGAAGTGGTACGCGGTATTGCCGATTACGGAAACGGCGTTGGTGTGCCAACCATAGGCGGCGAGGTTTGTTTCGACCCTTGCTACGCGGGTAATCCGCTTGTTAACGCAATGGTTGTGGGTATTGTAAAGCACGGCGGCATAAAAAAAGGCATCGCAAAAGGCGTGGGCAATCCCGTCCTGTACGTGGGCGGTGCAACAGGGCGCGACGGCGTACAGGGAGCGTCCTTCGCTAGTACGGAGCTTTCGGAAGAATCCAAAAAAATCAGTTCGTCCGTACCCGAGGGCGACCCCGCCCTTGAGAAAAAACTTATCGACGCATTCCTTCAAATAATGGACAACAGAAACGTCGTAGGCATACAAGACATGGGCGCGGCAGGGCTGATTTCTTCCTCCTGCGAAATGGCCTCCAAAGGCGGCACAGGAATGGAGCTAAACCTGGACAAAGTCCCCCAGCGCGAACAAAACATGACCTCCTACGAAATGATGTTATCGGAATCCCAAGAGCGCATGTTAATGGTAGTAAAGCAAGGCACGGAGCAAGAGTTTATCACCCATTTTGAAGAATTTGGCCTAACAGCCGTAGTAATCGGCACGGTAACGGACGACGGACTAATGAAAATCTACCACAAGGGCAATCTAGAAGCCGAAGTACAAGCGGACGCCCTTGCACAATCCGCCCCCGAGTACAAAAAACCGGCCAAAGAAGCCGCCTACTACAGTGAAACAAAATCCCGCGACGCAGAAATCAACGTAACCGACTTTAACAAAACCCTGCTAAATCTACTCGGACAACCCACAATCGCAAGTAAACAATGGGCATACAAGCAATTTGATACGGACAAAAACACCGCAGTCCCCGCAGGCTCCGACGCAGGGGTCGTACTTGTAGAAGGCACAAACAAAGCACTCGCGGCGACCACCGACTGCAACGGCCGTTACGTCTACCTAGACCCCTTCGTGGGCGGAAAAATCACCGTCGCAGAAGCCGCCCGCAATATCGTAGCAAGCGGCGCAAAGCCCCTCGCAGTGACGGACAACCTAAACTTCGGCTCACCGGAAAATCCCGAGATTTTCTGGCAGTTAGAAAAAGCCGCCGAGGGTATTTCCGAGGCCTGTCTAACATTCGAGACACCCGTAATCGGCGGAAATGTGTCGCTGTACAACGAGCATAGCGGCACGGCAATTTACCCCACGCCGATTATCGGCATGGTTGGTCTCATAGAAGACACAAAACATATCACGACCCAGCATTTTAAAAATGCGGGCGATTTTATTTATCTACTGGGCGACACAAAGCCGGAATTCGGCGGCAGCGAGCTGCAAAAGCTCACCCATGGCGAAATCTTTGGCAAGCCCCCACAAATTAATCTCGAAAAGGAGAAGGAAGTACAAGACCTCGTGCTTTCTGCCATCCAAAAGGGGCTTATCGCCTCGGCGCATGATATTTCCGAGGGCGGCTTTGCGGTTGCCATTGCGGAGTGCCTTATGCCGATTGACGGCGACCATTCTCTCGGCGCGGATGTTTTTGCCGATGTTTTTACCGCGGGAGAAAATGTTACACCCACGGCATTCCTTTTCTCGGAGACGCAGTCGCGCTTTATCGTCAGCGTTTCGCCAAAGCATAAGGACGTATTCGAAGAACTCGCGGGCGGTATCCATCCCATAGGCAGCGTATCAAGCGACGGCACATTGGACATAGAGCTAAACGAAGAAAAAGCGATAAGTATTCCCGCTAAAATATTGCACGACATCTGGGGAGGGGCAATTTCATGTCTTCTTTCGTGAGCGAAGCGAACGGAGTGGCAGTGGGCTTTGCCCACTGTAACGAGGGGGCTTGGGGGTGTAACCCCCATTCAGACGGGATAAAACACGAATGCGGCTTATTCGGAATTTGGAAGCATGACAATGCGCCGCAGCTCACGTACTACGGGCTGCACAGCTTGCAGCACCGTGGACAGGACGCGGCGGGTATCGTCGTAAAAAAAGGGGACAAGCTCACGCGCACACGCGGCACGGGTTTGTTAACCGAGGTATTTAACAGGGATTTGCTGGCGGATATGGAGGGCGACGCCGCCATCGGGCATGTGCTTTACGCCACCGGCGGCATGAAAAGCAATACAAGTGCGCAGCCCTTACTCTTCTATGAGCAACGTAACAATGCAAGCCTTGCGGTTTGCCATAACGGGGCGTTTGTAAATTCTGCGAGCCTGCGCAATAAGCTGGAAGACTTAGGAAGTATTTTTCATACGACCTGCAACTCGGAGATTTTGGCGCACCTTACCAAACGTGCGGGGCAGGACAGCTTTAACGAAAACTTAAAATATGCGTTGTCACAAATGTACGGCGGTTTTGCATTCCTTTTAATGACGCAACGCGGAATGTTTGCCGCACGCGACCCGTACGGAATTAGGCCGCTGGTTATCGGAAAAATCGGCAGCTCGTTTATCATAGCAAGCGAAACCTGCGCCTTAGAAAACGTAGGCGCGGTCTATGTACGCGACGTCGCACCCGGTGAGATGGTGATTATTAACGACAGCGGTTTAGCTTCGGGTTTTTTTACCGACGAGAGCGGTTTAAATGTTTGCGGCATGGAATACATCTACATCGCCCGCCCGGATTCCGATATCGAGGGCGTAAACGTGCATACCTCGCGCAAAAACGCAGGGCGCATTTTGGCAAAAGAATCACCGACCCACGCCGATGTAGTAATCGCCTCGCCCGACACGGGGATTTCTGCGGCGATAGGCTACGCCGAGGCCATGGATATTCCGTACGAAATCGGCTTGATAAAAAATCGCTATATAGGGCGTACATTTATCGCGCCTGCACAAAGCCTTCGCGAGCAGGGCGTTAAAATGAAGCTATCCGCCGTGCGTTCCATCGTGGAGGGCAAATCCGTTGTGCTGGTGGATGACTCCATGGTGCGCGGCACAACCATGCGCCATATCACAAGGCTGCTAAAAGAAACAGGCGCACGCGAGGTACACATGAAAATCGCCTCGCCGCTTTACAAATACCCATGCTACTACGGTATCGACACGCCCTCGCCCCGCGAGCTAATCGCCCATAAGCGCACCGCTGAAGAAATCGAGACGATTTTGGGCGTGGATTCGCTGGCATTTATCAGCGAAGAAGGCCTAACAAACGCCGTAGGCCGAAGCCTATGCATGGCATGTTTTAACGGGGATTATCCCACACATTTACAAGATTTTGCTGGAGAAGTAGTGCCGCGCTAAGCGCGACGCAGTAGGAGGTAACGGAAATGGCCGATAGCTATAAAAAAGCAGGTGTAGACATCCACGCAGGCTACGAAGCCGTATCACGGATAAAAAAGCACGTGGAGCGCACAAAAATCCCCGGCGTAATAGGAGGGCTTGGCGGCTTTGGCGGCCTGTTTGACCTCGCCGCCGCTGGCAAATACGACGAGCCTGTACTTGTAAGCGGCACAGACGGCGTAGGCACAAAGCTGGTCCTGGCCTTCGAATTAAACAAGCACGATACAATAGGCATAGACGCCGTAGCCATGTGTGTAAACGACATAATCACCGTAGGCGCGAAGCCACTGTTTTTCTTGGACTATATAGCCTGCGGAAAGGTAATCCCCCATGTAATGGAAGAAATCGTCGCAGGCATAAGCGAAGGCTGCGTACAATCCGGCTGCGCGCTGATAGGCGGCGAAATGGCCGAACATCGAGGTCTAATGCCCGACGAAGAGTACGACATAGCAGGCTTTTGCGTAGGCATAGCAGAAAAAAATAAAATGCTCACGGGCGAAAAAATAAAAGAGGGCGACGTCCTGATAGGCCTTGCCTCATCGGGGGTACACTCCAACGGATTTTCCCTAATACGCAAAATCATCGCCGACAATAAATTGGACTATAACGAAGCATTTGATGTTTTTGGCGGAACCTCTCTAGGCAGCATATTACTTGAGCCGACAATGATTTACGCAAAGTCCCTCACCAAGCTAAACGAAAGCCTAAGCCCACTGGGAATGGCACACATAACAGGCGGCGGTTTTATAGAAAACATCCCGCGCATTCTGCCGCAAGGCTTGGGCGCGGAAATCAAACACGGCTCATGGCAAATCCCGCCGATATTCACCTTCTTACAAAAGCACGGCACAATCACCGACAGCGAAATGTACAACATCTTTAACATGGGCGTCGGTATGGTAATCGCAATCTCCCCCGACGAAGCCGCCGCCGCCGTAAAACTCCTAACCCAAAGCGGCGAAACAGCAACGATTATCGGCAAGGTAGTCAAATGCGAAGGCGTGGAGTTTGTATGACGAGCGACATAAAAAACATAGCCGTATTCGCGTCCCATGGAGGCTCGGATTTACAGGCAATAATCGACGGCTGCAAAGCGGGCAAAATAAACGCCCGCGTTTGTGTTGTAATAAGCAACAACAGCGGCTCCCTCGCCCTACAGCGCGCCCGAGACGAAAACATCCCCGCCATCCACATTAGCGAAAAAACAAGTTTAGGCAATTTGGGCGAAACCTTATTTAAAACCTTGGTACAATACCAAACCGACGTCGTCTTCCTAGCGGGCTACATGAAAAAAATCCCACTTAACGTACTTTCCGCCTACCGCAACAGAATTTTCAATATCCACCCCGCCCTGCTTCCAAAGCACGGCGGAAAGGGAATGTACGGCATAAACGTCCACAAAGCCGTCCTGGCCGCAGGCGACACCGAAACCGGAATCACCATCCACCGAGTAACGGAAGAATACGACGCAGGCAGCATACTGGAGCAGCGCAAAGTCCCCGTACAAGCAGGCGACACCCCGGAAATCCTAGCAGCAAGAGTGCTGGAGCAAGAGCATATCTTCATCGTAGAATTCCTATCAAAAATCCTATAAAAAGAGGCGCGACATGTCCTGGACAATGACACACTTGGCCGTAGCAAAAGCAGTAAACGACAAAATCGGCATAGCACACGATACCACCCAATATTACATGGGAGCGATTGCCCCCGACAGCGTCCATTTTAGAGCAAACTACACCGGTGAAATGAAAAAAAATTCGCATTACCTCGCATACAACAAACCATGGGGCAAGGTTGACTGCATAAAGGAATGCGACGACTGGCTCCGTGATGTTCTTGCAAAAACAGAGCCGGCAAAATTTCAAAAATACAGCGATTTTTACAAGGGTGTACTTGTGCATATTCTTACGGATATATGCAACACAAAAACCTTTTATGTACCATTTACACAGTGGTACAAAAGCGAAAACAGACCACAAGAGCAATTCCGCGATGCATACTACGGCGACTGCAAACAAATAGACACAGAGCTATACAAAAACTCACCATGGACACAAGAAATCTGGTCACTCCTGCTAAAAGCAAAATGCGAAAGCATAGACAACATAATAAATGCAACAGAAGCAGAAGAACACAGGACATCCCAGTATAATTATTACAATAACGAAAAATACGAGCCGGGCAAACCCCAACGGTTTATATCAATCGAAGATAATTATAAATTGATAAAAGACGCAACCGACGAAATTGTTCACTTATTAAAATGACGAGGCAAGGAATGTTTCCGGATGAGTAAAAAAGAAAAACTTATAAAAAGGCTAAAGTCAAAACCAAGGGATATGTCATACCATGAAATTGAGACACTTCTTATTTCTTTAGGCTTTTGGCTATCCAATACGGGCAAAACAAGCGGGTCGGCTGTTTTGTTTGATAATGGATATATTAAGATTAGATTTCATAAACCGCATGGCGGTAGGGCGTTTAAAATGTATCAATTAAGGGATATCATGGACGAACTAATAAACGGAGGGTTAATATGACACTAAGTAATGAAATTTACTACAAAGGATTTACCGGAACGATTGACTATTGCAACCAAGACAATATCCTCTACGGAAAAGTAATAGCGGGTGTCCCTAAAGGTACATTAATCATGTATCATGGTGATACGATTGAAGAATGCAAAGCGGCCTTTCAGGATTTAATTGACAGCCATACTATGGACGAATCATACTCTAAAGACATAGTTCTTTCTGCTTAATCTTAGAACAAAGTCCCGGCATAAAAAACCACACAAGGATGTGTTTCCAATGAAAAACTATGACGATTTCGTAAGCGACGGCTTTAACGGCGTAGTATCCATCAGCAAAGGCGGCAAGAGTATTTTCAAAAAGGCCTATGGCTACGCCGATCTGCAAAACCGCCGCGAAAACCGACTAAGCACAAGCTTTGGCACGGCTTCTGCGGGCAAGGTATTTGTGGCTACGGCTGTGCTAAAGCTTATTTCCGAGGGCAAGCTCTCCATGGACGAGACCATCGGCGGGCTGCTGGATTTTAACCTTAACCAGATTTCGCCCGACATTACCATTCGGCAGCTACTAAACCATACTTCGGGCATTCCCGATTATTTTGACGAGGCGGAGATGGACGAGTATGCGGAGCTTTGGGTTAACTTCCCAAACTACAAAATCAGAAAATCATCCGACATCACGCCGCTGTATATCTTCAAACCAATGATGTACAAGCCCGGCGAGCGATTTAAATACAACAACACGGGCTATGTAGTCCTGGGGCTTGTAATCGAAAAAATCACAGGCATACCCTTTGACAAATACCTCGAAGAAGCCATCTTCCGCCCCTGCGGGATGGTAGGTACAGGCTACTACGAGCTGGACTGCCTGCCCGCAAACTGCGCAAACGCCTACATCTACGACGAAAAGCGCAACCTATACTACACAAACATCTACAGCATAGACGCAAAAGGTACGGGCGCAGGCGGCGCGTTTACCACCGCCGACGATATCGAGCGTTTTTGGGGCGACCTGCTTGCAGGAAAAATAATCAAAAAAACTATAGTAAAAGAAATGACCTCGCCGCAGGTAGAAACAGGCGAGTACGGGTACGGCTTTTGGATAGACGAAGACCATCACGTCCCTGTCCCGTACTTCGAAGGCTGCGACCCCGGTGTAAGCTTCAAATCCTCGTACGCAGAAGATATTTTTGTGTGCGTAATCAGCAACTTTGGTGACGACGTATGGACAATCCACAATAATTTACGAAAAGGGGTACATTAGAATGAAAAAACGGGCATTAATCAGCGTCTCCGACAAAGCAGGCGTATTGGAATTTGCCAAGGGTCTCGTAGCCCACGGCTACGAAATCGTATCTACAGGCGGCACATACGACCTGTTAAAGCAGGCAGGCGCGATAAACATATCGGAAGTAACAGGCTTTCCGGAAATCATGGACGGCCGCGTAAAAACTCTGCACCCGGCCATCCACGGCGGCCTGCTCGCCGTACGAGAAAACCCCGCCCACATGGCGACCCTTGCCGAGCATAAAATCGCACCCATAGACATAGTGGCGGTAAACCTCTACCCATTCAAAGAAACAATCCAAAAGCCGAGCGTAACCGAAGACGAAGCAATAGAAAACATAGATATAGGCGGCCCGTCGATGATTCGCTCCGCTGCAAAAAATCACAAAAGCGTAGCGATAGTGGTAGACCCCGCCGACTACGAGCGCGTTCTCTCGGAAATCGCCCAAGGCGGCGTTTCCGCCCCCACAAAAAAAGAGCTCGCGGCAAAGGCATTCCGCCATACAGCGGCCTACGACGCACTTATCGCCGCCCATTTTACAAGAGAGCCATTCCCGGAAAAGCTAACACTAACATACGAAATAAAACAACCCATGCGCTACGGCGAAAACCCCCACCAAGCGGCCGCACTGTACAGCGACCCCGTTCCCGCGCAAGGCTCGATAATCGCCGCAAAACAGCTCCACGGCAAAGAGCTTTCCTACAATAATATAGCCGACGCGGACATGACCCTTTCCATGGTAAAGGAATTCTCCATGCCCGCCGCCGTAGCCGTAAAGCACCAAAACCCCTGCGGCGTAGGCATTGGCGAAAATATAACAGAAGCCTACACCCGCGCCTACGAAGCCGACCCCGTCTCCATCTTCGGCGGCATAATCGCCCTTAACCGCGAAGTAGACGCCACATGCGCCGCAAAACTCAGCGAAGTTTTCTTGGAAATTATAATCGCGCCCTCTTTCTCCGAGGACGCGTTAGCCATTCTCACCAAAAAGAAAAATCTACGCCTATTGCAGTCCTCCATGTCCACCGACACCGCAGCCACCAAAACCTCCGCAGTAAACGGCGGACTGCTTATCCAACAAACCGACACAGCAAACTTTGATATCGCGGAGCTTACCTTCCCCACCAACCGCAAACCCACCGACGCCGAGCTTAAAACCGCAAAATTTGCATGGACATGCGTAAAATATGTAAAATCTAACGGTATCCTCATAGCACGCGACAACATGACCGTAGGCATAGGACCCGGCCAAACAAACCGCGTAGGCGCGGCAAAAATAGCCATAGGCGACGCCGCCGACCGCGCAAAAGGCGCAGTCCTGGCCTCCGACGCCTTCTTCCCCATGCCCGATACCGTAGAGCTGGCCGCTGCCGCAGGCATACAAGTCATCATCCAACCGGGCGGCAGCGTAAAAGACCAAGATTCCATTGACGCTTGCAACAAGCACAATATCGCAATGATTTTTACAGGCATACGTCACTTTAAACACTAAACGCCGGGAGGGGTTTTAGATGATAAAAAAATGTACACTGCTCATCCTTCTTTTTTTAGGGTTGACGGTACAGCGCGTTTACTCCGCACCGCAGGATTTTCTCATAAGCACCTACCGCATAGAAATCTCGGTAGAGTGTCTGGACACGACACTCCCCAGATTTTTAACCATGCAAGGTATCGCGCTGCAAAGCGAGTTTAATATCCGTACGGGCAGGGGGCGTATCGAGCAGCTTGTAAACAATCACGAGCTAAACGCGACACTCACCACCCTACGCGGGCTTGGGAATGTAACCGCAACCAGCTCATCCACACGCAACGAGTTTGCGCAATTTCACGCATTGCAGTCGGAGCTGCGCATTCGCAACGAAGAATACCGCAACCTAAACGAACTCCTTCTGCAAGCGCAAACCCTCGCGGACTTCCGCATAGTAGAAGGCCGCCTCGTAAACCTCATAGCAGAAATAGAACGCCTTCGCGGCAGAATAAACTTCCTAAACTCCGAAATAGGCACAACACGCATACACATATCAATAGCAACAATCCCCCCGGAGCCGGAAGAACCCGACCCCACCCCAGAACCGGAACCCGAGCCGGAGCCCGAACCCCCCGGTACATTTGCGCGGATAGGCAACGCATTTTTGTTATCCGCCGGTGCGACGCTTTCTGTTGTGCAGGGGCTGGTTTTATTTTTGGCATATGCGAGTATTCCGTTGGCGGTTATGCTTGCGATAGGGGCAGTCGTTTGGCGGATTGTAAAAAGAAAACCTAAAGGCGGTGACAAAAATGAAGAAAATTCTTAGTGTCGTACTTCTGCTGGTGCTTGTAACCGTAACGGCTTGCGGCGGAGGCGGTAACGACAGCGAAAACGTAGGACAACGCGCACCCATGGCCGCAGGTGGTGCGGCAGCGGGCGGCGACGTGTTTACACAAGCCGACCAAGGAGTAGCCCCCACAGCCGAAGCCGCATGGGAATCATGGGACGATTGGGCAGAAGAAGAAGCCTTCGCGCCGATGATAGAAGCCACTGAATCCCTACCCGCCGACGCAGAATTAACCACATGGGAAACCCCCGACATTCCACAGCCCGCGGCCGTAGAGCGTCGAGTAATCCGCAATTCCGACATCTCCGTAGAAACATTGGACTTCGAAGATACCGTAGCAAGGCTGGAGCGCATAGTAGACACAAGCGGCGGCTTTGTAGAAAACTCTGCCCACAGAAGCATAAGAAACCACGAAGAGCTTCTATGGGTGGCAGAATACGTAATCCGCGTACCCGTAGCACGTTTCGACGCTGTAAACAGCGAAATCACAAGACTAGGAAACGTCACTCACTTTACGACATCCAGCGAAGACGTCACCATGATGTTTCTAGACCTGCAAAGCCGCCTAAGCATCCGCGAAGAAGAAGAACGCCGCGTAGAAGCCATGCGCGACGCCGCCACAGAGCTTCGCGACATACTAACCCTTGAGCGCGAGCTATCCGACCTACGCGTAGTAGTAGACAGATACCGCCGCCGCATGACAGAAATAGACCAACTGGCCGCATTTTCCACCATCCGCCTGCTAATCATAGAAGTAGAAGAGCCAACGGAAGAGGAAGATGAGGAAGAGCAGTACATCCCTGCCACGCCCATCATAGACCCACCCGATGACGGATTTGGCACACGCATAGCGGAGGCATTTAGGGCGTCGGTAAACTTTAGCGCGGTGCTTTTCGAGGTCTTAGCCATTGTTGTCGTTTCGTTAATACTACCGCTGGCAGTGTTGGCCATACCGATATATGGCGGATATATTATTTACAAGAAAAAAGTGAGGGGAAAAGTGTGAGCAAAGTTTTAATAATAGGAAGCGGCGGCCGAGAACACGCCTTGGCATGGAAATTTGCCCAATCGGAGGAAGTAGAAAAAATCTACGCAGCACCCGGCAATCCGGGCATAGACGAAATAGAAAAATGCGAAAGCATAGCCATAGAAATCTCCAACCACACCGCGCTGGCCGAGTTTGCAAAGGAAAACGAAATCGCACTAACCTTCATCGGGCCGGAAGCCCCGCTGGTAGACGGCATTGTGGATTTTTTTGAGCAAGAAGGCCTTACCGTATTCGGCCCACGGGCAAACGCCGCCATTATCGAAGGCAGCAAAAGCTTCGCCAAGGAGCTTATGAAAAAACACGGCATTCCCACGGCGGGATACGAGGTTTTTACAAGCTTTGCCGACGCCGCAAAGTACATTAAAATTAAACGCCCACCCTTTGTCCTAAAAGCCGACGGGCTGGCAGCAGGCAAGGGCGTAGTAATCGCCGAGACCCACGAGGAGGCGTACTCTGCACTGGCCGAGATGTTACAAAACAAACGCTTTGGCGCGGCGGGCAATACCGTCGTTATCGAGGAATTTCTCACGGGGACGGAGTTTTCCTATATGGCATTTGTAAACGGCGAGGACGTTTACCCCATGGTGATTGCCAAAGACCACAAACGCGCCTTCGACGGCGACAAAGGGCCTAACACCGGCGGAATGGGAGCGTATTCGCCCGTGCCGCAGATTTCCGACGAAATCATCGAAAAAGCACGACAAGAAATCCTAATCCCCACCGCAAAAGCCATGGTAGCCGAAGGCCGCCCCTTCACAGGAATCCTATACGCAGGCCTTATCGCCTCCAAAGCAGGCGCGAAGGTAATAGAATTTAACGCCCGCTTTGGCGACCCCGAGACAGAAGTAATTCTACCGCGCTTAGAAAGCGACTTATACACCGCACTAATGGACATCCTAGACAAAAAAGACCCCAACCTCGAATGGAGCGAAGAAGCCGTACTTGGCGTAATCCTAGCCTCCAAAGGCTACCCCGACGACTTTGAGAAAGGCGCGGAAATAAAAGGCCTCGACAAAGTAAACTCACAAACCCTAATCTTCCACTGCGGCACAGCCAAAAACGAAGCAGACAATTTTACAACAAACGGCGGCCGCGTACTACTCGCCGCCCGCAAAGCCGAAACCCTCGACGCCGTAAGAAAAGAACTCTACCGCGACATAAAAAATATAAAATGCACAAACTTGTTCCACAGGAGCGACATATGACAAAACTAGAAACAGAACGCCTAATCCTACGCACCTACAAAGAAACCGACCTGCCCGAAATGCACCGCCAATGGTCGGACAGGGCGATTATGTACTACCTGGACGATATCCTTTGCCACAGCATTGAGGACACAAAAAAATACCTAAAAACCGGCATGGAAAACTCCGATGGTCATTATTTTTGCATTACAGAAAAACCGCACGACGACTTTATCGGGAGCATTGGCTATACGATTTCCGACACCACGTCGCTAGGCAAAATCGTCCACATGGGCTACATGATGTTCCCGGAGTACCACGGGCGCGGCTACATGACAGAGGCAGTTAAGGCGGTAATCGACTTCGCATTTACCCGCGACAATGTTATCCGCATAACCACAGGCTGCCACGCAGAAAACATAGCAAGCCGCAGAGTAATAGAAAAATCACGCTTCCGAAAAGAAGCCGAAAAAATAAAAGCCGTCTACCACGACGGCAAAATGAAAGACAGGCTGGAGTACGCGATAAATAAAGATGATGTAAAGGAGTTAAAGTCATGGAACAATTCCCAAAAATATCACACGACATAAATATTATGGGCGGCAAAGCCTGCATAAAAGGCACTCGTGTAACGGTCGGTATGATAATGGCGCAATTAAGCGGAGGAAAAACCGCTGACGCCCTCGTAGGAGAGTATCCATATCTTTCGCATGGTGACATCTCGGAAGCGTTACGTTATGCCGCATGGCTTGCCGTTATAAAAAACTCACCTCACCGTTGAATTTTTGTAAACTTCAAATACACGGTTATTGTCTTACGCCTTCCGCCGCCGCATAATATCCACAGAGAGGCGGAGATAATATGCGCGAAATCCTATCAGGCAACATAGCAAGATACAGAAAAGACCAGCACCTAACCCAAGAAGCCTTGGCCGAGCAATTAGGCATAACCTTCCAAGCCGTAAGCAAATGGGAAACAGGCCAAACCGTCCCCGACACGGTGCTACTACCAAAACTCGCACACGCGCTGGGCGTGAGTGTGGATAAACTACTGGGCTACACGGCCTTTGGCGACGACGCGTCATACTACGAGGACGACTACAAAAAAGACGAGTACTACTGGGGAGTACAGCCGTCAAGGATGTGTCTGAAAGTCTTGGAGCTAATACCGCCTACTCGTCCGCTAAAGGTGATTGATATCGGGTGCGGCGAGGGCAAAGACGCCGTATTTTTCGCAAAGTGCGGCTATGATGTTACGGCCTTTGATATTTCGGAGGCGGGGCTGGACAAAACAAAACGCCTTGCAGATAAAGCTCGCGTAAACGTACGCGCATTCCGCGCAAATATTTGGGATTATCGGTTGGAAGAAAACTACGACATCCTGTTCTCCAGCGGCGCGCTCCATTACATCAAGCCAAAACTACGTGACGAAATCATGCAAAATTACAAATCCCACGTAAACCAAAACGGACTGGTCGCATTCCACGTTTTCGTAAAAAAACCGTTCATCACAGCAGCACCCGAAAAAGAAAACCATTCCCACGAATGGAAATCTGGACAGCTTTTCACATATTTCCACGACTGGTATATCGAGGATTGCATGGAGTATGTATTTGACTGCAACTCGTCCGGCATACCACACCAACACGCAGCAAACCGACTTTTTGCGAAAAACAAAAAATAAAGGAGTACAAGCATGAAACCAATCTACGAAGGCAAAACAAAAAACGTATACGAAAACCCAAACGGCACGCTTACCCTAAAATTAAAAGACGACGCAACAGGCAAAGACGGCGTTTTCGACCCGGGCGAGAACGCCGTAGGCTTGAGTATAGAAGGCCTGGGGCGCGAATCTCTTAGGCTTTCGGTATACTATTTTGAGCTACTTGCGGCGCAGGGGATTCCTACGCACTATATCGCAAGCGACATTGCCGCTGCAACCATGGATGTGCGCCCCGCCGTCATATTTGGCAAGGGCATAGAATTTGTATGCCGACGCAAGGCCGACGGCAGCTTTATCCGCCGCTACGGCGCGTATACAAAATCCGGCGACGACCTAGACTACTTAGCAGAAGTAACCCTAAAAGACGACGCCCGCCAAGACCCACCCATCACAAAAGAAGCCCTAGTAACCCTAAAAATCCTAACAGAAGCCGACTACAAAGCCTGCATTACCCTAACCAAAAAAGCAGCAAAAATAATAGCCGCCGATCTGGAGAAAAAAGGCCTACAGCTATACGACCTAAAATTCGAGTTTGGCAAAAGCGACGGCGAGGTTATCCTGATAGACGAAATCTCCGCAGGCTGTATGCGTGTCTACAAGGACGGCAAAATAGTACCCCCAATGGAACTCGGCGCGCTGATACTCGGGGGTGCATAAAATGCTCCCACCACTTAACATAAGCACATGGAAAGAAGAATCCCTATCCGCTTTGTCAGAAAAAATATTAAGCATGACACCAACCCCCCTCATACTTATAGACGGCGTGGGCGGCTCGGGAAAAACGACCTTAGCCAAAAAACTTGCAGATATGCTAAATGCAAACATAGTATCCACAGACGACGTCGCATGGTACGCAGACCCAATTCACTGGGACGAAGAACTGCTAACAGGCATTATCCACCCATGGCAAAACGGAGAAAATATCGCCTACAAGCCATCAGGCTGGATTAAAAAAAACCGCAACGGATGTATCACGGCAGCCCCAAACAAAGCCCTAATAATAGAAGGCAGCGGCGCGTGCAGAAAAACATTGCGCAAATCCGCCACATACTCCATCTGGGTAGACACGAAATCGGAAGTTGCCCGAGACAGAGTTATAAGGCGCGACCTAGCCAACGGAGAAAACGGCGGCACACTAGAATCCGTCACAGAATTCACCGACTGGTGGGATTCCATAGCCGACCCCTTCCTACTGGAAGAATCCGCATGGAAATATGTAAACATAATCATCAGCGGTGAGCAGTCGGATTTAGCGTCAAATACGGTAAGCACATCACTTCCATAAAAGACGGCTCAATAACCTCCGTAACACGCACGGTAAGCGTACAAACATCCGTATACTCCACTCCTAAAATCTCCACACCCAGCTTTTCAAAATCATATTTCACCTTGTCAAAATTTGAATACCCACATACCACGCCGTATTCCTTGGAGATTACAAGCTCCTCGGGTGCGGCGTTTTCCATCGCGCCTTTTGCGGCGCGGGTGTATGCACGCACAAGCCCACCCGCTCCCAGCAGCGTCCCGCCAAAATACCGCGTCACCACACATACATAATTAATTACACCCGTTTTCTGAAACACGGTTAACACAGGCATTCCCGCAGTGCCATGCGGCTCACCATCATCACTCATTCGCACAACATTGCCCGCCGTGATTTCATACGCAAACACATTATGATTTGCCTTAGGATGCGCGGCGCGGATTTCCGCGATTACCGTACGAGCCGCCTCGTCCGTACTCACAGGCGCGCAGTACCCCAAAAACTTAGACCGCTTTTCTTCGTATTCAAAAACGCCTTCTTTCGGCAAAATCAGTGGCATATTAACCCTCATTTTTTCGCATAATAAATTTCGGAAATCTTTTTGCCGTGCGGCAAAAACCGGGAATAAAAAACGCAGTGAAACGTTCGCGATTTTTTATTCCCTGACTAAAAGGAGAAATGATAAATGAAAAATATATTTTTATGCGTACTGGCAGCAGTGGCGTGCCTTGGCGTACCCGTTGCGCCGGAAGAAACAAAGCTCCCCGTTATTATGTACCATTTGGTAACGGAAAATCAAAAATACATCGGCCCGTTTGGAATCTCACCTACACAGCTACGCCAAGATTTTGAATACATGCAAGCAAACAACTACAACACAGTAGTAGTAAGCGACCTGATAGCCTTGGTAAACGAAGGCATCCCCCTACCGCCAAACCCAATAATGCTAACCTTTGACGACGGCAACTACAGCGAGTATAAATACCTGCTCCCGCTACTCCAAGAGTTCGACCAAAAAGCCGTAGTTTCCATAATGGGCGAAGCCACAGACCGCGCCACAGCCGAAGCCGAAAAAAATCCCAAAGCCCCACACCCCAACCTAAACTGGGAGCAAGTAACCACCCTACACGAAAGCGGCCACGCAGAAATCCAAAGCCACGCCTACGACCTACACCGCCCCCCCCTGGGCAGCG
>WQRQ01000011.1 GCA_009786685.1 Defluviitaleaceae bacterium
TTTGGTCCATTTTTCTTACGGTCTCGCGGTCGGTTAGGTATATGCCTGCTTTTTCCAGTGGCGGGCGGCCGTTGGGGAAGTCGTCTTCGATTATCAGATATTTGGCGGCCTCGGCGTTTACAAACGACGCTACAAAGGTATGGCTTGGGGTTTCGGTGATTGCGGTGTCTTCGTAGCCTGTTTCGGAAAGCATTTTTGCTACATCCTCCGAGGGGCGTGGTGTGATTTTGTCAATCATCGTCCATGGGAAGGATTGCTTTTCTACATATGCTTTTAATTCGGCGGTGACTTTTCCGTTTGCCAGCCATGTGTCTACTACGGTTAGTACGGATTTTTTTAGTTGCTCGCCGTTTTCTGCAAAGTTATCCATCGTAACCAGTGCGCATGGTGGCGCGGCGGCCTCGTGGCGGCTTACCAGCCCTGCGGCTATTTGCTCTATTGTGGTTTTTGCGTCGTCGGGGGTGGCGCAGACTGTTGCGGGGTTTACGGCATAGCCTTTTTCTGTGATGGTAAGGGAAATCATTTGCAACGACGGCGCGGCGATTATTTTACGCAGGCGTGGGAAGTCGCCGCAAAAGGCGTCTGCCATGCTCGCTATTACGCGCTTTTCTATGCTGCCGTCGGCGTTTAGTGTTACGCCTAGGGTTAGGTTGTCGTATGGGGTAAAAGACGCGGGGATGATTTTTTGGTCAAAAGCTTCGTAGACCAGTATTCCTGTGGTCGCGTGGCCGGTTTCAAGTAGGTCTTGTTGCGCCGCCGCCACAAATATTCTAAAGATATTGCCCGCGCCCATGTGTAGCCATGTGGGTGCGGCTTTTGTGCGCTCTACCATAGCGGCTACATCAAATTTGGGGAGGTCGTAGCCCTTCCAGTCGGCGGGGTTTGCTATGCTTTTTAGGTTTAGCTTCATTGCTTCGCGCCCCTTTCCAGTGCTTCCCATATGCCTTGCAGATACGTCGCGCCCAGTGCGCGGTCGTACAGGCCGTAGCCGGGGCGGCCTTTTTTGGTTGTCTCGTCCCAAATCATGCGGCCATGGTCGGGGCGCACCCAGCCCTTAAAGCCCACGTCGTGGAATGCCTTCATAATTGCGTACATATCCAGCGAGCCGAGGGAAGTCAAATGCGCGGACTCGTAGAAGTCGGTATCGTTTTCAAATTTTAGGTTGCGCACATGGGCAAAGTGAATCCGCCCCTCGCCGCCAAACTCGCGCACCATGGCGGGGATATCCGCGCCTTTTTTCGCGCCAAGCGAGCCTGTGCAAAGGGTAAGCCCGTTATGCTTGCTTGGGTTTAAATCCAGGTAGCGGCGCACATTGTCGCGGCTGATAATCAGCTTTGGCAAGCCGAAAATCGGTAGCGGGGGGTCGTCGGGATGTACTGCCATTTTTATATCCAGTTTCTCCGCGTGGGGGATGATTGCGTCCAAAAAGTATTTCATGTTTGCGTAAAAGGTTTCTTCTTTCATGCCTTCGTAGGCGGCAAGGGCTTCGCGGATTTTTTTCATGCGCTCGGGTTCCCAGCCGGGCATTTCGTAGGTGTCGGATTCTTTTGCGTAGCGGGCGGCCAACTCCTCCGGCGTTAGTCCGCTTATGAAGGCGGCCTCGTAGCGCATGGTGTTGGAGCCGTCGGGCAGGTCGTAGTATAGGTGGCTGCGTGCCCAGTCCAGTACGGGCATCATGTTGTAGCATATGCATTTTATGCCGTATTTTGCCAACCGCTCCATTGTTAAAATGTAGTTTTCGATTTTTTTGTCGCGGCCGGGTGCGCCCAGTTTTATGTCCTCGTGGATGTTTACGCTTTCGATTACTTCTACTTCCAGCCCGTGGGAAGATACCATTTCTTTCATTGCTTTTATGCGGTCCTCCGGCCATGCGTCGCCTGCGGGGATGTCCAGCAGGCTTGTTACAACACCCGTCATACCCGGGATTTGTCGTATTTCCTTTAGTCCTATGGGGTCTGCACCGTGGCCAAACCATCTGAATGTCATTTTCATAAAATCACTTCCCTTTTTCCATGAGTTTTAGTAACCACAGTATGTTTTCCCCGAGACGTTTCATTGTGCCTTTGCCTTCATCATCCTTGTCGAAGTCGTCGGGCGCGAGGGAAAGGCTCATATTCCAATAAGTGCTGCCCGGCACAATCATGTCGCTGATAAAAAAGAAATGCTGGATGGAATCAAGTGTGTGAATCCCACCCGCACGGCGCACAGCACTAACAGCCGCACCAACCTTGCGAGAAAGCGCGTTTGTGCTGCGTGCCATGTAACCGCAGCGGTCGATAACTGCCTTTGTCTCGGGTGTGAGGTCGGAAAAATACGTGGGCGAGCCGATGATAATTGCGTCGGCGGCCAGCATTTTTTTGTACACGTCGTTTACCCAGTCGTCGGTTACGCATGTGCTTTTGGTCTCGCGGCATTTTCCGCAGGCCAAACAGCCGTGTACAGCTTTTCCGCCTGCTTGGTATAGCTCGGTTTCCGCGCCGCCTTCTTTTAGTACGCCAAGTACGGCATTTAGCATTGCTGCTGTGTTGCCCTTTTCGCGAGGGCTTCCGTTAATCGCTAATACTTTCAAAATAATCCTCCTCCGGTTGATTATATTTTTGTAGATGAATTTTTATTTTTTCAAAAATTGCCCCTCCGCCGTCATTAAAATCGTCGCGGCGAGCCAGCCAGTCTTCCACAAGCTGCCGTTCCTCCGCCGTTAGCAAAAAAGCGTCGGGCAAGCCGCTTGGCCAAGCCGATGCAACAACGGGTGCGGGTGCGGAATTTTCGCAAATCACAACCGTGCCTGCGGCCATATCGCCCAAGCGTTTGTGCTTTTTAGAGAACAAAACCACAATAAGCCCCACATAAAGCATATCCAACGAAGCCCTAATAAGCCCACGCACCAGCGACTGAGAAAATCCAAGTGGCTGTCCGTTATCGCGGATTACGCGCAGCCCAAAAATCCGCTTACCCAACGACTGCCCGTTTGTCATAAGCTCCCATACGATAAAATAGCCAAACTGCACAAGAAATGCAAACACCATCACAATACCAAGTGCAGTGCCGCTTGGGTCGGTGTTTCCCATAATAAAACGGTCTGCCCAAAGCAGCACAAGTACAGCGGCGGCGGCAATAAGCGCGACCTGCACCGCAAAGTCAATAAGAAACGCCGCCACACGCGACCCCGCACCCGCCAAGCGGTATTCCACCTCGATGCTTGAGGGGGTGATAATCGTTATCGTCTTCATATGAGTTTGTACAGCTTGCTGTATTTATTTGTGAGGTATTCTGCTAAGTGAGTGGAGTCCAACTGCTCACCGAAGGATTTTTGCATAAGCAATGCAGGCGTGTATTTTGAGCCATGCTTATGAATTTTTTCGCGGAGCCAATCGGTGATTTTGGAGAACTCGCCCTTGCGGATGAGCGAGCTTACGTCCATTTCCTTTTTCATATAATGCAGAAACTGCGCTGCATATGCCGACCCAAGCGCGTATGTCGGAAAGTACCCAAAATAGCCTATCGGCCAGTGGATATCTTGCATAATGCCGTCGGCGTAGGTGGGTGGGGTTAGGCCAAGGTATTCTTCGTATTTGCTGTTCCAGATTTGCGGAAGGTCTGCGATTTTGCATTCGCCGCCAAACAGCATTTTTTCGATTTCGTAGCGGATGATTACGTGCAGGCTGTAGGTTAGCTCGTCGGCTTCCACGCGGATTAGCGAGGGCTTGGATTCATTTGCCGCTTCAAAAAACATCTGCGGGGTTACATGTGCAAATTCCTTTGGCAGAATTTCCTTTAGCTCCGGCGTGATAAATTCCCAAAATTCCAAGCTGCGGCCGATTACATTCTCGTAGAAGCGGCTTTGGCTCTCGTGAATCCCCATGGATGTGCCGTCGCCCAGCAACGACCCTGCGATATCCTTGCCCATGTTTTGCTCGTAGATGGCATGGCCGCACTCGTGTAAAACTGAATACAGCGACGATAAAAAGTCTGTCTCATCGTAGCGGGTGGTAATGCGTACGTCGGTGCTGTCCGTACTCATGCACATGGGGTGGGCGGCAACACCGATGTAACCGCGGTTTAAATCGTACCCGATTTTTTTGGCAATAAACTCGGAAATCTTACGCTGTGTCTCAATATCCACAACTGCGTTTTTAAACGACGTATCAATTTTTTTCTCGGAAGCCATAACCTTTTTAAGAAGCGGCACAACCGTTCCCTTCAGCGTACCAAAAAATCTATCGTAGATGGTCACAGTCATGTCGTCCTCGTAGTCGTTAAGCAAAACATCGTATACACAGCCACCTGCGGGGATTTTATCCTTGCGATACTCCAGCTTTTTCATATCCAGCTTAATAATCCGCTCCAAATACGGCGCGAACTTTGCAAAGTCGTTTGCTTTGCGCGCCTTGCGCCATACGTCGTTGGATTCTTCTGTGAGCTTTGCGTACTGCTCCATTATGTCGGCGGGGATTTTTACTTTTTTGTCGTATTCGTCCTTAGCCTCCTTGTACAATGCTTTAACGATGTCGTCTTGGCTATCCAAAACCGGCGCGAGGGTATCAAGGAAATTTTTGATGGTGTCAGAAGTCTGCATATTGTAAACTTCCAACTCAAAAAAGCCCGCTCGCTTAGCCCGCTGTGCCAATCCGCCACCCGGCGCAATCGTCTCCGAATCAAACTCCATAATCGCAATCACTTGTTTAAACATGTTAATCCGTTCCATGTAATTAATAAAATCCTGCATTAAAAAACCTCCAAAGATGAAATTTTATTTTTCAACTGACATTGTTTTTCCCGGCCATGGACGCAACCAGCCCTGCTATCACCCAGAAAACCAACATAACACGCGGATAAAACCATACATATTCCCCTACGCCAAATACTACAAACACGGCGAGTGCGGCGATGCCTGCGGCCATGTAGATTTTATACTCGCTGTCCTCGGAGGCCATGTGCGATGAGATTCCGCGTTTAAACAGGCGGAAGAGGTAGGCTAAAAATGCGAGCAGCGCGCCGATTCCGCTGTGGGTGATAAGGTCAAGGAACATATTATGTGAGTGCATGGCACGTTCTGCTAAGGGATGGGCGTAGCTTCTGTAAATTCTTATGAAGGCGGCGGGGCCCATTCCGATTCCCTGTACCCAGAAGTCTTCGAGCATTCTAAGGACGCCGCCCCAGATTAGAAAGCGGTACTGGCTGGAGGTATCTTGCCCGAGTGTGAAAAGCCGCTCCAAAATCCCTGCGGGGATAAACGGCAGCGCGAGAATAAGCACAAGCAGGCCAATAGGTACAAGCCTGGGCGCGGTCATAAGCACAAAAACGCCGATGCCCGCCAAAAGCGCGATATAGCCCGCCCGCGAGTACGTAAGCGCAAAGGCCGCGACCACGATAAAAATTGCACCAATCAAAACAATACGCCGAGTGTCGTTTTTGACGGTAATCGCCACGGCAAGCACAAAGGGCAAAAGCATAGCCCAAAACTGTGCGTCGTTATTGGGATTTCCCAGAGTAGAATACAGCCGAGAAAGCCCCGGGCTTGCGCCGAGGTCTGTAAACGCCGCTTGGATTTCTATGCCCATGGCAAATTGGTAAAACCCAAACAAAGCCGCCACCACAAGCACGACAGAAATCATGGTAAAAAATAACCGAAAATCATTCTTATCCCGAAAAACAAATGACACAATCACGGAATGTACAACGCAAGCGAAAAAAATAATAAAAACGCGTAAGCTATCTCCACCGCCGTAGCCCGTGACAATACTCAATGAGCAGAAAAAAACAAATAAAACAAGCGCGGGTGAGATATGCGCGAGGTTAGGTTTTTCCTTGCCGCCCGTGAGTAAAAACCACTGCAACAGAAAAACGCCCGCAAAAAATACCGCGCTTAACAGCAAAAACATATTATTCCACATGGGGCTTGGGATTACGAGAACGCCAAGCAAAAATACCATGTACGACAGCTTTAACGCGCCCGTGGCTTCTCCAAAATACCAACGCAGCAGCCGTGCAGGAACACAGCCGTAAAACGCCTTGTTCCAGTAGCTGATGAAGCCGGTGTCGCGTTTTGCGACTGCTGCGCAGGCCGCAAAAGCACGACTGTTAAGGCTGGTTTTGTTCCACTGTACAACGAGACGTACGCACCATCCTATTGCGGCAAAAATCCCGCTTGTGATAAATGCGATAAATTTGAAAATCAACGAGCCTTGCCAGTAGTCTCGGTACTCTGTGCTTGTAAAGCCTTGCAAAATTGCGCTGCTGCCCGCGGCCTTTTTCACCACCATAAAGGCGCGAAAAATTAGGCTGTATTCGAAATAATAATTTAGCCACGACAGGAACGCTACAGCTTTTTTTATTACTACGCTGCTCGTGTTCATCCTACTTCCTCCAGGCCGGAGATTCTCATAAATATTTGGCCTCGGCCTGCGCGGACAGCCAAGCTATGGCCTATTCCGTAGCGGTTGCCCGCTATTATTATGCCGTGTTCGGTGGGCTGGGCGGTTAGGCGCGCACTTATTTCTATTGAGGAAAAGCCCGGTTTTGGGCTGGCTACCGCTATCCCGTATTGGTCGGCATTCCAGATTCTTGCGTCGTCAATTTCTACTGCGGTTACTGTACCCAAGAAGACGTTTCGGCCATGGTCTGTTACGGGCGCACCGACTTCTACCGCAAAGGCTGTAAAGTCTTCTACTTCTTCCGCGAAAAAGGAAATTATAAACTCGCGGGTTTCCGGCGGCGCAATACCTATTACCCCACGCCCCGCGTTAAATTGCCATATTCCGAAAACCGCCACGCCGATTAGCACGATTACTATAAATAGGTCAATGATGTTTACCACACCGAAAATTTTTCCGTCTTTCATATTCTATTCCTCCACTCTTATGTCTGAAATATTTAGCATGGTTTTTGCTCTGCCCGCCCAAATTATTACCTCTGCGCCTACGGTATAGACGTTTCCGCCAAGGACAACCGCGCCGCCGGACAGGCCGCCGTAAACCCGCGACGTAATCGCCACGGAATAAAAGCCCTCCATTGTAGAAGCAACCTCGTTGCCGTGGATATCGGGCATAAATGTTATGCTATCGCCAATTTCTATGCCAACAACCGTACCCAAAAAAGTCCCGTTAATATCGTCTATCACAGGGGTGTTTTCTGCCAGCGCGGCTACGGTAAAATCCTCCAGCGCAGGCGAAAAAAACGTGATATACACAGGCTGCTCCGCGCCAACCACCGGGCGGCCACTCGCGCCTACATTAAAATACACCACCGCAATCACCGACGCGATTATCACCACCGCAAACAGGTCTATGAGGCTTACTACGCCAAATATTCTGCCTTTTTTGTCTATCATTGACTACCTCCTATTATGTTTTGAAACCTTTCCGCTTCATGCTTTATATGAAAGCCCGAGCTTTTTAAGTCGGGTGATTTTCTTTCTGTTTTTTGCAACGAGGCCGCTGTTTCTGCCCAAAAATCCGCACCTTTTTTTAGGCTTAAAAAGTGTGCGTTATCGCTTATTTTTGTTTCCTTCGCGATGGTGTCGGAAAGCAAAACGGGAAGCCCCGCCGCCTGCGCTTCGATGGCTACCAGCGTAAGGCCTTCGTGGAAGGACGGAATTAGCAACAGGTCAAATGCCTGATAATAGTCGGCGGGGTTATTCACCGCCCCTGTAAAAATTACTCGGTCGGAAATTTTCAACCGGCGACATTTTATCGTCAGTTGATTTTTTAATTCTCCGTCACCTACGATTAATAATGTTGCGTTT
This sequence comes from Defluviitaleaceae bacterium, assembly GCA_009786685.1. Classification (GTDB taxonomy): domain Bacteria; phylum Bacillota; class Clostridia; order Lachnospirales; family WQUN01; genus WQVC01. Next base: position 7,745 of record WQRQ01000011.1, read on the forward strand.
TCCAGCTTGCTGATGACTTCCAATGCGAAGGCATGGTTTTTTACTGTCGTTAGTCGCGCTACCATTCCGATTGTAAAACGCTCGCCAAGGTCGTGGATGGTGCGGATATTCTCTCGCACTTCGGGAGAATATCTAAATTTATCCAAGTCTATAGCATTGTTTATAATATGAAAACTCTTTTTATGCAAGCCAACACAGCGATTTAATTGCGAATCCGGCCATTTTGGAGCAAACCCAAATAACCACCGCCCCGCGTCGGCGGTACATGCCAAATACAAATTTGTAAACATCCGCAAAAACGGACGCGCAAAAAAATGCACCCATCGCTTTACCCGCGAAGCCCCTTGATAGTCGGAGAAGTGACTCCACGCCGCACGTGTTTTTACACCGCACCACCACGCTACCTTCATCTCTATTGCGGCGAGGGCGTGTTCTGTGCATATGATTACTGTGTCGTACTCGGGGTGGCTTTTGTAGATTTTTCGCATGGCGAAGATATTTTTGAAGAAACCTTCCCCGCGTGTGGGAACACGGAAAATCCTCGCGCCTAGCGAGCGCGCCTCCGCTTCGTAGTACCCGTCCGTGCCATGCACTACGAAGTCAAAAACCATCTCCTCGCGGTTTATATGGCGGAAGTAATTCATAACAACCGTTTCCGTGCCACCTAGGTCTAGGTTTGGCAAGATAATTAATATTCTTTTCATTTTCGCCTCATCCATTGTTTTTAATAATATCCAGCAACCATAACCTTGCGTTATCATCCACATTTTCATCCAGCCGAGCGGCGGCAAGGACGGGCAGCCAGCTAAGAACATCCTCCGATTTCACATTTGCCTCCTTGCAAAACGCACTAAGATAAATCCCTGCTTGGCGCGTAATAAACTGCTTAAAAAGCAGGTATGTCCGACAAGCGTCCGCGAGCGGGTTACCCGCCGTGGCGTCTACCCAATCAATAATCCAATGCTTATCCCCATCATAAATAATGTTAAGCGGGTGAAAATCTCCATGGCATAAGCTATTACAATCTGTAGCCGGCCGCCCTAATGATTCCAGCAGGCGGCTTTTTTCCGTCGCAAATATGTGCGGGGTGTTTTTGATTTTTTGTGCAATTCTGTCCGCTTGTTTTGGTTGGCCGATTGCCTCTACTCTATGAATTGCGCATTGCAATTTTACCAGCGTTTCGATGGCATTTTTTCGCTCATCTGCGTCCATTTTTTGCTGCATAAGTGGTTTGCCGATTATGTATTCCATATCCAAAGCTACCATATTGTCGTTTATATGACGAACACCAAAAACCGCAGGCACAGGAAGCCCCGCGTTTACTGCAAAACGCTGGCGGTTGGCTTCGTTTTCTGCTTCGTTTGGCGGGGCATTAACATATAGCTTTATCGCCTTGTTGCCGTCACGATATACCGTCGTAGTCGCGCCTTTTCCTATTACTTCCAAATTAAGCATTTTTTATAATCCCTCTCATCTCCGCGACGATTTCTTCCACCGTTTTATTGTCGGTATCAATTACATAATCGCCGGGGTGCGTTTCCATTCTAAGCCAGTCAAACATTACTTCACCGTCGTCGCCTCTTTTTTTGTGACGCTCGATGAGGGTTTTCTCCGAGCATTTTAATGTGAATGCGATAACTTCATAGTCCTTCGCCGTGATATCGTCCAAAATAGCCCTGCGAATCCCCTCGCCTATCACCACCACGGAAGAAAAAACTACATAGTCAAACTTAGAATTCAAATACGTGGAAAGCACAAACGACATGTTTTTATCGCCGTTTCTAAGCCTCGGGTCGTGGACGGAAAACGGATTAACTCTCCACAGCCAATCACCGTCGCAGTATGCACTGTTTTCGAATGTTTCATATAGGTTTTACGCTACGGCGGTTTTGCCTACGCAGGGTGAGCCGGTTATTATTATCAGCTTTTGCACCTTACAACACCTCCGCTAAGTGCTTTTATTTTCTCGTAAATGTCATTGTCGATAAAAAATCGAGGGTCGCCGTTTTCTTCGATTTCAAAAATAACCATTCCCGATTTTGTCAATACCTTAAACGAAGAAATATTGTCCTTATCGCAACCGCCAAATACGCGCTCTATTTTTGCAACTTCAAAAGCGTATTCCAACAGCTTTAGGGCGCATTGTGTGGCATATCCTTTATTCCTGTACGCGCTGTCAATTAAATAGAATATATCCGTGCCATCAATACCGCACCAGCCGATAATACTATTTTTCCCCTTTTCGAATATGGCGAAACAAAGATGTTTAATAAACCCCGTACGATTTTGCTTGTGATTATTTTGCATGTACTCGATAGCTTTTTTAGCCTCGTCGGATGAAATCTCGCCTTGTTCAAATTTCCACATGCGGGCGACCTCGTCTATGTCGTCGTCAACTACTGTCCGTAGCAACAAATCATCTGTACGCAGCTCCAATTGCCTCACCTCCGATTAAACAACGTAAGCACCGCAGAAATCCTTAAACCCCAAGCCGCAGCAAAATAAACCGCCGCCCCAGACACCGCAGGTACAATCATATCCAAAATCAACACGCCCGAAAGCCGCAGCCCCCGCGCATAAAACGCAACAACGGCCATCAAAGCCACCGCGATTACAACCTTAAACAATTCCCGAAAAAACCCAAAATCCACAAACCGCGTACGCAAATGCAACCGTAAAATCAGCCCACCACAACCAACAACCGCCGCCACTCCATAAGCCACAGGCATGGCATAAACCCCAATCACGGGAATCAACAAAAGCGTAACCACAATATTAACCACCATAATAACAACACCAAAAACCGCAGGCGTCTTAGAATCCTTCCCCGAGTAAAACGCCCTGTCCGCGACTTCCTTAAAGGAAATCACGACAACGGCAACGGCATACAAGCCCATCATATTCCCGGCCATGCGGATACTCTCATAGCTTTCTTGCCCCTGCCAGCCCAGCAAAAACTCCATAATTTCGAAACGCAGAAGAAAAAACCCAACCGCCGCAGGCAGCACCAAAAAAAATGTATAGCCCATGGCACTCTTTAGGCTCTCGTTAAACCCACCAGTGTCGGCCTTGGCCCACTGCACGGACAATTTTGGCAAATAAACCGCCGCAATCGCGTAAACAATAGTCAAAATAAAAACCTGCACAATCTCCTGCGAATAATCCATAACTGCAGTAGTATTAAACCGCAAAGCCACGGACTGCCCAAAAATAAAATGAAACTGATAAGAAGCAACGGAAATCAATACAGGCACACAAAGCCGCCCCGCCGCCCTAACATTTTCGTCCCGCAAATTTAGAGAAAAGCGATACCTATACCCTAATCGCCACACAGCAGGCAGCATAATAAGAGGCTGCATAAAAATCCCCAAAGCCGCCGCAAAAACCAGCCCCGTAACGCCAAATCTATCTCCAAAAAAAATCAAGTACAAAATCAAAATAATCCCACCGGGCGCGGTAACAAAAGCAGGCAACCTAAAAACCCCGTGAGAATGCAAAAGCCCCTGAAAAATAGCCCCAAACCCGAAAAAAATAACACAAGGAATCAAAACCCGCAGCACAAAGGTTAAATACTCCAAGTTCTCAAAGTCCGCACCCGCAACGACCCGCGCAAGCAGCGGCGCACCCACCAGCCCCGCGACCACAAGCACCCCAAGCAAAAGCACGCTAATGGTAATCACATTATCAATAAACCGCTTGGCCTCGGCTTCTTTCTCCTCCGCCAAAAGCGAGCTGTAAATAGGAATCATCACAGTCCCCAAGGCCGCGCCAAGCACGGTAAAAATTACATTAGGCACACGGAGCGCAAATGTAAATGCATTCAAAAGCAGATTACCCGTGCCAAACCATCCTATGTACATAGTCCTTCCAAGGAACGTCAAAAAACGCCCGCCGAGCGAAATAGCCGCTACATCACGTGCGTTATTATTCTCCGTCCCCCTCTTAGCGTCGCTCATCGAAAATCCTAAAATAAGACCAGTCGCGATAAAGCAACAGTCGGTTTCTGCGATAGTTGTACGGATAATCAGTCATATAAGTGCTAATCATACGACAAGGCGTAAACGACCGCATTTCTGTCATAATGGGGAAAATTCGACGCAATTCCATATTAAAATCCCAAAATGGCGACAAATTTGTCAACCCCAAAATCTCCATAACAAAAGCCCCAAAAAACGGTGCGGAAAAAACAAGCTCCTCGCCGGCATCGCGCTTTAGCTCCGAAGGGTGAGAAACCCCATACAATTCCAAAGCCGCGTCATTCATCCAAATAAGAAACGGTACATTAAACAACCGCGTCAAATCCTCAAAAGACCCCGGCTCAAACGTCGGAATAAAAGTGTCATAAAGCCGCGCAGGGAAAGCAGGCTTATGGTCGCCAAAATAAACAAGCACCACAGGCTCGTCCAACTCCTGCAAATAATCCGTAAGCCGCCTAAGTTCCACATCGGCGTCAATTATCCCATGAAAATAATTAGAAAGCGCGTTAATATCAATCTCGGCAAAATCCAAATCCGTAGAAAAATTAGCCTCCGTAACAGGCCCGTCATACAAAAACTTGTCCACATAAGGCCCGTGGTTTTGGATGGTCACGGTAAAATTAAAATACGGCACACCGGGAAAACCGTCGCGATGCTCCGCAAACATTTCAATCAGACGGCTAATCGTATCATACTCGCTGATGTACATGCCTTTAGTGGTGGCGTCGTCAAATTCGTCCAAAAAGACAAGCCGCTCAAAGCCCAAAAAGCGATAAACATTACGTCGATTATAAAACCAGTCAAACCCCGGGTGTATAAACTCCGACCTAAACCCAAGCGAATTTAAAATAGAAGCAAACGATTCAAACTCATCAGTAATCATACGGAAAGCAAAAGGCACACCCGCAAACTGCCGCGAATTAAGCCCCGTAAGCACATCAAACTCTGTCTGCGCAGTCCCGCCGCCCAGCACCGACACAATCAAATCGCCGCTAATACCTTCATGGACAAGCTCCTGCCAATTCTCCAACGGGTCAACAAAGCCCGTAAAATCAAAATGCGGACTAAGGCTAATATCAGAAAAAGCCTCACCCTGTATCATAATAATATGAGGCAGCACCTGCCCCGCCAATCTCGCCGCCCCGCTCGTATCCGACTTGCGTATCCAAGCCAAAACCGCGTCGGGGTCATACCCCTCGGGACGCATAACCCGATTAGTGTTAAACGCATGAATAAAACTGTAAACAAACCCACGAGAATTAAACTGATTAACCTGATTCCAAATATTGCCCTCGATATGCAAATTAGCATTTAGCTGCCAATTATTATAAAGCGGGCGGTTAGCGGCGAGCGCGAAAACCACACAAGCCAAAGCCCCCGCGACGCGCCACTTCCAATCAATCCGTTCACTCCTAATAACAGAAGCCGCCACCACCGCTACCAAAACATAAATCAAAATCCCGCCAACCACAGCAAAAATCGCTGCCGCCCCAAAACTCCGCGCAATCCCAACAACCTCGCCGCCCAACATCAAATCCCAAGGTACAAGCGGGTCGCCGCGCAAAATAATCTTAGTCCTGTTGGCAAACCCAAGACCAATGCCAACCGCACCGACAGCGGTAGCCGCAGAAACCGCCCCCGCTCCACAAAAATACAAAAAAAGCATAAGCAAAAACAGCGGCAACCAGTTCAAAAACAGATTAAGCCCGCTACTCCCGCGAATGCTCGCCCATACATAAGAAAAAGGCAACGGCTGCAACAAAAACAAAAACAAAGCCAGCGCAAACGACATCACTGCCAAAAACAAAACCGCCTGCCAAAAATTGAGTGTCAAAATCTTAAACTTTGTCATAAACGTACTTTACCGCTTATTGGAAGTAATGTAAAGGGTCGAAGCAAGTATCCGTTTCCTATATTTTAGTGCAGGGGCAATATAACGGTAAGCAGAATTTTATCTCCGTACCCTTGCCGTCGCTTTCCGCGTGGATTTCTCCGCCGTGGGCGGTTATAATTTCTTGTGCTATGGCTAAGCCCAGGCCGTTGCTGCCTGTTTTTCTGTTTCGGGACGGGTCTACCCTGTAGAAGCGTTCGAAGATACGAGGCAGGTGTTCTTTTGGGATTCCTATGCCATGGTCTTTTACTGATATTTCTGTTTTGCCGTGGTTTTGTGCCACGGTTATTTTTATTGTTTTTTCCTCGCCGGAATACTTTACTGCATTGGTTAACAGAATTCTCATTACGCGACGGATTGCATACGCGTCGATTTCAACTGACGATAAATTATCGTCAGTTGAAATTTGAAAAATAAAATCGGGGGCTACCAGTTGCATTTCTTCTATGCTTTCTTGCAGCAATCTCTCAACATCGGTCTTTTCGAAATTATAGCTTTGCTCGGCGTTGTCGCTCCTCGCCAATAAAAGAAGGCTGTCTACCAGCCCGTTCATGCGCATTATTTCTTCCTTTATTGTTTCTAGGCTTTCACGGTTGTGGCCTCGGCGCAGAAGCATGTCGGCGTGGCCGTTTATTACGGTGATGGGCGTGGCAAGCTCGTGGGACGCGTCGGATACAAAGCGTTTTTGCATTTCTATATAGCGGTTTAGTTTTGCCGCCATTGTGTTAAAGGCCAGGGCGTATTCACGCAGCTCGTCGTCTTCTTCGTCTATGATTAACGGCTTGTCAAATTTCATTTCTGCGATTTCGTTTACCTTGGAAATCATTTGGCGCAGCGGGTTTAACACATTCTCAATGATTACCGAACTCACGGTAAATGCAATCGCCGCCGCCACTATAAAAATAAGCAAATGTCGCTCCCCAATAAATGTGTATTCTGCTGGGTTTAGCCCCATCCCGCGCAAATGCGCGCTTATGTCGCCTATGAGCATTAGATACAATATAAAAATCGAAAAAATCATAAGCCCTGTTGCAAAAAGCGTGTACTGCGTGGCGCGTTTTAGTTTAAACATGGCGGATAACATACCCCTTTCCGCGAACGGTCTCGATTAAATGTGCGTCGGTGATTTGCGCGATTTTTGCGCGGATATTTTTTATATTTGCGTCCACGATGTTGGACTCGCCGTAAAAATCCCCAAATACCGCATTTATAATCTCATCACGAGTTTTTACTTTATCCGTGTTGGAGTGCAAAAAATTTAATATTTCGAATTCGGTTTTGGTGAGGTGGAGTTCCTTTCCGTTGATTTTTGCAGAATACGCCTCGGCGTTTATTATGAAATTTTCCGACGGTCGTGACCTTTTAATATGCCGTTTTATGCGGGCAACAAGTTCCATCGTATCGAAGGGCTTTGTAACATAGTCGTCCGCACCCGCCGACAAAAATGCCACCTTGTCGTAGACCTCCTTACGCGCCGTCAAAATTAGCACGGGGACTGTCTCGGAAATCTTACGAATCTCACGCAGGCACTCCAACCCGTTTTTCTTCGGAAGCATAATGTCCAGCAAAACAAGCGCGTATTCCGTGTCGAATTTTTGCATGGCTTCCTCGCCGTCGTAGGCTACATCAGTGGCAAAGCCTTCGTACTCCAGCTCGGCTTTTAGAAATGAGACTATGTTTTCTTCGTCTTCGCAGATTAGGATTTTTTCGGACATAGTTGACGCACCTCGTTTTCTGTTAGATTCCGCCACTCGCCCGGGGGTAGGTCGGCCAGCTTTATTTTGCCGATTGCTACGCGCTTTAGGGTTAGCGCGGGATGGCCTATGGCTTCACACATTTTACGGACTTGGCGGTTGCGGCCTTCGTGGATTATTATTTGTGCTGTGGATATTGTTTTCTCGTATGCCGGGAAATTTCTCCGCAATTTCTCGGCGGGATGTCGGTAACATAAGCGGCCTTTGGCCGTTATGTTCTGCGTAATTATTTTTATTTTTGCGGGAGCGGTTATGCGGTCGTCGATTTCGATTCCCGTGCGGAATGCTTTCAAAGCTTGCTCCGAAGGGATTCCGTAAAACGTGGCAATATACTTTTTCTCCACCTCGTGAGAAGGATGAGTGAGCATGTTTGCCCATTCTCCGTCGTTAGTGAGAAATAACAACCCACTCGTATCATAATCCAATCGCCCCACAGGAAAAACCCGAATGTCGTCGGGCACAAGGTCGAGGACGCATGGGCGGTTAAACTGGTCGCGGGCGGTGGTTACTACGCCTTCGGGCTTGTGTAGCATAATGTATCGTTTTTCTTGCGGGGCGTTTAGCGGATTACCGTCTATGGTTATTTTGTCCGATGGGTTGGCTTTTGTGCCAAGTGTGGCGACTTCGCCGTTTATGCTTACGCGGCCTTCCGAGATTAATTCCTCTGCTTTGCGCCGCGACGCAACCCCAGCCTGAGCCAAAATTTTTTGCAGTCTCATTTTGACATTTCCCCTTTGTTATGTAATTATACTATAAAAATCGCACATTCTAAATCGCCGAAGGCGTGTTGCCCCGCCGCAGGCGGAAGGAGTTTTTGCAATGACCCTTGAAATAATCAAAACCCGCAGAAGCATACGCAAGTACAAACCAACCCCCGTAACAGCCGAGCAAACCCAAGCCCTTCTGGAAGCCGCAATGCTCGCACCATCGGCCTGCAACACGCGCCCGTGGCGTTTTATAGCCATCACATCCCGCGAAATGTTGGATAAACTGGCCAACACCCACCCATATGCAAAAATGCTGCACACCGCCCCGCTATGCATAGCAATAGTCGCGCTGCCAAAAACCCAAGAACGCGACGACAACCTCCCCGAAGGCTTTTACCCGCAAGACTGCGGCGCGGCTACCCAAAATATCCTTCTGCAAGCAGAAGCCATGGGCTTAGGCTCATGCTGGTGCGGCGTCCACCCCAAAGAAGCCACAACAAAAGCCATACGCGAAGCCCTAAACATCCCCGATGAAGAAATCCCCTTCTGCCTGATAGCCATAGGCAAAAAAGACGAAGCCCCAAAACCACGCGGCAAGTATGAAGAAGATAGAATTACATGGATAAAATAAGTTTGACACAGCAAGAAAATTGGTTATAATAAAAACAGTTCAGCGTGTCACCGCTGAACTGTGTAATGAGCATGTAGCCGTTGACTTGTGTTCACCGCTAAATAAATATAATCTTTAAAATAGCCGAACTCTTTGCCAAGGGCGGCTATTTTGTTTGCTTGTCGTTATCGTATTTCTGCTTAATCCTCTATGACAAATTTCCGGACAATGTCATAACATTTGTCACTCACTTACATATATGATAATCACGAGTTGACAAGCACAACCTTTGCAACTGCTGCATTACCGGGCTCTAAACGTCAAACGAATGCAACGTCCCTGCGTAAAACCCTGCTCTGTTGTCACGTGTTGCCTCGGTTGTTTTACCTTGACGCTCACCGCTTTACCCTTTGGAGTTGGCTCATATTAACCGCAATATTTACACGCGTGGCGGTGCTTTATTTGTGGGTTTGCTTCAAAAAATATTCATATCATATGGGAACTCCCTTGGCGGTGACGCCAATCTGCGCAGAGTATTTTATGGATTAACATAAGAAAACCAAGCGAAAGGGTGATTTTATTAAAAATTACGCTTATTGTCGTGTGTCTTCCAAAGACCAACACGAATACCGCCAATTGCTCGCAATGCGCGAGTACGGAATCCCACTGGAGAGAATATTTGTAGAAAAATTAAGCGGCAAAGACATAAAACGTCCCGTACTGCAATCTCTTATGAACAAGATACAAAAAGGTGACACTGTTGTAGTGGAATCAATAAGTTTCTTTGCTCGTAATACAAAAGATTTGCTAAACCTCGTGGAAAAGCTAACAAAAAAAGGCGTGGAGTTTATAAGCCTAAAAGAGCATATAGACACCACTACCCCAACAGGGCGTTTTACGTTAACAATCTTTGCCGCAGTAGCAGAGCTGGAGCGCAAACATATCCTACAACGCCAAGCGGAAGGCATAACCGCTGCGAAGGCAAGGGGCGTATGCTTTGGCCGTCCTATAAAAAAGCCCCTCGAAAATTTTGCCGAAGTGGTGCGGCAATGGGAGCGCGGAAGTATCTCTTTTGATAAAACTTTGGAGCAGACAATGTTTAAACAAGCCACATTTTACAACCGTTTGCGGGAAATGCGAAGCAACAAGAAAAATTAGGCAACTATAAAAAAGCCTACTTTTTTATAGTTTACGTTAAGGTGGAATATAGCACATAAAATGGCGGAAATCAATACCATTTTTCAACGCAATTTTCCAAAAACCACCTTTATAAAAAAGTAGGCTTTTTTATAGAGGGTGAAAACCCTTAAAGTTATTCTCACGAATAGAATGGAGTGCGGTGAATGAAGAAAAGACTTACACGGTCAAGGAGACAAAGAGTATTTGCAGGTGTCTGTGGAGGAATTGCCGAACATATCAATACTGACCCCACATATGTAAGAATTGGTTGGATTCTTATAAGTATTTTTTTTGGTGGGTTGGGTGTGTTGCTTTACCCTTTACTTATACTTTTTATTCCACTAGAGCCAAAGGATGAAGAGGAAACTTTTAGCTGAATGTTTTACTATACTGCAATGAGCTACACAAGAAATAAAAAATTGAGAGTGCCGGAATGTGCGTAACACAGGTTATCTGCGTCTTTGGCACTCTCATAGTTGAGGAGTTGTGCTTATGAGTGGTTTGCAAATTTTGATATTTATTGTAGTAATAATTATTGTAATTATTTTGTTTATATGGTGCAGAGTTAATATCTGCCCCTATCCTCCTCCTAATAAGAAGAAGTTTCCATCAAAAGTCTTGAGGCTTTTTTTATCAAGCAAGAATAAAGGAAGTATGAGCTTATCAAATGGCTTTCTTACAAGTGGTGAAGCCGTTGCCAAGCGATTTGAAACTATCGAATATCAATGCGGATATAACTTGAAGGATTCAAGAAAAAATATTATTGACGTAACTAGGCGTATGTATGAGTTGGCGAAAAAACTTGAGCGTGTGCTAAACAAGGTTGCGGGAAATGAATATCGGGTAAGCCATTTAAAAAAGGAAACTCCCCCCAGGCTTGAGAGTATACAAATATGCGAGCAAGATATATCTAAATGTGAAAAATTTATAGAAACAACCCTAACACGTTTGGACGATGCAATTGATTTGGTTATTAAGTACTTCTCTAATCCAAATGATGACAGGCATGACGAAGCAATAATGCGAGATGTAGACATCATTTTTGAAACCTTACTTTCTGACCCGGTAGATGTTAGTTGAGTGTTGGCATTCCGAAATTTAAAGAGCCTTGAAGAAAATAAAATCTTCAAAGCCCTTTTTAGATAATGCGGAAATGAGTTGTTTTTTTAATTTATGCCTAGTTGTGATTTCAATGCCGCAAGTTCGTTTGCCACGGATTCATCGATATCAACACTTTGATATTTTAATTCCAATGACTGTGCCTCATTTATTGGTGTAGAATCCAGTTCGGCGAGGGCATTCGCTTCATCCAACTTACGGTCCACCTGTTCTTCCATGCGCCTAAATGCACCCTTAGAGCTATCAGATTTACCCACTGATGAGTTAAGCTCATTAATTCGCTGAGTTGTTTTAGCTACAGCGTCCTTGGCTTTAATTGTTTGTCGTTTTGCATTAAGTGCGTTAATGTCTTTTACAAGCTTATCATGTAACTGCCTCATTTTAATAGCATTTTCATTTGCGACAGCATGAGCCATTTTTAAGCCTGCTCCTGCAACTTCACTAGATTGCTTTTTTGCAATGAACACATGTGCATCGTTTTCATTTTGTGCAAGCAACGCCTTTTTCGCTAACTCTGCGTATTTAGCAACTTCTTTTTCGTTCTCCTCCATCAAGCGTTTGGAACGGCTTTCTTCTGCCATAACTCCGGCAGTTTCTTTCTTTACTTCTGCCAAGTCAGCATTCATCTTGCGAAGATACTGGTCAACCATTTTGGACGGGTCTTCAACTTTGTCGAGCAATGCATTAACATTTGCCGAAATAATGTCCGTAAATCTTGTAAGAATACCCATTTCTTTCGCCTCCTAAGTTATTTTCTAATTGCTTTTATGTATTTAGAGTAATATATGTGTTCATATTTAACAAATTCAAAAAAGTGTTAATTAAGTGTAATTTTGGTGTTGAAAGGAGTTATGAGAAAATGAAGCTTGACATTTTAATAAAAACTATGCACAAGTTTATAGGGGTTGATTCCCTTTACAGTTTCACGATAGACATATTTAATGATGCTGCACGAATCGATTTAGGATTGGAGTTGGATGTAGTCAGAAATTGGTTTCGGACTAAAAATCCAACACTTAGTTACAGAAAACTCTTCAATGAAAAGACATTTGATACATACAAATTTAGAACAGAGCTTAAACGTAAAACATATGGAACATGGAAGGCTTTGAGAGATGAGTTTGCACAATCCAAACAATGCGATGTTGAAAATCTTATTGCCTATAATACAGATAATCACGACGAATTTATTGAAAGCATTATTTACCAGTTCAAATCAATTCTTCGTATACCTATTATTGTTGATAAACCTCAAAATAATATTGCGATTTCAGGAAACTTTGCTCACAGTACACCGGAATACAATCCTAAGCTAACATTTGACAAATCACGAAACCTAAATGGTTTAATGATTAATATTGACATCAATGAACTTATAGCATTTGAAACGAATAAAACGGTACATGTCAACGACAAATGGGTTGTTACCGCCGATTTGTCGCTTGAACTTCTATTGTTTAGTCTCTATCCGGAAATGTTGTGGGATAATTTATCAAAAGGTATGCACTACACATATTATATTTATGCTCAAGAAAATAAAGATAACGAAGGACAGTTAATAAATGAGTTTTTGAAGTATGGATACAACGTCCCTATAATCTATCTTTCACGAACTCCAAAAGATATAAATTATTTTGTTATACCAAGATGGGGATACTTTTTTTATTTTGCCAGCGAAAATAAAGAATGCAGCACTATGAGAGGCTATGAAATTCACAGATTTTACGAATCAAGTATAAATAAAACATATCGTATGTACGATGGAGATGTGCATACCAAAATATCAATATTGAAACTAATAAAAGAAAGGGCTTCCATAATAACCTAAGAAATTTCGGTTGGCTTTCTCCTATATCTCCTTCACCTGAGCCGATAAATCCATGGCTTGGCGCGGTGTTATGCTGTCTATATCAATGTTGCCGCGGGAGCGGGTTAGGGCTTGCTCTTTTTTCGAGATGGGGCGGGTTTTGCTTTTTGCACGGGTTTTTTTGTGATTCCCGTAGTGTTAAGTGTCTCCAATAACTCGCCGGCTTGGGCGGTTACCTCTTGGGGCCGCCCCGACAGGCGTGCTACATGGATTCCGTAGCTTTGCCCGGCCTCTTAATGTCGGATAATACGGCATTGATTGGATTTTGGCAGAGATAAGTCAAATTTTTCGTATTATTACGATTGTGTGGGTTAATACTCCTACGATTTTTACGCTCTTCACGCTTTCCACTTTCCCGCGGTGTTTTTTTATGGTGGGTTTTGCGTTTTCCAGTTCTTCGGTGATGTCGTTGCCTTTCATTGCCAGGAATAGGCCGCCTTTTTTTACCAGTGGTAGGGCGTAGGCGGCCAGCTTGTCCATGCTTGCTACTGCGCGGGCGGTGCAGATATCGTATGCGCTGCCGTGGGTTTTTGCTCTGTCTTCGGCGCGGGAGTGGGTGCATTCTATGTCGGGGAGGTTTAGTATGTCCGCTGTTTCTTGCAGGAAATTCACGCGCTTTCGCAGGGAATCCAGTAGGGTTAGTTTTATGTCGTTGCGCATTATTTTTAGTACCATCCCCGGGAAGCCTGCGCCTGTGCCTATGTCAATTACACTTGCGCCTTGCCCTATGTAGGGCAATAGCGTAAGCGAATCTATCACATGCTTTACTGCGAAGTCTGCCGTCTCGGTGATACGGGTTAGATTCATATGTTGGTTTACTTCCAGCACGCGTGCTTTGTAGGCTTCCAGTGTGGCGTATTGCTCTGCCGTTACTTTCAGCCCGTTTGCGGTCGTCCATTTTTCTATTATTTCGCGCATTCTTCTTGTGTCTCCATGCCGTAGATTTTCCACGCGCCATTGTCTTTTACCATTTGCAAATGCAATAGCGCGACATTTTTTACATAAATAGAACGAGTGCAACAGTTTTTAGAATTATTCAAATACACGGCCTCGCTTACCTTGATTTTTGCCCCCGCGCCAAGGATTTCGCGCAGCTTTTCTAAGTCCAGCTTTGGCGAATACACCTTGCTCACAAACGCCCACGCGTCGTCGGGATTAGTCATAACCGCGTCGAGAAAGCACGCCAAAACCTGCTGCTCCTGCGCAAAAAACACCCCACTGTTTCTATTGCACAAACGGCTTTTTATTTTAATTTCCTTAAATAGCAAAAGGACTACCTCCCAACATCGAAAAACTATGTAAGAGGAAATCCCTTCCCCTTATATTATGCGACGTACACCCCTACGTGCCTGTACCCGCCAAGGTTTTTACATAGACCATTAGCACACTCAAATCCGCAGGCGAAACCCCCGTAACCCGCGAGGCTTGTCCAAAATTAACAGGCCGCAAAGCCGAAAGTTTCTGTCGCGCCTCCAGCCTAAGCCCCGCAATAGCATGATAATCTATGCCATCCGGAATGCCCTTTTCCTCCATGCGCCGAAACGCGTCTGCCTGCTCAATCTGTATACCAATATACCCCTCATACTTGATTTGAATTTCCACTTGCTCCAGTGCAGCGCGTAAATGATGGGGGTCGAGGGGAAAGGGCGCAGTAAGCGAAGCGCACGCGCCACCCTGCGTCCCCTCGTGGGGGTGCGGGGGCAAAGCCCCTGCGGTTTTGAAGTCTTCATAATGTATCTCAGGCCGCTTTATCAAATCAGCGATTTTTGTGCCGGATTTTATGGGGGAGCTGTTTTTTGATTCGAGGATGGGGTTGGCGGCCTCGGGGGGGATTATTGTGGTTTTTAGGTGGGTGATGTGTTGTTCTATTGTGGCTTTTTTTTGTAGGAAGGTTTCGTAGCGGGGTTGGGGGATTAGGCCTGCGTCGTGAGCTTTGGGGGTTAGGCGTAGGTCGGCATTGTCTTGGCGGAGGAGGAGGCGGTATTCTGCGCGGGATGTCATCATGCGGTAGGGTTCGCGAGTGCCTTTTGTTACGAGGTCGTCTATTAGTACGCCTATGTAGGCGTCTGCGCGGCCGAGGGTTAGGGGGCGGTCGGCGGCGGCCAGTCCTGCTATTAGGCCTTGGGCGGCGGCTTCTTCGTAGCCGGAGGAGCCGTTTATTTGGCCTGCAAAAAATAGGCCGCGGATGTGTTTGGCTTCTAGGGTTAGGGTTAGCCGGGTGGCATCTATGCAGTCGTATTCTATGGCGTAGGCTACTCGCATTATTTCGCAGTTTTCGAGGCCGGGGACGGAACGGTATACGGCTATCTGTACGTCTTCGGGGAGCGCGCTGCTCATGCCTTGTACGTACATTTCTTGGGTGGAAAGGCCTTCGGGTTCTATGAAAACGGGGTGGCGGGTTTTGTCTGCGAAACGAGCGATTTTGTCTTCTATTGAGGGGCAGTAGCGTGTGCCTGTGGCTTCTATCAGGCCGCTGTACATGGCGGAGCGGTGTATGGAAGCACGGATTAGCTCGTGGGTTTTTTCTGTGGTGTAGGTTAGGTGGCAGGGGATTTGTTCGCGGGCGGCGGTAGCAGGGTCTGTTTCGAAGGAAAATGGGACGAGGTTTTTGTCGCCGTGCTGTACTGCCATGCTTGAGAAATCTATGCTGCGGCGGTGAATACGGGCAGGTGTGCCTGTTTTAAAGCGTTGCAGCGAAAAGCCCAGTTTTTTTAGAGTGTCAGATAGACCGCGGGCGTTTTTCAGGCCGCTTGGGCCTGTGTGGGTTATTGTTTCGCCGTGTAGGCAGCGGGCGTTTAGGTATGTTCCTGTGCATACTATTACGGCGTCGCAGGTGTGGATTGTGTCGGAATCGGTTTTTATTGATGTTACTTTATTTTCGTGGGTTATTATTTCTGTTATTTCGCCTTCTCGCAGGGCGATGTTTGGGTGGTTTTCCAGGGTTTGTTTCATGTATTCCATGTAGCGTTTTTTGTCCGCCTGCGCACGCAAAGAATACACCGCAGGGCCTTTTGCGGTGTTTAACATGCGACTTTGTATAAAAGTGGCGTCGATTGCCTTGCCCATTTCGCCGCCGAGGGCGTCTATCTCGCGCACAAGATGGCCTTTCGCGCTGCCGCCTATGCAGGGGTTGCAAGGCAGGTTTGCAATAGAATCCAGACTAAGCGCGAAAAGCGTAACATCCGCACCCACACGCGCCGCAGCAAGTGCCGCCTCGCAGCCCGCGTGGCCGCCGCCTATTATTGCTATTTTTTTCAAACACCCAAAACCTCTCTCAATACCTTTAGTGTAACCATGGCATGTTTAAACGAGTAATTTTCGATTTGGTGTACCAATACTTTTGTTTCCGGGATAAGTGCTATTTCTTCGATTAGCTTTATGCACTCGCCGTCGCTTTCTTTAAGCAGTGCTTGCAGACGGTCGAATAGTGCCTTTTGCTCGTCGGGGGTTGGTGGGATGTTTAGCTTGTCGTCGTCGGTTATACCCGATTCCACTATCGTCGTGAGTACGCGGTTTAGCTCGTTTTCTAAGATTTGCATGTCGTGGTTTTCCGGAGCTTCGCTGTTGCGTAGACGTTGTTCTATTTTTAATGCGATATCAACGAGGGCTTCTTCTTTTATAAGCCCCGCTGTTCCCTTTAGCGTATGCACCAAACGATGCGCTGTGGAAAAATGCTTTGCGGCGATTTCTGCCTGCAAATCCTCAAATGTGTACTTTTGGCCTTTTACAAAATCTTTCCTAAGTTTGATTTCCTCACGGTTAAGCTTTTTCATGTTTATTTCCCCCTAATATGCGTTTTTACGATTTGCAGGATTTCGCCTTCTTCAAATGGTTTTTTAATAAAATCCGCAGCTCCCAGCTCAAGGCACTGTGCTTTGCTTTCATCTTGGCCTGTTATGATGATAATTGGGATGTCGCATGTGTTATCCGATTTTTTAAGCCGTTTTATTACATCAAAGCCCGAAATCCCCGGCATGTTTATATCCAAAAGGATAGTGCAAACATTGTACTCCTCTGCGATTACAATGCCCTCCTCGCCGCTTTTTGCGACCTTAATATAATAATACGGCAGAAGAATACGACATAATGCAGAGATTATCATAGGCGTGTCGTCGATAACTAAAATTGTATTTTTTATATCCATCCTTTGCCTCTCACCCCCGAAGGCTTTTTTTATGCCGGTAACAGAAGGCGTGCCTGTGAGCCTGCGGCACGCTTTGTTAGTAAAAATATTGTAACAAAGATGTAATACAAGGGCAAGAAATTTTATGACAAAATTCAACTGACGATAATTTACGGTCAGTTGAATTTTGCAAAAACCATTTTTCTTTCTAAAAATGTCATAAAAATGTCATAAAAACTCCGAGAATACATGAAAAATGCGTGGTACAATAAACATGTATGCAACAAAGGAGGTTTTATAGTGATTTCAAATCAAATTCTGCAAAGCACGGTAGACGGCTTAAAAAACATCATTCGCAAAGATATAACGATAATAGACCGCGAAGGTGCGCTTGTGGCAACCACAGAGTCCGACGCAAACCCCGCGACCCTTTCTTTTGTAAACAACGTGATACAATCCCCTGCGGAAAATCAGCTTATTCAGGGCAGCCAGTATTTTAAGGTTTTGGATAACGGCATAACCGAGTATATTTTAGTGGTGCGCGGCGACGACGAAGACGCCTTCCGAGTGGGTAAGCTTGCGGCGTTTCATATACAGGCACTTATGATGGCCTACAAGGAACGCTTTGACCGCGATAATTTTATAAAAAATCTACTGCTGGATAACCTGCTGCTGGTAGATATCTACAGCCGCGCAAAAAAACTACGCATAGAAAACGGCGTAAGACGTGTTGTATATCTGGTCGAGACAAACGTAGACACAGACATGAGCGCGGTAGAGGTTTTACGCGGTATTTTCCCCGACCGACAAAAGGATTTTGTCACTGCCGTAGACGAGACCAGCATTATTCTGGTAAAGGAACTGCAAGACCGCGACTCCGCAGGCGAAATAGAACAAATTGCAGAAACCATAGTAGACACCCTAAGCACCGAGGCAATGAGCCGCATATACGTGGCCATAGGCTCGGTAGTTACCGACCTAAAAAACGTATCCTCCAGCTTTAAAGAAGCACGACTGGCACAAGAAGTAGGCAAAATCTTTGAGGTAGAAAAGCAAATAGTAAACTACGAACGCCTTGGCATAGGCCGCCTAATCTATCAACTCCCGCTACCCCTGTGCCGCATTTTTATCAACGAAATGCTGCAAGGCTTCAGCATAGAAGACATCGACGAAGAAATGTTTACCACAGTAACCAAATTCTTCGAAAACGACCTAAACGTAAGCGAAACCTCCCGCGAGCTTTTTATCCACAGAAACACACTAGTCTACAGGCTGGACAAACTCCAAAAACTCACAAGGCTAGATTTGCGTAAATTCACCGACGCAATAACATTTAAAATAACGCTGATGGTTAACCGCTACATGCAATACCGCGAAAAACAGCAATTCTAGCCCTTGCGAAGCAAGGGCGGGCGAACGAACTCGCGCAGCGAGTTTGTGAGATTCATATTTTAAGGAGTTTCCAAATGATAGAATTCAACAACGTAAGTAAAATATTCGAAAACGGCGCGAAAGGCCTATGTAACCTTGATTTATTTATCGACAAAGGCGAGTTTGTCTTTGTAGTAGGCACAAGCGGCTCGGGCAAAACCAGCTTTGTAAGGCTTCTTATGAAGGAGATAGAGCCTTCCGGCGGGCAGATTTTAGTGGATGGGCAGGATATTTCTACGATTAGAAGGGGTAAACTGCCTTATTATCGCCGTAAGATGGGCGTTGTTTTCCAAGACTTTAGGTTGCTTAAAAATAAAACAGTGTTTGAAAATGTGGCTTATGCGATGCAAATAGTAGAGGCCACAAACCGCGAAATCCGTAGGGCTGTACCGCAGGTACTGGCTCTTGTTGGCTTGCAGAAAAAGGCTAAGGCATACCCGAGCCAGCTTTCCGGCGGTGAGCAGCAGCGTACCGCGCTTGCGAGGGCTATAGTTAATCGCCCGCCGCTGCTTATTGCGGACGAGCCTACGGGTAATCTCGACCCCGATACGGCATGGGAAATTATGACGCTGCTGGAAGATATAAATGACCGCGGCACAACCGTAGTGGTGGCGACACATGCGCATGATATCGTGGACGATATGCAAAAGCGCGTGGTGGCTCTACGCAACGGCGAGCTTGTGCAAGATGTGGGCGTCAGCAGTTTTCCCGATTTAGGGGGTATTATAGATGAAGCCTAGGACTATTAAATATTATATTACCGAGGCCATCCGCAGTATAATTTACAATCGCTTTATGTCTATCGCGAGTATTTTTGCGGTGGCGTCGAGTATTTTTATAGTGGTGATTTTTTATACGATAGGTGCAAACGTCGAGCATTTTATGAATCAACTGGAAAGCCAAATGGGAATGGCCGTACGACTGGACGAAGAAATAACCACATCACAGCAGGTACTGCTGGAGCAGCGCATACGGGAGCTACAACATGTAGCCGGGGTACGCTTTCTACCTCGCGAAGAAGCCCTTGCAAGCATGGAGCGCACCATGGGCGAAGCGGCTGTGCGTGGGCTGGAGCGCGATAATCCGCTACGGGATTCTTTTATGGTGGAGCTTACCGACCTTGCATTTCACGACGAGGTGGAGCGCGCTATTTTAAATATGCATTCCGACGGGGTTGCGGAGATTCACAGTGAGGCGGAGTTTGCTCGTACG
This sequence comes from Defluviitaleaceae bacterium, assembly GCA_009786685.1. Lineage (GTDB taxonomy): Bacteria > Bacillota > Clostridia > Lachnospirales > WQUN01 > WQVC01. Next base: position 27,615 of record WQRQ01000011.1, read on the forward strand.
CTTACCATGATTTCCAATGTGGTGAGCATTATTTCCGCTATATTGGTGCTTATCCTTGCGGGGATTTCTGTTATTATTATCACAAATACCATCAGGATTACCGTAAATGCACGCAAAACCGAGATTAATATTATGAAATACGTGGGTGCTACCGACTGGTTTATCCGTTGGCCTTTTGTTATCGAGGGCATGATTATCGGTCTGCTGGGCGGTGCTATACCCGCGATTATATGCTGGTTTGGATACAGTCGGGTTATTGCGGCGATTGACGCTATTCCGCAGCTTTCTTTTATCGAGTTTTTGCCGCATGAGCATATTATGGCCTATGTTGTACCCTTCTCGCTGATTTTGGGCGTGGTTATCGGGTTGATAGGGTCTATTACTTCTGTAAAGCGACATCTGAAGGTGTAAACGAGGAGGTTACTATGAAAAAGTATTTGGTGGGGTTACTTATCGCAGCATTAGTATTGCCTATTTTGCCGGCGGCGGCTTCGCAGGCTACACGCGACCAGCTTAGGGAAATGGAACGCCAACGCGCAGCGGCAGGGCAACTCGTCAGCGAGCAGCAAAATCTTTTGGCCGGCACAGAATTCGAAATGTCCCTCATCATGGCCGAAATGCAGGAACTCGACCAGCAAATCATGGACGCCAACGAAAAACTGGAAACCATAGAATACAACCTCCTTGTAACGGAGCTTCGACTCGAAGAAGCAGAAGAAGAGCTAACCATAGCACGCGAAGAACGAGACACGCAAATGGAAATCCTACGCGAGCGAGTACGTGTAATGCACGAGAATGGACAGGCGGGCTTTTTGGAAATTCTTTTTCAGGCAGAAAACATCTCCGACTTTTTTTCGCGCTGGGAATACATACGTACCGTGGCGCAGTTTGACCGAGACCTGCTGGACAGTTTTGAAGAAACCGAAGAGCGCATATATGCAAACGTAGAAAATTTGGCAGCAAACCGCGCACTAATCCGCGACCTGGGCGCACAGGTAGAAGCCGCAAAACGAGAAATCGACCTGCGCTTGGCCGAGCGTGCATTATTTTTTGCGGCCTTGGAAGAAGACGCAGAACGCCACAACGAGTGGTTGGCATTACTGGAAGAAGAAGCCCACGCGATAGACATAGAGTTTGGCGTAGTCCGAGACCGCTACCGCGCAGAAGTAGCCGAGCAGGAACGTATCCGCCGCGAAGCGGAAGAAGCCCGCCGCCGCGCAGAAGCCGCCGCCCGTGCCGCCGAGCAGGCAAACAGACTGGCGTCGCTAAACAGCTTTGAAAACTTTGCATGGCCGCTTGCGATACAGGGGCAGTTTTCCAGCCCGTTTGGCAATCGCCCAAGCCCGTTTAATGCCGCCCGTACGGAGTTCCATACAGGCATAGACATTGCTGCCCCCGCAAACACACGCATAAACGCTGCCGAGGCAGGCTATGTACGCCTTGCAGGATGGAGCGCGAGCTGGGGCAACTGGATTATCATAGACCACGCCAACGGCTACAGCACAATGTACGCTCACAACACCCGCAACCGCGTAACCGAAGGCCAACGCGTAACCCGAGGCCAGCATATAGCAGACGTAGGCACAACAGGAATGAGTACAGGCAATCACCTGCACTTCGAAGTAAGAATAAACGGCACACACGTAGACCCCATGCGGTATTTTGGAGGCTAAAATGAAGATAATAGACGCAACCCGAGGTAAACCACACACCGAGCAAGTCGCGCTTGCCAACGAATTAATAAACGCGCCGCTTTCTTCCTATATAGCGGAAGGCGGTGCGGATATAAGAAATTACAGCATAAGCGACGGCCTACCCGAGATGAAGCGGATTTTCGCGGAATTGCTAAACGTGGACGCGAGCGAAGTAATCGTCGGAGGGAACTCCAGCCTAAATTTAATGTTCGACTGCTTTGCCACATTTGTACTGGCACGGCAGTGGGACACAGCGAGGGCTAAATTCATTTGCCCCGCGCCGGGATACGACCGCCATTTCTCCATCTGTGAATACTTCGGCGTAGAAATGCTAACCGTTGACATGACAGAAAACGGCCCCGATATGGATGCCGTAGAAAAGCACGCCGCAGACCCCGATGTAGTCGGCATGTGGTGCGTCCCCGTATTCTCCAACCCGCAAGGCTACGTCTACAGCGACGAAACAATAGCACGGCTGGCAAAAATGAAAACCGCCCACCCGCATTTTAAGATTTTATGGGACGACGCATACACCATCCACCACTTTAGCGGCGCACGCCCAAAAATCCTTAGCATCATGGCCGAATGCAGAAAAAACAACAACGAATCACGACCCGTAATATTTACGTCCTTCTCAAAAATAAGTGTGGCGGGCGCGGGCATATCATGCCTTGCCGCCGCAGGCGAAGCCGCCGCAACCCTCCGCAAAAGAATCGCAACACAAACCATAGGACCCGACAAAGTAAATCAGCAACGCCACATAAATTTTTTCAAAGACGCAAAAGGCATAGAAGCCCACATGCAAAAACACGCAACAATCCTACGCCCAAAATTCGAATATACAATCGAGTACATGGAAAAACACCTGCAAGGCACAGGTGCGACCTTTACAAAACCACGCGGCGGATACTTTATATCCGTAGAAACCCCACCAAACTGCGCAAAACGGGTATGCCAAATATGTAAAGAAAACGGCGTACTAATCACCAACGCCGGCGCGACCTTCCCCTATGGCAAAGACCCCGCCGACACAAATCTGCGCTTCGCACCGACCTTCCTATCCATGGATGAATTGAAAAAATCGCTGGAGGTTTTTTGCGAAGCAGTAAAAGCTGCTGCCGAGGAGTAAAATTACAGTATATGGCAGATAGATGTTTTTGGATAAAGCTCACCGACCCGCATAAACACTGGTGATATCCTATGCCACGGCCACAGCGGGTGTATCCTCGCCCTTATCAAAGAACTTCTGCCATACAAAGATACCTGCGATAATGGCAACTCCCACCAAATTAACGCGGATATCGGGGCCAACGAGTAAAAGACCCGCAGCAATGGCAATTATACGAAGCGTCCAGTTAAGCCTACGTACCAAGTACCCGGAAAAGCCCGAAGCAACGCAAACGATACCAATGACGCCGGTAACAACAATATGCACAATGGAAACAAAATCAGCGTCGAGGAACAACATCTGCGGATTAAACACAAAAATATAAGGCACGATATAAGCGGCGACGGCTAACCTCGCGGCAATCAAGCTGGTAATCATAGGGTCGCCCTTTGCGATGGCCGCACCCGCGTACGAGGCAAGGGCAACAGGCGGCGTAATATCGGCGTCTGTGCCAAAGTAGAAAACAAACATATGCGCCGCAAGCAGCGGTACACCGAGCCGTACCAAAATAGGCGCGGTAACGGTGGCCATAATTACATATTTAGCGGTGGTAGGCACACCCATGCCCAAAATAAGCGAGGCGAGCATACAGAAAAACAATACAGCGAGCATTCGCAGGGCGTCGTTGCCTATTACGCCCGCAATAGAAATCATTGCATTTGCAAAGGTAATTCCCAGCCCGGTTAGGGTTACTACGCCTACTACTATTCCGGCGACGGCGCAGGCTATGCCTATGCCTACGACGTTTTTGGCGGCGGTTTCGAGTGCTTCAAAGATTTTTGTGGGTGTCAGGCGCGTTTCTTTTCTAAACATGCTCAGCACGATACACACTACAATCGCGTAGGTAGCCGCCGCTGTAGGCGTGTACCCGTTAGCTAAAAAATACACAATCGCAACCAATCCAAGCATGAGATAACCGCGTTTTATAAGAAGCGGCAAAGCCTTGGGAATCTGGTCGGCGGGCATACCTTTAAGCCCTTTTTTCTTGGCTTCGAAGTGGACGGAAACAAACACGCATACAAAATAAAGCACGGCAGGTATCAACGCCGCCAGAGCGATTTCTGCAAAAGGAATGCCCGTGATTTCCGCCATAATAAAAGCAGCCGCGCCCATAACAGGCGGTATCAACTGCCCACCCGTAGAAGCAGAAGCCTCCACAGCCCCCGCAAAGTTTTTATCGTAGCCCAATTTTTTCATCATGGGAATGGTAAACGACCCGGAAGAAACGGTATTAGCAACGGAGCTGCCGCAAATAGTAGCCTGCAACGCAGAAACAATAACGGAAGCCTTAGCAGGCCCGCCCGTAGCCTTACCCGCGATTGCGTTAGAAATATCAATAAAAAACTGCCCAATCCCCGTTTTTCGCACAAAAGCACCAAACAACAAAAACACAAAAATAAAAGTGGAGGCAACACCCATAGGCACGCCCAAGACGCCTTCCATTTGATAAAACGTATGATTAATCAGTCTCTGCGGGCGGAATCCGTTATGCCCAAACATGCCCGGGATAAAATTGCCGTAAAGCGCGTAAAGCAGAAAAACACCTGCAACGATAATAAGCGGCAAGCCCACCACGCGGTAACAGGCAATAAACAAAATAGCAATCCCCACGACTACCACCCAAAAATCAATCTCGGTAATCGCACCCATTTGCGCGATGATTCTGTCAAAGAAAGCGACAAAATAAAAGAACGACGCCGCGCCGACGATTCCGAGAATCCAGTCGTACCACGGTATGTAGTTAACTCTGGTATTGGATTTCGCGCTTGCAGGGTAAAGCAAAAATGCCATAAACACAATAAAGCCCGCAAAAGACGCACGGTGTATCTGCATAGGAAGCAAAATAACCGTATTAATGGCCACCATATAAAGCGCGAAGGCCGCACAAATGCAACGCACAATTATCTTAGGTACGCCCTCAAAGTGGCGGGTACGGCTTTCCGGGTCGTACTTGGATATTATTTTTTGTTTTTCTTCATCGTTTAGGACTTCATCGGTTAAAACGACCTGCTCATTTTTGTTTTCTGTCATATACATGCCTCACAATCTTCCCCAAAAATTTAACTGTCTTAATCCAAATGATAATCCTGTACCCGGCTCGGCCAGGTCGGTAAAATATACACGGGTTTGTCCTATGTTTATTGCATGGTTTGTGGTATGCCCCACGATGTAAGAAAAATCCGTGACGCTACGGTTAAAGCCTTCCATGCGCATACCGCCGTCGGGCAAAAAAATCACGGCGTACTCCGTTGGCATTCCTGCGCCAAATTCTTCGAATTCTATTGCGGTAAAAATTAATCCACCATTGCTTATTTTAAAAAATTCCCGTACAAAGCCTTGGTTTACGGAATGGATATAATCAATAAAAAACTCCATGCCCTCGTAGGTGCGATACGTAAACAAATGCCCCGACCCCTGCGGGCGAGAGATAACAATGTGCGGGGTCTGATAAAACGCAGCAAATACCAACACAAGCAAAAAAATTAAGATAAAAACCAACCGGTGATAAATTATCACCGGTTGGTTTTTTTTATTTTTCATTAATTCAAGGCAACTCCGCGGGATTCAAAAAATCTACGCGCTCCGGGGTGGAAATCCACGCTTATGGATTGTACCGCGTTGTGCATGTTAATATACGCACCACGTGCATGGCCTTCGGTTACTTCCGGGGCGTTTTCTATGAGGGCGCGCACCATTTCGTAGGCTGCGTCATCGGAGACTTCGTCCAAGGAGGCGATTAGCGTGGCTTGCACGGCAACCGTTTGTATCGGCGTCGTCACCCATGTGTAATCCGCACTCGTTACCATAATCGGCACATAAAATGCATATTCTGCCAAAAGCGTGTCTACAGCCGCCTGCGAAATAGGAATCAATCGCAAGTCGCGGTTACGAGCCAGCTCGTAAACAGCCGTATTAGGCGTGGCCGAAGTAGCAAAAAACGCGTCTAGGTTAAAATCCTGCATGGCCGAAGCGGAATCCGCAAAGCCCAAATGGAAGGCATTAAAATCGTCGACGGTCATTCCGTAAGCCCAAAGCACCTGTCCCGCATTAGCAGAAACACCCGACCCCGGCCCTCCAACAGAAACACGGCGACCCGCAAGGTCATTTACACTGTAGATTCCGCTGTCGGCATGTACGATAAGGTGTACCGTCTCGGGATAAAGCGACATAAGCGTACCCATGTTGCGCACAGGAGCTTGGTCACCCCAAATGCTCGTGCCCGTAAATGCATAGTACATAACATCGTTTTGCACAATGGCTATCTGCGCGTCGCCTAAGCCAATTTGCCTAACATTATCCGCACTAGCACCGGAAGATGTGATTGTCACATTAATGTTCTCTGTGTGGTTGTTGATAACGGAGGCCATAGCCCCACCAAGTGGGTAGTACGTACCCGCCACTGTACCCGTAGCCATGGTAAAGCGCACCTCGTCGGCATCTCCGCAGGCCGCAAACAACAACAAAGCTACAGGAAGCATAAGTAATAAACGCTTCATTTTAAATATCCCCTTTCAGATTTTGGATAACTATAGAAATTCTATTCTGATAGAATATTATAGTTTGTTGAGTTTGTCAAATTCTTGGAAAATGTCAAAAAACAACTTGCGTACTCTCGGACATTTTATTAGAATATGTCAAATGTATAATTGTATCTAATAATAAATCGCCAAAGGCGTGTTAGGGGTTTTGATATTTATGAAAAACAAAAAAATCCGTAAGGTTTTATGTGCAAACCGTGGTGAAATAGCTATCCGTGTGTTCCGTGCGAGCAAGGATTTGGGTCTTAACACGGTGGCTGTTTACGCTAAGGAAGACCAGTACAATTTATTCCGCACAAAGGCGGACGCTTCTTATTTAGTGGGCGAAAACCGCACACCGCTTGGCGCGTACCTCGATATCGACTCGATTATCCGCTTGGCCAAGGCCAAAAACGTGGACGCCATTCACCCGGGCTACGGCTTTTTATCCGAAAACGCAAATTTTGCGCGTGCCTGCGAAGAAAACGGAATCATCTTTATAGGCCCGCCTTCGGATGTGCTTACAAAAATGGGAGACAAGCTAAACGCGAAGGAAATCGCAAAAGGCTGCAACGTCCCCACCATTCCGGGTACAGAAACCCCACTCGCAGGCGTAGAAGAAGCAATTAAGCTCGCCAACGAATACGGCTATCCCATCATCCTAAAAGCGGCGGCAGGCGGCGGCGGAAAGGGAATGCGCAAAGTAACAAATGACGAAGAACTTAAAACAGTATTCCCTCTGGTACAAAGCGAGGCGTTAAAATCCTTCGGCAGCGGCGACATTTTTATGGAGAAGTTTCTTGTAGAGCCTAAGCATATCGAAATACAAATTCTTGCGGACAAACACGGCAACATCGTGCATTTATACGAGCGCGACTGCTCCCTGCAACGCCGCTACCAAAAAGTAATAGAAATCGCACCATCCGTATCCGTTGACAAAGGTGTGCTGCAAAAAATCTACGACGACGCAGTAAAAATCGCAAAAGCAGTAAACTATGTAAGCGCGGGCACGGTGGAATTCCTCGTAGACAACACAGGCCGCCACTATTTTATCGAGATGAACCCACGCATTCAGGTAGAGCATACAATCACCGAGTTTATCACGGGCGTAGACATCGTACAGGCACAAATACTCATTGCCGACGGCCACGCACTCCCCGACCCCATGATTGACATTCCTAATCAAGAATCCATCCGCGTAAACGGCATAGCCATCCAAAGCCGCGTTACCACAGAAGACCCGGGCAACAATTTCTCGCCCGATATCGGAAAAATCACCGTATACCGCTCCAGCGGCGGCCACGGCGTACGCCTCGACGCGGGCAACTGCTATTCCGGCGCGGAAATCCTTCCCTACTACGACAGCCTTCTCGTAAAGGTATGTGCCTTCGGACGGTCGTTTGACGCGGCAATCCGCCGCTCCCGCCGCGCCCTTAGCGAAATGCGAATCCAAGGCGTAAAAACCAACATCCAATTTCTAAATAACATCCTCGACCACCCCAAATTCATAGCGGGCGAGTGCAACACCACATTCATAGACGACACCCCGTCGCTCTACGAACTCCCCGAGTCCCGCGACCGCGACACAAAAATTCTTTCCTATATAAGCGAGCTTGCCGTCAACGGAAAGCACCCCGACATCACCGCAACAGACCCCGCACCCGTGCCAAAATTTAACGACGACGAAGACGGCTTCACCATAAGAGACGGCCTAAAGCAGCTCCTCGACACAAAAGGCCCCGACGCCGTAAAAAAATTCTGCTTGGAAAGTAAAAAACTTTTACTTTCCGACACCACACTTCGTGACGGACACCAAAGCCTTCTCGCGACCAGAGTGCGTACCAAGGACATGGCCGCCATCGCAGAATACATGGCATACGCCATGCCCGACGCCTTCGCGCTGGAAATGTGGGGCGGTGCGACCTTCGACGTAGCCTATCGCTTCCTTAACGAATCCCCATGGGAACGCCTTCGCATTCTGCGCGAAAAAATCCCAAACATTCCTTTCCAAATGCTGCTGCGCGGCGCAAACGCCGTAGGCTACACAAGCTACCCCGACAACGTAATCCGCGAATTTATTAAACAAGCCGCCGACGCAGGCATAGACGTTTTCCGCGTATTTGACTCCCTAAACTGGATGCCAAACATGGAGCTGTCTATCGAAGAGGTAATCAAAAACAATAAAATCTGCGAAGGCTATATCTGCTACACAGGCGACATTTCCGACCCAAAACGCGACAAATACAATCTTAACTACTACGTCAACATGGCCAAAGAACTTGAAAAACGCGGCGTTCATATCCTCGGAATCAAGGACATGAGCGGCCTGCTAAAGCCCTACGCCGCCGAAAAACTTGTATCCACCCTTAAAAACGAAATCGGCTTACCCATCCATCTACACACCCACGACACCAGCGGCAACGGCGTAGCCACCCTTTTAAAAGCCGCCGAAGCGGGCGTAGACATCGTGGATGTAGCCATCTCATCCATGTCCTCGCTAACCAGCCAGCCCTCCATGAACTCCATCGTAACCGCCCTCGAAGGCCACCCCCGCGACACAGGCATGGACGACCAAAAGCTAATCCCCATAGCCGAATACTGGGAACAAGCCCGTAAATTCTACACCCCCTTCGAAGAAGGCCTAACCGCGCCCACCACAGACATCTACCGCTACGAAATGCCGGGCGGCCAATACACAAACCTTCGCGCCCAGGTAGAAAGCGTAAGTCTCGGTGACAACTGGAAGGAAGTAAAAGAAAACTACAAAAACGTAAACGACATGCTTGGCGACATAGTAAAAGTTACCCCATCCAGCAAAATGGTAGGTGACTTTGCCATATTTATGACACAAAACCATCTCACCCCGGAAAACATCGTCAAAAAGGCTAAAAACCTAGCCTTCCCCGACTCTGTAGTCAGCTACTTCTCGGGAATGATGGGGCAACCCCAAGGCGGCTTCCCAAAAGAGCTGCAAGAAATCGTCCTAAAAGGCAAAACCCCCATAACCTGCCGCCCCGGCGAGCATCTCGAACCCATCAGCTTTGACGACCTAAAAGATAAAATGTTCTCCTTCTGCCCCGACCCCACGGCACAAGACCTGGTATCCTTCGCCCTCTACCCCAAAGTCCTCAAGGATTTCTACAAACACCGCTCAGAAAACTCCGACCTCTCCATCCTCGACACTCCCGTATTCTTTGGCGGCCTGCGCCCCGGCGAAACCACCGAAGTAGAAATCGAAGAAGGCAAAACCCTTCTCATCCGCCTTGTACTGATAGGCGACCCCGACGAAGACAACATGCGCCGCGTCGTTTTTGAGCTTAACGGCAGCCGCCGAGAAGTCTCCGTCCTCGACAAAACCGAAGCAAAAGGCGGCACAAAAACACCGCCCGTACAAACCGCCGACCCGTCCAACCCCAAAGACATAGGCGCGACCCTACCGGGCATGGTAAGTAAAATAATGGTATCCCAAGGCTCCTCCGTAAAAGAAAACGACGTAGTAGCCGTAATAGAAGCCATGAAAATGGAAACAACAATAGTAGCAAAATGCGCCGGAACAATATCCGGCATATATGTAACCGAAAACCAACCTGTAAAAGCAGGAGAATTGATGATGACAATTGAGTAAAGGCAAAACCTTGGGGCTTTGCCCCAAACCCTCTCGCACGCTTCGCGTGCTGGCCGGGCGGCCTGCCGCTTACGCAGCACCGGCTTCGCCGGACGTGCCCCACAAGCCTTTAAAAAGGCTTGACCCAAACTTTGGCTTTGGGCGATATTAATGGACTGCGTTGGGACTATTGTGGAGTTTAACCCCCTTCATAATGGACATGTTGAGCATTTACATTTAACACGCGCACTTGCTAAGAAAGAGAAGATTATCGCTGTTACCAGTGGTAATTTTGTGCAACGTGGTGAGCCTGCGCTTTGTGATAAGTGGCTGCGGACTAGGATGGCTTTGCTTGCCGGGGTTGATATTGTGATTGAGATTCCTGTGCCTTATGTAATTTCGGGTGCGGATTATTTTGCGCGGGCTGGCGTGGGGATTTTAGCGGCTACGGGTGTTGTTGGCGCGTTGAGCTTTGGCAGCGAATGCGGGGATATCACGGCTATACGCGAGGCGGGGCGTGTTCTTGCGGAAGAGCCGCCTGCTTACAAAAATGTTCTGCGTACACGGTTGGACAGTGGTGCGTCGTTTGCGGCGGCACGCGGTGCGGCATTGGAAGCCACCCTAGCAACGCGTTTATCCTCCACCCCGGAAGGCCTGCTAACCAAGCCAAACAACGGCCTCGCAATGGAATACTGCAAAGCCCTTCACCTCCTTGAAAGGGCGAAATCAATGAAGAACGGTCTCGACGGAGGCGAAAATCGCGAATGCTTCACCGCGTTTTCGGCGACAGGCGAGGCCGATTCTGAATTATTTCGCTATAATCCGATGGAGGTTTTTACTACGCACCGCAAAAGCGGTGGGCCATCGGCCACAAAAATTCGCACATATGTCAAAGAATGTTCCCATACCGAGGATATACCCTCATACGTCGCGGAAATCCTATCCCAAGCCAAAAAGAACGGCCATATCGCCGTACTCGACGACTTTAGTGATATTTTCCGTTTTTTATTATACAGTCGGGATTTTGACCTCGGTGAAGGGCTGGAAAATCGGTTTAAAAATTTATGTGGGGAGTTTACACAAATTTCCGACCTACTTGCGGCGGTTAAAACAAAGCGTTACACGCATACACGTTTGCAGCGCGTTGTTATTCAAATGCTTTTGGATATTACATCCGATGATATGGATTTCTTCGAGGGTAATGGGGGGGTGCAATATATCCGTGTGTTGGGATTTCGCAGTGAGAGCGCGGATTTGCTTGGCGCGATTGTTAAAAATGCGACGCTTCCTGTTATCACGCATGGTGCGGCTATTGATTCCATTTTGAATGGCGAGCATGGCAACGCCGCCGCAAAAATGCTTGAGTGCGACCTGCGAGCGGGTGATATTTACCGCTGTGCCACGCGTACAGTGGGCGGCCACCGTGCCGAGCGTGCCTTTCCTATTGTCAAAGTCTAAAGATTTGTCACAAAATTGCCGATTAAAAAAATAGACAAAAAGGCGTTTCTCACGCCAAAGAGGAGGCAATGCATGAATACCGGAATGATGGGCATAGGCCTAAGAATGTTTATTCCATCGCAAAATCCCTCACCGCAGCAGGTTGCGCAACAACAGGCGGCGCAGAGTAATTTTGCCAACTTGGACGGCGTGTTACGGGTATCTGCGCGCCATGAAGTTAACGGGCTGATAACCGATGGCGGAGCGCGGGGCGAATTAATGTCGGCAGAGCGCAGAGCCACGATTCAGCTAAGCGAAGAAGGTATGCGCCACCTTGAGATTTCTAAGGCGTTAAACGACGCGCTGATACAGATTCACCAATCGGGTACAGGCTCGGATAGCAGGGNGCAGGATTTGACCAGAGCGTTTGGCATGGTTTATCAGCAGTTTACCCCTGCGGGCAGCACCTCCATTTCTGCCGAAGGCCGCTTTGTGGCGGGAGAAGGCTTTACCCGTGGCGAGGTGATTTTCTACGACGACCGCTATTGGGAAATCCTGCAAGATTTTACGCATAATGGTGACCAAAACTGGCGACCCGGCCTGGCCCACAGCCTTTTTCGCGAGACCGACCAAGCCCCGCAGACACAGGGCTACTGCCCCATCCTGCACCGAGTTTTTAAAGGGATGGCAATGATGTCATTTGGCGTAGACGCCACGCAGCATCTAACCAGCCAACGCATTTTTTCGTGGGAGCATGGCAACGAAGGCGACTATATCGGCCGCCACGTAATGCTAAACATGCCGAGAGAAGCCCAAGAAGCATGGCAGCGTAGCCAAGAGCAAGCTGAAATTTTCATAAAAAAGTTTCTGCAAAACGTATACACAATAGGCCACGAAGCCGCGTTTAACATGGCAATGGCGAATTAATAATCGTATCCAGCCGCTCCAGCCTTTTTTCGGAAGCTTCCGCGAGTGCCGCAAGCTCGGCATTATCAGGGAAGTTTTTGAAAAAAGCGTACATACTTTTTTCGCACTGTGCCATACCTTTTAAAATTTCCACGGCCTCGGGGGGAAGCGGTAGCGCGGGTTGCGCGGGCGATTGTGACGGGGGCGCAGCCAAGTCCTTAAAATGAGGGCTTTTTTCGCGCAGAATTTTCATTATTTCGTCGTCGAGCGGCTCGTATTTTACGCCGTCGGGCAGGTTTTTGTTCATCTGATGAAACTGCTCCGCCGCCTTCTGTGGGGACGTGGCTTGCGGCGGCATTTGCGGAAACATCTGCTGCGGCATGGGTGGTATCATCGGTGTTTTCATTTGCTGCATCATCGGATGTGACGTCATCGGAGGTGGAGGTATCATCGGCTGCATTTGCGCCATAGGGGACATTGTTTGCGCTCGGGGCTTTATCAGATGTTGCAACGGTGCGATTCTGTGTGGGGGAACCGGCGGTTGCAGTGGCTCTACGGTTACGCCGCCTCTTCCCGGTCCTGCGTCGCACGCCAGCGGGTAATATCTAAAGCCCGCTTCTTCTTTATGTTCCACAACTGTTTGTTGTTCTTTTGCGCGGTTAAAAAATGCATTCGGTGCGGGCGGAAAAACTAAAGGCATAAGCCCACCTCCTTCACTATACACTATGCATTTTGATGTTAGTTTGATACAATTGCACAAAACACCGCGATAATTGCACGCCGCAGGCGTGGTAACTACGCATAGGAGGTAATTCACATGAAATTAGGCGTACTGACAGTGCCACTATACGGGCGCAGCTTAGAAGAATCTTTCAAATATCTATCGGGGCTTGGCGTGCAAGCCGTAGAAATCGGAACGGGCGGCTTCCCCGGTAATACGCACCTAAACCCCGTGGAAGCATTAAGCGACCCCGCAAAAATCACCGAGCTGCAAGGGCTTTTGAAAAAATATAACTTGAGCATAAGCGCGCTGAGCTGCCACGGAAACCCCGTCCACCCCAACCGCGAAATCGCAGACAAAGACAACACCGACTTCGAAAACACATGCCGCCTCGCGCAAAAACTCGGCGTGGACACGGTGATAACCTTCAGCGGCTGCCCCGGCGACCACCCGGGCGCGAAATACCCAAACTGGGTAACTTGCCCATGGCCAAACGACTTTGGAGAAATCCTAAAATACCAGTGGGACGAGGTGCTAATCCCCTATTGGAAGAAAGCCGCCGACTTCGCAAAACAACACGGCGTAACAAAAATAGCGTTGGAACTCCACCCGGGCTTCTGCGTGTATAATACCTCCTCCATGTTAAAGCTTCGCGAAGCCGTGGGAGATTCCATCGGCGCAAACTTCGACCCAAGCCATCTCTTTTGGCAAGGCATGAAGCCCACCGAGGCTATCAAAGCCCTAAAAGGCGCGATTTTCCACTTCCATGCAAAGGACACCCGCATAGACAAATTTAACACAGCCGTAAACGGCGTACTGGACACAAGCAGCTACGGCTCACTAATAAACAGAAGCTGGCTGTTCCGCACGGTAGGCTACGGTCACAACGAATCCGAATGGCGCGACATCATCTCCACCCTACGCGCCACCGGCTACGACGGCGCAATAAGCATAGAACACGAAGACGCCCTAATGTCCGTAGAAGAAGGCTTGGAAAAGGCCATTGACTTCCTAAAACCCATACTAATGTACGACACCGCCGCAGAGATGTGGTGGGTGTGATGAGTGGGATAAACCAAGTTCTTTCGGAGGCTATTCTTCATCAAATCTTCATCTAATGCACATGATTTTTTCATATTTACCCCTGTATACTGTAGAAAATTTGAAAGGGGTATTTTATATGAGATACGTACTTGGCATTTTTATTCTTTTCCCGGCGGCGTTGTCGCTTATGTTGATTGTCTATGGCAATGGGAATTTAGGGATTTTGACGTGGTTTTTGGATGTAGGTTCGTTGCTGCAATTTATTTTGGCTATCGGTGCGGTGATTCTTATCACGGGCGAGTTTAAAACATTTTCTGCAGCACTCAACGTCCTCTTTTCCAAGAAATACAAAATTTCTGCCGAAAACAAAGAAAAGGCAATACGGCTTTTTGAAATGTTGCCCAAGGTAGTAAACTACTGCGCAGTCTTTTATACCATGGCGGGGCTTATACTGATGCTGGGCGACCTTGACGACATAAACTGGCTTGGCCCAATGCTCGCCATTATGCTAATAACCCCAATGTACGCCGCCGCCATAAACCTGGTAGTAATCCTACCCGCCA
>WQRQ01000012.1 GCA_009786685.1 Defluviitaleaceae bacterium
CCTGATAATATCCCTATGCATAACCCTAACAGGCCCACCCGCCGCAATCTGCGCCTTAAACAAGGGAATCACCGACCCATTTGACCCAAGCACATTTCCAAACCTCACAGACGCAAATCCCGAATCCGCAGCATTGCCGCGAATGCTCTGCACAATCATCTCACAAACGCGCTTGGTCGCTCCGTAAACATTGGTAGGATTAACGGCCTTATCGGTAGAAACAAGAACAAACCGCTTAACCCCATGCCGCTCGGCGCAACGCGCAACATTTAACGTCCCGAAGATATTATTTTTAACGGCCTCCTCGGGCGCGGTTTCCATCAGCGTAACATGCTTATGTGCGGCGGCATGGTACACAAGGCTTGGCTTATACATGCTAAACAACCTGTCCAGCCGCTCTTCCTCGCGCACATTTGCTACCTCGGCGACAACACCCACCTTACCGCCGAATTTATATTTCAGCTCCTGCTCCAGCTCATACATACCATTTTCCCAAACATCCACCATAACAACCAAAGCCGCGCCATGCGCTGCCGCCTGCCTGCAAAGCTCCGAGCCAATCGTCCCGCCCGCACCTGTTACAAGCACGGTCTGCCCCGCCAAATATTTATTTCTAAACCGTTTAATATCAACCACATCGCGCCCAAGCAAATCCTCAACGGACACATCCTCTGTACGCGAAACCACGGCATTCTCCCGCCCCTCGCCGCTTTCAAAATCAAAAATATCGGGTACTTTTTTAAGCTCACAATTAGTCTTGGCGCAGATGCTGGAAATCCGCCGCTTCTCCTTGCCGCTCGCATGAGGCACGGCCAGCAATATAACCTGTATCCCAAACCGCTTAACCAACCGCGGGATATCCTGCACCGTCCCGGAAATCCTAACCCTACAAATCCGTAGACCCTGCTTGGCCGGGTTATCGTCCACGGCGCAAACCACCACATAACGCTGGCTGGGGTTGCGCTCCAGCCCCTGAATCAACGCAATCGCGGTCTCGCTTGTCCCCACGACGATGGCCTTTTTATACATCCCGCCATGCCGCCGCGCACTGCTTGCCCTATACGCACGATAAGCTGCCCGCAAAAACAACGTACTGGCTCCCGCCATCATCGCAGAAATAAAATAAACCGTTATCGGCAATCGATATTCCACCCGGGGCGGCTGGAAAACAAGCCAAGTAACGGCAACAAAAACAGAAACCGCAGTTGCAATTGCAATCATACATTTCATAAATTCATAGGCCTCGGCATACCGCCAAAGGCTTTCATACATTCCAAAAATCCAATAAACGACAAGAAAAATAACAATAAAAAACAGATAACCAAACAAAACGGTTTGCAAATGCTCCGCCAAAGAAATCCGCCGCAAAAGTATAAACCAAGCGGCAAAATAGCTAACAGTAAACTGAAAAAAATCCGCCGCAACCAGCAAAGGCGTCCGATATCTGGAAAATCTGGTAAAAAAGCTCACAACTAATCACCCGCCAAGCCGTGCGCACTTTGCGCGGCATCTATTATTTCATCGAAAACAAAGAAAAATAAACCCTTAACCGAGCCATGTCCATTATATCAGAAATTGAAAAAGAACTCATATAAAGCGAATTCGCTTTATCACGCCCTGCAAGCTCGTCCAAAAACCCTAAAATATCGTAAAAACCACCATCAAGCTCCATCCTAACGCGCATTTCCAAAATCTCATAGAAAACAGCGGCTTCTGCGGCAGAAAAATCCACTGCAACCAGTCCAAAATCCTGCCCAAGCCCGTTTATCTCCGAAAGCACAAAAAAAATTTCATCACGCCGCAATATATTTATTTCCTCAAGCTCCTGCAAATTTTCCTCAAGCTCGCCCAAAAGCCGCACCTCGGCAGCATACCGCCCCTCCTGCAAGCGCACCAAAGCCCGCGCCTGCTCCAAAGAATCCACAGCCGCCGCCCCAAAAGCAATCCAAACAAAAATCAGCAAAGCAGCATTAAAAACTGCAAATCCCAGCCAAATTTTATACATAATAAACTTCCGTAAGCGGACCAATCATCCGTTCAAATACCCCGCCTGCAAAAACAGAATTTATCATCAAATCATAAATTTCCGCATTGGTACTCGTAGCAAAAAACATAGAAAGCACAACAATCACCAGCCAAGAAATCCCCGCCCCCATTAAAATACCAAAGACAAATCCGCCCAGCCGGTTAAAGGTATTAATCACAGGCAGCCTACCCACGATATCCAGCACCGCACCAAACACCGATAAAATCAACAGCGACAGTATAAAAACCAGCACAATGGCAATCCCGTTTACAGCAATATTGGCAAAAAACGCCGACACATAGTCCTCAATCGTATCAAACTGCAAAACCCCATGCATATCCGCCTCAAACTGCGCGTGCAAAAGTCCCCTAAAAGCCGCAGGAATCGGCAGCGACTCAATAATATCCGCCTGCCGCCCGGCAGCATATTGCGTAACAAAGCCCTCCAGATTAAGCCCTGTTTTGATACTTTCCTGCAACACATCAAAAATAACCGTCTCGCGCAAAAACGCGGCGGCATACGGAAACAGCATATTAGCCAAAGCGATGGCTAAAAAAAAGGAGACCAACCCGTACACCGTACGGATTAGTCCCCGACGATACCCGGCAAGAGCGCACAAAGCCACTAAAACCAGAACGCCAATATCCAGATAATTCATAATTATGAGTGTACCACCACTTGATTCCGCCCGAGTTCTTTAGCCAAGTACAAGGCAGAATCCGCATTAGAAATAAATTGCTCAATAGTGCATTCTCCGGAGGAAGGCGAAATCGCGTTAGCACCTATGCTGATAGTAACGCCGGTATCCTCGCCATCCGGATTGGAAATTGCCAAAGCCTCCACAGCCTTACGGATATTTTCACCGATGGTGCTGCATTCGCCGCCCGTCGCGTTAAGAATAAGCACGGCAAACCCGCCGTAGGCCCATCTTGCCGCCAAATCACCGGGGCTAAGCAACGCATTCTCCGAAATAATACCCGCCACAGCCAAGAGACATTCATCGCCATGGCTATATCCATAAATCGCGTTATAAGTCCTGAGCTTATCCACGTCTATCATCAAGATACCGAGCTGACGGTTTTCACTTTGTGCGCGTTGCCATTCCTCGCGCAAACGCTTATCAAAATAGCGACGGTTAGGCAATTTAGAAACCGCGTCCATCATGCTGAGTTCATTTATCCTGCGCATTTGCTCCACAATTTTCAATTGCAAGCTAATCCGTAGTTTAACGATAATCGGGTTATACGGCTTGGAAATATAATCCACCGCACCCAGTCTCAGGCCTTTTTCTTCGTCGCTTTCTTGGTCGAGGCTTGTAATAAAAATAACAGGGATGTCCCTTGTTTCCCCTGCGTCCCTCAGTGCTGCAAGCACTTCGTAACCGTCCATTTGCGGCATCACAATGTCCAGCAAAATAATATCCGGCTTAGCTGCCTTTGCAACCTGAATAGCCTCAACACCGCCGGACGCGGCGTGTATCACGTATTCATCCTGCAAAATTTGAACAAGGTGAGTTTGACTCACACGGCTGTCGTCCACTACCAAAATCGTGCCTTTTTTAAGTCTTTCTTTCATGCTACCCCTCCGCCACTGAGATATTTTTTATGGGATAAACCTTGGGGGAAAACAAAACCCCCTTTCCAAAAGACTTTAACATTTTATGTTGGATTTGGAAAGAGGTGATAGAAATTTTAAATTAATTCCAGTAAAACCATCGGTGCAGCGTCTCCGCGTCTTGGGCCAATTTTTACCATTCTTGTGTAGCCACCGTTGCGTCCGCTGTATTTTGGCGCGTGCTTTTCGAATAATAGGTTTGCCGGGCAAACTTTTTTAGACTCGCTACGCATACGGCGTCCGTTTTCGGGTACTTGTGTTACGCTGTAGAGTACGCTTAATATTTTGCGGCGTGCAGCCAGCCTTGTTGGGCTGTCTTTTTGTATGGTTTTTTCCACTTCGCTGTACTCTGTTACTTTGCGCCCGTTTTCTACGGTTTTAACACGCTTGCCGTCTTTGTCCTTTTGAGGGACTTTTACGGTTACGTTTTCCGTTGTAAAATTATCTTTTTCTTTTACGGCAAGTGTAATTAGTTTTTCTGCGATTTTGCGTACTTCTTTAGCACGCGTCTCCGTTGTTGTAATTTTGCCGTGGTAAATCAGTTGTGTAGCAAGGCCACGCAACATTGCTTTTCTTTGGCTGGATGTGCGGCCTAATTTTCTATAGCCGGGCATACTAACACTCCTTTTTACTCTTCGACAGGCTGTAGGGCAAGCCCTAAGTCTGCCATCTTTTTAAGCACTTCCTCGAGCGACTTGCGCCCCAGGTTGCGCACCTTCATCATATCTTCTTCCGTTTTTCCTGCAAGGTCTTGCACATTGTTGATACCTGCGCGTTTAAGACAGTTGTAGCTGCGGACGGAAAGGTCTAATTCCTCAATGCTCATTTCGAGCATTCTTTCTTTCAGGCCTTCTTCTCGCTCTACCATGATTTCGGCAGCCTTTGCAGAATCCGAAAGGTCTACAAACAAGTTAAAATGCTCCGTAAGGATTCTCGCACCCAAGCAAACTGCGTCTTTAGGGCCGATTGTACCGTTTGTCCATACCTCAAGGGTAAGCTTGTCGTAATCGGTTACATTACCCACGCGGGTAGGCTCTACAGAAAAATTAACCTTACGCACCGGCGTAAAAATAGAATCCACAGGTATCAACCCGATGGGCTGGTCGCTGCCTTTATTTTTATCCGCGCCCACGTATCCGTGGCCTTTGCGTATCGTCATTTCTATAAAAAGCTTTGCGTCGGAAGTACCCAAGGTTGCTATCACCAAATCAGGGTTAAGCACCTCTACGTCTGCGTCTAATCTTATGTCCCTTGCATAAATTACACCTTCGCCGCTTGCTTCTATTACGGCAATTTTCGGCTCCTGGTTTTCGCTCATATCACGCAGGGCAAGATTTTTAAGGTTAAGAATAATTTCGGTAACGTCTTCCTTTACACCGGGCAGGTGGCTAAACTCATGCAATACGCCGTCAATACGGATATTGCTGACCGCCGCACCGGGCAGGCTCGAAAGCAACACCCTTCGCAGGGCATTACCTATCGTCGTACCAAAACCGCGTTCAAGCTGGTCTACAATAAATTTACCGTAGTCACTACCTTTTGTTTCTACTATTTCTATACGAGGTTTTTCGATTTCCAGCATACTGGCCTCCCTGAACAACCGCGCGCCCTTTGCGCGGTCTCTTACTACTTAGAATACAGCTCTACAATGAGCGTTTCACGCAAGTCGTAGGTGATATGCTCACGAAGCGGCTTAGAAGCGACAGTACCGCGGAAGTTCTCGGGGTCGGAAGTGAGCCACTCGGGAACAGAACGTGTACCTGTTACCTCTGCAACATCTTTAAAGCGTTGCAACGATTTAGATTTATCGCGAACCTGTATTACGTCGCCAACCTTCACTTGATACGAAGGAATATTAACTTTTTTGCCGTTAACGGTAATCAAATTGTGGCGTACAATTTGGCGAGCCTCTGTACGAGAACGCCCGTAGCCCAATCTGTAAACAGCGTTATCCAAGCGAAGTTCCAGCAAACGGAGCAGATTTTCACCCGTTACGCCCGGTGTACGGCGCGCAATCTCGAAATATTTACGGAATTGTTTTTCCAACACGCCGTAGATACGTTTAGTTTTTTGCTTTTCTCTGGTTTGCTGTCCATACTCCGAAAGCTTTTTACGGCTTGTGCCGTGTTGTCCCGGAGCGGTAGGACGCTTGTTTATAGCGCAATTTTGCTTAGAGCATTTTTCGCCTTTAAGAAACAATTTTTCGCCTTCCCTGCGGCAAAGCCTGCAAACAGGGCCTGTATATCTAGCCATAATAAATCTCTCCTATATCAGACTCTTCTGCGCTTTGGTGGGCGGCAGCCGTTATGTGGTACGGGGGTTACGTCCTTAATCATAGTAACTTCCAAGCCTGCGGCTTGCAGCGCACGGATAGCAGCTTCGCGGCCGCTTCCGGGACCGTTTACAAAAACTTCTACGATTTTAAGGCCGTATTCCTTAGCCGCTCCTGCCGCTGTATCTGCCGCCATTTGTGCAGCATACGGCGTAGACTTGCGGCTTCCGCGGAAACCAAGCTGCCCGGCAGACGCCCAGCTAAGGGCATTACCCGACGCGTCCGTAATCGTTACAATTGTATTGTTGAAAGACGACTGGATATGCACCTGTCCCCTGTCAACAAATTTTCTATCGCGTCTGCGACGCGTTGCCGCTCTTTTTACCGCTTTTTTAGGCATTTATAACCCTCCGATATTATTTCTTCTTGTTAGCAACTGTACGCGCTTTACCCTTGCGTGTGCGTGCGTTTGTACGTGTACGTTGGCCGCGCACGGGCAAGCTTTTGCGGTGACGAATACCGCGGTAACAGCCGATTTCTACCAGCCGTTTAATATTAAGAGCAACCTCGCGGCGCAAGTCACCTTCCACCATTTGAGAAGCCTCTATTACGTTACGGATTTTTATTACTTCGTCGTCTGTGAGGTCGCGTACGCGTGTGTCAAGGTTAATTCCCGCTTCTTTTAGAATGCGCTTAGAGCTTGGGCGACCGATACCATGTATATAGGTAAGCCCAATTTCCACTCTTTTTTCCCTTGGCAAGTCAACGCCGGAAATACGTGCCATATTCTACACCTACCCTTGTCTTTGTTTGTGCTTGGGATTTTCGCAAATAACCCTCAGCGCACGTTTACGTCTTATTATTTTGCATTTTTCACAAATTGGTTTAACAGATGGTCTTACCTTCATCTCGTTTCCTCCTACTTATCTCTCCATACGATTCGGCCTTTTGTCAAATCGTATGGTGACATTTCTATCAGCACTTTGTCCCCGGGGATTATGCGAATAAAATTCATCCGCAGCTTGCCGGAAATGTGCGCAAGAATTACATGTCCGTTCTCCAGTTGTACCTGGAAAGTAGCATTAGGCAGTTTTTCTAAAACTTTACCTTCTACTTCTATTACATCGTCTTTTGACAATGTTCTTTGCCTCCCTCCGGGACCTCGTTATATTTTTTTAAGTGTTTTCGAATATCTGCGTCTTGCAATGCTCGCCCGCATGGGGGTTGCATTTCCACTTGAGTGTTTGTGATTTGTACATGCTTAATCTTTTTTTTCTTTGGTTTTTCAAGGGTTCGCAGTCTTCCGTCTGCCAGTGTTAAATACTCGCCTTCACATTTTAATACCACCATTGCGCGGCCTTTATCTCGTCCTTTTTTGGAAAAAACAATCGTACCTACGCTCATATGGTTAGTATCTCCGGCTCACCGTCTGTGATTAGCACTGTATTTTCGTAATGGGCAGAATACTCTCCGTCCCGGGTGATTACAGTCCAAGTATCATCCAGCATGTGAATTTCTTCCGAGCCTGCGTTAATCATAGGCTCTATTGCCAGTGTCATTCCGCGTCTTAGACGCGGGCCGCGTTTTTCTTGCCTTGTGTGGGGGATTTGGGGGTCTTCATGTACCTGCCTGCCTATCCCGTGTCCGCACCACTCACTTACTATTCCAAACCCAAAGGGCTTTACATAGTCGTCTATTGCATTAGAAATGTCGTGTAGCCTGTTTTCTTCCGTGCAGTGCTTCGCGCCTTCAAAAAAGGCTCGTTCGGTTACTTCAATAAGCTTTTGATAACCTTCATCAATTTGGCCTACGGCAAATGTCCGCGCCGCGTCACCATGGAAGCGTTTGTAGCATACGCCAATATCAATACTAATAATATCGCCGCTTAAAAGCTTCCTTAAACCGGGTACACCGTGAATCACCTCATTGTTAACGCTGGTACACACCGCCGCGGGAAAACCCCTGTAGCCCAAAAACGAAGGCTTACAATCATTGCTTCGGATAAAATCCTCGGCTATGGCGTTAAGCTCACCTGTAGTAACGCCCGGCTTAATGTGTCTTTGAAGCAACTCGTGAGTTCTGGCGCATACCTTACTTGCGGCACGCATATACGAAATTTGTTCGTCGTTTTTGATAAAAATTCCCATTTACTCTAAGAATCCTTTGTAATGGCGCATAAGAAGCTGTGATTCCAGCTGCTTTACAAACTCCAGCGCAACACCCGTTACGATTAGCAACGACGTACCACCGAAGGCAATCATCGCCATCTCCGGCACGAGCTGCCCCATAATAATCGGCGTAAGTGCAATCAAGCTGTAGAAACACGCGCCTATCCAAGACAAACGGTTAACGGTAGTTTGTATAAACTCGCTCGTAGGCCGCCCCGGACGAATACCCGGGATAAAGCCGCCGTTTTTCTTCATATTCTCTGCCATTTCAATGGGGTTAACAGCGAAGGATGTATAGAAATGAGTAAATGCGAAGATAAGAATTACATAAATGATTGCGCCAATCCAGTGCAAGTCACGGAAATCCACAAACGAAGCAATGTTATTGATAAATGTCGCATTAGGGAAGAACTGCGCAATCTGCACGGGGAATCCAATCAACGACATCGCAAAGATGATAGAAAGCACGCCGGCGATATTAACCTTCAGCGGAATATACGAGTTGTGATTACCACCGAACATCCCGCGTCCACCGGCAGCCGCCTTACGCGAATACTGCACGGGAATCCTGCGCTCGCCTTCGTGTACAAGTACAACAAACGCGATAATAAGCGCGAATGTAACCAGCAATACTACAACTGTAATAATCGTTAAAATATCAGGGCTGGAAGTCAGCATATTCCAGAATGTCATTGCTCCGGCAGGCAAGCCAGCCAAGATGTTAGCAAAAATGAGGAATGACGCGCCGTTTCCTATGCCTTTTTCCGTCAAAAGCTCTGCCAGCCACATGATAAAAATTGTACCTGTTATCATTGCAACCGTGGCTACGATGTATACAAACATATTTTGATTTTGCGGAGCAAACAGGTTTACACCCACGCCATCCCACATAATCCCATGCCTTGTATACGAAAACACCATACCCGCAGCCTGTATTGCGGCAAGCCCAACAGCCAAGTAACGAGTAATCTGTTGTATCTTTTTACGACCGTCCTCGTCCTCTTTCTGCATTTGGCTAAGTGCAGGGATAGCATATGTTAGAAGCTGCATGATAATCGAAGCTGTAATGTAAGGCGCGATACCCATAGCAAAAACCGTACCAAGCTCACCGCCCATAAGCAGGGAGAAGAAAGTCATTGCAGCGTCGCCGCCTGCCATCCTCGTATATCGCTCAAACTCAAGCAACTGCAAATCAAGACCGGGCAACGGCACAAGAATCGCACCTACACGATAAATTAACAGTAGCAAAAATATGAATAGCATCTTTTTGCGAATATCTTCTACACGCCAAGCATTGGCGAATATTTTAAACATTATTTCACCCCTGCTTTTGCCTTTGCAATCACTTCTGTTTTGCCGCCCGCGCCTTTGATTTTTTCAATAGCGGATTGGCTAAAATAATTTACTTTTACGGTAAGCTTCTTTTTGATTTCCCCGTTACCGAGGATTTTTACGCCGTCGCGTGGGTTAGAAACAAGGCCTTTTTGTTTCAAAGCCGAGACATCTACCACTGCACCGTCGTCAAATACATTAAGAAGCTGTACATTTATTGCAACAATTTCTTTAGTGTTTCTGCAAGTGTGGCCTCTTTTCGGAAGACGACGATACAAAGGCATTTGTCCGCCCTCAAAGCCTACTTTTCCGCCACTACCCGAACGGGATTTTTGACCTTTATGACCACGGCCGGAAGTTTTACCATTGCCCGAACCATGACCGCGTCCACGCCGCCAAGCTTTTTGTGTAGAGCCTTTGGCGGGTTTAAGTTCACCCAATTTCATGGCAAACCCTCCTTTATGCTTCTTCAACTTTTATCAAGTGTTTTACGTGATGAATCATACCCCTGATTGCGGGATTATCTTTTTGCTCAACCGTGGCGTGAATCTTCCTTAGCCCAAGAGCCTGTATTGTGGCTCTATGCTTAGGTTTCGCGCCGATGGGCGAACGCACTAAGGTGATTTTCAACATTAGGAATTCCTCGCTTCGTAAATTTCTTCAATGGGCTTACCACGAAGGCGAGCCACTACAGAAGGAGTTTTTATACTTTTTAGCCCTGTTAATGTGGCTTTTACTACATTGTGTTTGTTGTTTGAGCCGATTGACTTTGTAACAACGTTACGCACGCCCGCGAGTTCCAATACCGCACGTACTGCACCGCCCGCAATTACGCCTGTACCTTCGGGCGCAGGGCGCATAAGCACTTTTGCCGCACCAAAGTTACCGATAATCTCATGGAAGAGCGAGTCATTTTCGTTTTTCTCAAGGAAGAACATATTTTTCTTCGCGTCTTCTTTGCCTTTGCGAATGGCCTCGGGGATTTCGTTGGCTTTACCCAGGCCTACACCTACGTGACCGGCTTCGTCACCGACTACCACAAGGGCGGCAAAACGGAATGTACGTCCGCCTTTTACTACCTTTGTTACACGATTGATTGAAACTACCTTGTCTTTTAAGTCAAGGGAATTTGCGTCTATTTTTTTCATAGCCATTTTTATAAATCTCCTTCAACTTAAAATTTCAAACCTGCTTCTCTTGCGGCGTCTGCCAAGGCTGCAATTTTACCATGATAGATATAGCCGCTTCTGTCGAAAACTACTTCTTCTATGCCAAGCTCTTTTGCTTTTTTCGCTACGCTTGTACCTACGGCTTTTGCAGCATCCAAGTTAGACGTAGATTTCAGCTTATCGGCTTTTACCAAGGCGGCGTCCATTGTGGACGCGCTTGCTATGGTATGCCCCTTAATATCGTCTATAAGCTGTGCATATATATATTTGTTAGACTTGAAAACCGTCAGGCGCGGGCGCGAACCTGTACCCGATAAGTTACGGCGAAGCCTGTAGTGCCGTTTCTTACGCGCAGCTGCGCGACATGGTTTGTTTATCATCTTGTCACCTGCCTATTTCTTACCGGCTTTGCCGGCTTTGCGTCTGATATATTCGTTTTCATATTTAATACCCTTGCCTTTGTATGGCTCGGGCGGACGTTTTTCGCGTATATTTGCGGCATATTGTCCTACTTTTTCTTTGTCTATGCCGGAAATTATTATTTTTGTGTTGCCGTCTACTTCACTTGTGATACCTTCGGGGTCTTCCATCTCTACGGGATGAGAATATCCGAGGTTAAGTGTCAGCTTTTTGCCTGCTTTTGCGGCACGATAACCCGTACCGTTGATTTCCAAGCGTTTTACATAGCCCTCTGTTACGCCCACTACCATATTGTTGATAAGCGTGCGTGTAAGGCCGTGGAGAGCCTTAAATCTTTTTAGGTCATTTGGTCGGACCACTGTTATCTGCCCGTTTTCCTGTGCGATGGTCATGTCAGAAGAAAGCTTGCGGCTTAGTGTGCCCTTTGGCCCTTTTACCGTAAGCTCGTTTCCTGCGGCGATTTTTACTTCCACGCCTGCGGGAATTGCTATAGGCAATTTACCTATTCTCGACATAATTCTGCACCTCCTTTATCAGTGTAGGAAAAAAATCGCGAACGCTTCACCGCGTTTTTTTCCGAAACGGTTTTTTCTGCAAAGCAGAAAAAAGATTACCTTATTCATACTACCAAACGAATGCTAAAACCTCACCGCCTACGCCTTGTGCGCGGGCTTCTTTGTCTGTCATTACGCCTTTGTTTGTGGAAACGATAGCAAGCCCAAGGCCGTTAAGCACTTTCGGAAGCTCTTCGCAGCCTGCGTATACCCTTAGGCCGGGTTTTGAAATACGCTTTAGTCCGGCAATAACTTTTTCGCTTTTGTTTCTGCCATATTTAAGCGTAATACGCATGGTTTTTTTTACACCTGTAGGTACTATTTCATAACCTTTAACAAAGCCTTCTTTAACCAAAATGTTAGCGATTGCTTCTTTCATTTTTGATGAAGGCATGTCTACGGTTGTGTGCCTTGCCATGTTTGCGTTACGGATTCTTGTAAGCATATCACCGATTGGGTCGGATAACATTGGCAATCCTCCTTGCTTTCCTTAATTAAATACCGCGAATTATATTCGCGTCACCAACTTGCTTTGCGCACACCGGGGATTTGGCCACGGTATGCCAATTCGCGGAAACAGATACGGCAGATACCGTATTTGCGTAGTGTTGCGTGGGGTCTTCCGCAAATATTACAACGGCTATATGCCCTTACGGCAAATTTGGGTTTTTTTGCAGCTTTTAAAACCAGAGCTTTTCTCGCCATTTAGGTTTTCCTCCAATTAATTAGGTCTGATAAAGGGCATTCCGAACAGGGACAGAAGCTCGCGGGCTTCCTCGTCTGTTTGTGCTGTGGTTACGAATACAACTTCCATCCCACGAAGTTTATCGATTTTGTCGAAGGATATCTCGGGGAAGATTAGTTGCTCTTTTATGCCCAAGGTATAGTTGCCTCTGCCGTCGAAGGCATCCGCACTTACACCGCGGAAGTCACGCACACGCGGAATCGCTACATTTATAAGCCTATCTACAAAGCTGTACATTTTTGCACCGCGAAGGGTTACTTTGCAACCTACGGGCATTCCTGCACGCAGCTTAAACGCAGAAATCGACTTTTTCGCTTTTGTAACCACCGCTTTTTGACCTGTGATTACCGCAAGGTCGCCTGTCGCATGTTCGATTACTTTTGCGTTCTCTTTGGCTTCGCCCAAACCGATGTTAACTACTACCTTTTCGATTTTGGGTACTGCCATTGTATTTTTGTAACCGAATTTTTTCATCATACCCGGTATTACATCTTTTTTGTAAATTTCATTGAGTCTGCTCATTGCAAGCCTCCATTAATCTATTACTTCGCCCGTGGACTTTGCAATACGTTTTTTAACCACTTTTCCGCCTGATTCTTCTAACTTGTAGCCCAAGCGAGTTGGTTTATCTTTGTGAAGATACATTACGTTTGAAATATGCAACGGGGCTTCTCGGCGGGTTATGCCGCCTGTTTGGTTGGCGCGGTTGGGCTTTTGGTGCTTTGTCTGCATGTTTAGCCCTTCGACCAACACTCTGCCTTTTTCGCGGTCGATGAGCAAGATACGGCCTGTACGTCCTACTTCTTTGCCGGCTATTACTTGTATCATGTCACCGCGCTTTAATTTTACTTTATTCATCGAATTCATGCCTCCTTCGTCGGCATATAGGAACGTGAAAATTCGCTTTGCGAATTTTGCACGGTATATCACCGGTTTCTATAATACTTCGGGGGCTAGGGATACTATGCGGGTAAACTGCTTTTCGCGTAATTCCCTTGCAACCGGGCCAAAAATACGAGTGCCTCTTGGGGTCTTGTCGTCACGGATAATAACCGCAGCGTTTTGGTCAAACCTTATGGATGAGCCGTCGGGGCGAGAAAGCCCTTTTACCGTGCGTACTACCACGGCTTTTACAACTTCACCCTTTTTCACCACGCCGCCCGGCGTAGCGTCTTTTACCGAAGCTACGATTATGTCACCTACATTTGCGTAACGGCGTTTTGTACCGCCGAGTACACGTATGCATAACAATTCTTTCGCGCCGGAATTATCCGCAGAGGCAAGTCTTGTTTCTTGTTGAATCATTTGTCATACGCCTCCTATTTCGCTTTTTCGAGGATTGATACCAAACGCCAGCGTTTTTCTTTTGAGAGGGGGCGCGTTTCCATTACGCGCACTCTGTCACCGATTCCGCATGTGTTTGCCTCGTCGTGGGCTTTTAATTTATACGTGCGTTTTACGATTTTACCGATTACGGGGTGGCGTACGCGGTTTTCTACCGCTACCACAATCGTTTTATCCATTTTATCGCTTATTACTTTTCCTACGCGGGTTTTGCGCAGATTGCGTTGTTGAGTCTCCATTTATCGTTTACCTCCGATTCCTTCTAGGCCAAGCCTTTGGCGCGCCGGGTCATTACTGTTTGGATTCTTGCGATGTTCTTGCGAACTTCGCCTATTCGCGCCGTGTTGTCCAGTTGGTTGGTGGCGTTTTGGAAGCGCAGGTTGAACAGTTCTTTTTTTGTTGTCACCAGTTCAACTTTTAATTCTTCCACAGATTTATCTGCAAGGGACTCCAGGTATTTTTTTGATTTCATGTTACCTCGGCCTCCTTTATTGTGCTTCTGCTAAAATCGCTTCGAGTTCTTCCTTGGAAACAATTTTGCAACGAATGGGCAGCTTGTAGCTTGCCAGTTTTAGTGCGCGGCGAGAAACTTCTTCGTCTGCGCCTGCGATTTCGAACATTACGCGTCCGGGTTTTACCACGGCCACCCAATACTCGGGCGAACCTTTACCGCTACCCATACGGGTTTCGGCAGGTTTTTCCGTTACGGGCTTGTCGGGGAATATTTTTATCCAAACTTTACCGCCGCGTTTCATTGTTCTGTTAAGAACGATACGTGCGGCTTCTATTTGGTTGGCGGTTATCCATGTAGGCTCCATTGCTACAAGCCCGTATGCCCCGTAAGTGATTTTATTACCGCGCAGTGCCTTTCCGGTCATTCGACCGCGGAACTGCTTGCGTCTTTTTACCCTTTTTGGCATTAGCATATTCGCCTGCTCCTTCCCGTCTTTCTCCCCTTGGCGGGCGGTCGCCGCGCTCTTGGCGGGCTTGCCCGGGAAGAACTTCGCCTTTGTACAGCCACACTTTTACGCCTAATTTACCGTAGGTTGTGTCTGCTTCGGCAAAGCCGTAGTCTATATCCGCACGCAATGTTTGCAGGGGAATTGTTCCTTCGTGGTAATGCTCTGTGCGGGCGATATCTGCGCCGCCGAGGCGACCCGATACTGCTGTTTTGATACCGCGTGCGCCATTTTTCATTGCGCGTGTCATGGCTTGTTTCATTGCGCGACGGAATGTTACGCGGTTTTCCAAGTCCTTGGCTATTACTTCCGACACAAGCTGTGCGTTAAGCTCCGGCCTTTTGATTTCTTGGATTTCTACGTCGGCTTTGTATTCGTCGGGGTTGCGGTCAATTAGCTTTTGCACCGCGTCCGTCAGTTGTTTGATTGCTTCGCCGTTGCGTCCGATTATGATACCGGGGCTGGCGGTGTGCAGTGTTACTTTTACACGGTTTGTTGTCCGCTTGATTGTAATACGCGCAATCTTAGGGTCAACGGGAACCGGTTTTCTGTCTTTAAAATATTTTTTTATAAACTGGCGAAGGCTATGGTCTTCTAAGAGATATTTTGCAAAATCTTTTTCCGCATACCATACAGAATCCCATTCCTTGTTAATGCCTAGCCTTAGACCGTGGGGGTTAACTTTTTGTCCCATAAGCTCACCTTTCGTTTAACACAATCTTGATGTGACAACTGCGCTTTAATATTCTGTATGCGCGACCTTTTCCGCGTGGTTGTATGCGCTTCATTGTGGAGCCTTGGTCTGCAAATACTTCTTCTACATATAAATCTGCAACGTCCATTTGATGGTTTTCTTCTGCGTTTGCTACTGCGGATTTAAGCACTTTTCCGGCTAGGTACGCGCCGTAGCGTGGGTTGTATTGAAGAATAGCGGCGGCTTGTATTACACCCTTGCCTTTTATTTGCTCCAAAACGATTCTGGCTTTGCGGTCGGATATACGAGCATATCTGTGAATCGCATGAGGCCGCGTTTCTTTGTTTTCTGCGTTACGTTGTTGCTTATACTGGCTTCTGCTTCCTGCCATGGTTTACGACCTCCTTATTTCACTTTGCTTCGTTTTTCGGCGTCTTTGCCGTGGCCGCGATATGTGCGGGTGGTGGCGAATTCGCCCAGCTTATGCCCTACCATGTCTTCTGTTACATATACGGGAACATGCTTGCGTCCGTCGTGTACAGCTATGGTAAAGCCAATCATTTCCGGGAATATCGTGGAACGGCGCGACCATGTTTTAATAACTGTTTTGTTGTTGCTGTCGGCCTGTGCATCAATTTTTTTCATCAAGTGCGCGTCGCAGAACGGCCCTTTTTTTAGTGACCTACCCATATATAAGAGCCTCCTCTATTTACTACCGCGTTTGCGTACAATATATTTGTTGCTTTGCTTGTTTTTCTTACGTGTTTTGTAGCCGAGTGCGGGCTTGCCCCAAGGTGTGCTTGGTGCAGAACGTCCTATCGGTGCGCGTCCTTCACCGCCGCCGTGGGGGTGGTCGTTCGGGTTCATTACGGAGCCGCGAACTGTTGGGCGGATACCCATGTGACGCTTTTTACCTGCTTTACCGATATTGATAAGCTCGTTATCGGGATTACCTACTTGGCCGATGGTTGCGCGGCAGTTTACGGGAACGAGACGCATTTCGCCTGATGGAAGGCGTACTGTGGCGTATTTTTCGTCCTTCGCCATTAGCTGTGCTACGTTACCTGCCGAGCGCACCATTTGCGCCCCTTTGCCGAGCTTCATTTCGATGTTGTGGATTTCTGTGCCTACGGGGATTGCTTTCATCGGGAGAGCATTGCCCGGGCGGATTTCCGCTTCTACACCGCTCATTAGGCTGTCGCCTACTTTTACGCCGATGGGGGCTAAGATGTAGCGTTTTTCGCCGTCTGCGTAAAAAAGAAGTGCGATGTTTGCTGTACGATTTGGGTCATATTCAATCGCGTTAACTTTTGCGGGTACACCGTCTTTGTCACGCTTGAAGTCGATTATACGGTACTTTATTTTTGCCCCGCCACCCCTGTGACGTACTGTGATTTTACCTTGGCCGTTGCGCCCGGAATGCTTCTTTAGGTGAACGGTCAGGCTTTTCTCGGGAGATGATTTTGTGATTTCTGCGAAATCGGAAACTGTCATCTGCCTTTGTGAAGGGGTTATGGGACGATAACGTTTTACACCCATGGTCTACAACTCCTTATATTCCTTCGAAATATTCTATCGGGCTGCTACCCGGTGTTAGCTTTACGATTGCTTTTTTGCGTTTTACTGTTTCACCCGGTTTTGAACCTCTGCGTTGACGCTTTTTTGGGTGTGTGTTCATTGTGTTTACGGAAGCTACTGTTACGTTATTGAAGCAACGCTCTACTGCTTCTTTAATTTGTGTTTTTGTAGCTTGCGGATGAACGTAGAATGAGTATGTTTGCTCTTCGAGCAGGCTCATGCTTTTTTCTGTCATCAGCGGCTTGAAGATGACGTCATAATATTTTAAATCTGCCATTATGCGTACACCTCCTGTATTTTTTCGATTGCGTCTTTTGTGATTACAAGGCTGTCGTATTTTAGTATGTCGTATACGTTGATTGTGTTAACTCCTGCGGTTTTGATGTCGGGGATGTTGCGGGCGGAGAGAACTACGTTTTCGTTTGCGCCGTCCATTACGAAAAGGGCTTTGCCGAGGGCGAGGTTTTTGCATACGCCTTGCATTTCTTTTGTTTTAATTTCCGGCAAGCTGAGGCTGTCCAAAACGATTAACTGCTCGTTTTTAACTTTATCCGAAAGAGCGGATTTTAACGCGAGCCTTTTTAGCTTTTTGTTAAGCTTGAATGAGAAATCGCGTGGTTTAGGCGCGAATACTACGCCACCGCCTGTCCACTGCGGAGAACGCGTGGAGCCTTGGCGAGCGCGGCCTGTGCCTTTTTGACGCCATGGTTTTGCACCGCCGCCGCGTACTTCCGAACGGGTTTTTGTGCTTTTGTTGCCTTGGCGTTGGTTTGCGAGGTACTGCACAACTGCCATGTGAACGGCGTGCTTATTTACCTTTATGCCAAAAATTTCGTCATTGAGTTCGATATTGCCGACATTGTCGCCTTTGATATTTTTCATTGTTACTGAAGCCATAACTCACAACTCCCTTATACTTTAACCGTGCTTTTGATAGTTACCAACGCACCCTTGATTCCCGGAACTGCTCCGCGCACTAAAATCAGATTTTTTTCTGCGTCTGTGCGCACTACTTCGATATTTTGAATCGTTGTTTTTCTTGCGCCCATGTGTCCGGGTAATTTTTTACCTTTACGAACTTTACCGGGTGTTGTACCGGGACCCATGGAGCCGTGGCCGCGGTGATATTTACTACCGTGGGTCATTGGCCCGCGGTGCATGTTATGACGTTTGATTGCGCCTTGGAAGCCTTTACCCTTTGAAGTGCCCGTAACATCCACAAGGTCGCCTTTTTCGAACATGTCGGCTTTGATTTCCGCGCCTACTTCGAATTGGTCGCAGTCGTCGAGCTTCAGCTCTTTAAGCACGCGCTTTGGTGCTGTGCCTGTGCCGAGGTGCGCGATGAAGTGGCCTTTTTCGGGTTTATTCACGAGCTTTTCGCGGATTTCACCGAAGCCTACCTGGAGTGCTGAGTAGCCGTCTTTTTCTACGGTTTTCTTTTGCACTACCACGCATGGGCCTGCTTCTAATACCGTAACGGGGACTACTGTCCCGTTTTCTTCGAATATTTGTGTCATGCCAAGTTTTTTGGCGATAATTGCTTTTTTCATGTCAATGCTCCTTACATTACTTTAACTGTGATATCCACGCCGTCGGGCAAATCCAGACGGGTAAGGGCGTCCACAGTTTTTGGAGTTGGCATAAGAACATCTATAAGACGCTTATGTGTACGCATTTCGAACTGCTCGCGGCTGTCCTTATACTTATGCACCGCACGCAGAATCGTCACTATTTCCTTTTTAGTAGGAAGCGGTATCGGCCCGCAGATTTCAGCACCCGTGCGCTTCGCCGTTTCTATGATTTGTACCACAGACTGGTCTATCAACTTGTGGTCGTATGCCTTCAAATTAATCCGTATTTTTTGGTTTTGCATGGGAACCCTCCATTTTTGCTTGCGCGTGAGTTGCAATCACGCGGCTTTTACTTACACGCGTCCGGGCGTGTCACATAAGACTTGCAGACAAGAAATGATTATACGCCGTTTTTTTATTTAGTCAAGCTTTTTTGAAAAGTTTTTTATTGTTTTTTTGGTTAAAAGCTTACCGAGCCATATATATAGCCGCCCGTGCCAGTTCATCACACCGCTCATTTTCCGGGTGGCCGGCATGACCTTTTATCCAATTAAACTTCACTTTATGCTTCTCCAGCAGTGCCAGCATTTCTTCCCATAAATCGGGGTTTAGTGCTTCCTCTTTTTTATTGCGCTTCCAGCCGTTTTGCTTCCAACGTATCGCCCAGCCTTTTTCTATCGCGTCTACTACATATTTTGAATCGGAGTAGATTTCTACTTCGCAGGGCTGTTTTAGCATTTGCAGACCTTTTATTACGCCCATCATCTCCATGCGGTTGTTTGTGGTTAACGCCTCACCGTCACTGATTTCTTTGCGGTGGCTTCCGTATATCAGTACCACTCCGTAGCCCCCCGGGCCGGGATTTCCGCTACACGCACCGTCGGTGTATATTGTTACTTTCTTCATTTTCAACCTCCAAAACCTTTTGAAAACCTTGGGTCTCCGCCCCAAACCCCGAA
Organism: Defluviitaleaceae bacterium; assembly: GCA_009786685.1. Classification (GTDB taxonomy): domain Bacteria; phylum Bacillota; class Clostridia; order Lachnospirales; family WQUN01; genus WQVC01. The sequence goes on from WQRQ01000012.1 coordinate 19,406, forward strand.
AGCCTTTAAAAAGGCTTTACCCAAACTTTGACGTTTCGTTTAGGACTTTTGCAAGGTACAAGTCTGTTGTTGTTGTTATTTTTATGTTATTTGGGGGTGACGGCACTATTTTTACCGACAGGCCTATTCGCTCGGCTAACGCGCTGTCGTCTGTGGCTTCTGATAATATGCCGTCTTTTTCTGCGGTGGCATAGGCGCGGGTTATTATTTCGTATGTAAAGCCTTGGGGGGTTTGGGCTTGCCATAAAGTACTGCGGTCGGGAGTGGTTATTACGTTGCCATCCTTGTCGGCTACTTTTATCGTGTCGGTTACGGGTGCGCAGGCTACCGACGCTCCGTGTTTTTTTGCGGCTTGGGCTACGGAGGCTATTATTTCGGGGGTCACAAAGGGACGTACGCCGTCGTGTACTAACACTGCGTCGGTGTTTTTATCCAAGGTTTTTAATGCCGCGTATACGCTTTCTGCGCGGGTTGGTTTTCCTTCTACTATATGGTGTAGTTTTTCTATTTTATAGTCGCTTACTTCTTTTAAATATCCTTCCGGGATGGCTACTGCTATTTCTGTTACTATTTCCATTGCGTTAAAAATGGAAAGCGTGCGGCGTAGAATCGGCTCGCCGCCCAGTGTTAAAAATTGCTTGGGGATGTCGCCGCCAAGGCGTTTTCCTGCACCCGAGGCGGGGATTACTATGCTTATTTTCATGCGTGCTGCTTCTTTCTAGTACACCAACACCACCTTTTCCGGGTATATCAAGGCGGGGGTGCTTGCTGTTAGTATGTCCACCCATACGAAAAATTCCATGCCGGGGTGGATGTCTGCGGGGGTTAGCTGCCCGCTGTAGGGGTCTAGAATTACTGTGTCGGGGGTGATTGCCACGCGGTATTTTCCGTTACTGCACAGGAAAACCGTGGATTCTTCGCTGCTACTGATGTTGTCGCTCACCGTCACGGTAAAAACGGCGGCAGAATCGCAATCCCAGTTTAGCCACGCCACCACTGCGGGGAAAGGCTCCAGCTTTCCGCTTTGGCTTAGCGGTACATAGTACGCAATGCGAATATCGTCGTCCACCATAATTTCTTCCGCCGACACTCTAAACCCTGTGCGCAAATCATAAACAGGGGCTCCGCCGATACTAACCCGCGCATTGGAAAACCCACGCGGCGTAAGCGGCTCGCCCATAAAATGCACGACGTCGTCCTCAATGTCAATTACATAGCCGATTGTTTCGCCAACATTATCACCGTAGGCGTAGGCTGTCAAATTTAAGAAAAAAATAAAAACCAACGCTGCCATAATAAATTTTTTCATGTCAAAGCCTCCTATGGCGCACGCGTTACGCTTGTTGCGCCCTATCGCAATTAGAGCGAGTTCAATGAGAAACCGTCCCGACGGAGCGGCGGCGAAAAACCGTATTTTTCGCGGTTTTGCCGCGACAGGCGGGACGAATTTCGAATTAATTCGCTATAGTATACCCTGCATGTCTGTAAAAATATGCATATTTTTTACAGCCGATTAATAGAATTTATCAACACGCCGCGCAAAGCGCGCCCCGCAACGTAGTGAGGAAGCGCAGGTGGGATTCATTCCCACCGGAGTGGTGGGGTTGTAGGGGCGGAGTCCCTACTTTAAAGGAGGTAAAAAGTGGACAGGGTACATTACAGGCGGGTGAAGCCTTCACGTTTAAATAAAGGAGCGGAACGCACCCGCTACGACCACCAAGCAAACGAAGAGCCAACCGCCGCAGAAACATTAATCCTGCAAAGCATAGTATGCGGTGTGTTAATCGTGTGCGTGTTGTTAATAAGCTTAACAAATCTCGCGCCTGCTGCGGCGATACGCGAAAACCTGCAACAATTGCTAACCGGCGCGGAAACCCCACAGCAACTACTAAACGACGCCCGATATTTTGGCGAAGAATTCTTTGGCTGGGGAGCCGAGCCGGAAGACGAGCAAGAAAACACTCTCCCGCCGCCGGAACAAGCAGGGCAAGAGTCTCCGATTTTGCCGTTGCCGCCCCCTTCACCTCTCACCGAAATAATTGAGCCTCTGGCATACATCCCAAGCCCGACCGCAACCCCTTCCCCACCCGCGCAAACATGGATAACCCCCGTAAGCGGCCGTATCTCGTCGCCGTCGGGCAATCGCTACAATCCTGTGACGGGTCGCCGTGAGTTCCATGACGGGATAGACATTGCTGTGCCTACGGGTACGCAGATTGTCGCGCCTAAGGCGGGAGAAGTAATCGCCTCGGGCTTCTGTCCCGGCTTCGGTTATTTTATGCGCCTTTCTCACGAAAATAACTACATTTCATTTTATGGCCACCTAAGCCGCCGCGTGGCCGCGCTCGGTGATTTTGTTTCGCAGGGAGAGCATGTCGCCTATTCCGGCAACACAGGCCAATCCACCGGCCCGCACCTTCATTTTGGTATTTTTAGAAACGGGCAATTTATCGACCCACTCACAAGGGTAAACCCATGACGCTGATTGTTACGTTTGTGATGGTAGCGGCGTCGCTGTTTATCCACGAATGGGCGCATGTCTTTGCAATAAAATTTATGGGCGCGAAAGTAGAAAAGGTCGGCTTTTTTCCACTGGGAATGATGGCAAAAGCCCGTCGGCTGGAAACCCTGCATTCATGGGAGAGATATGTAATATTTGCCGCAGGGCCTGCCGCAAATATCGCCATCGCATTATGGGCGTTTGCGGTATCTCATATTTCATATGTAGGCGTTAGATGGTTGGATGATTTGGCTTTTTACAACGCGGTGCTTGGAGTTTTTAATCTTTTGCCCGCGCTTCCGCTGGATGGCGGGCGGCTTTTGCACCAATTCTTGGGCAACCGCATAGGCATTTTACGCGCAAACCGCTTTATGCTACGCCTCGGCGTGGCAGTAAGCCGGATTTTTATTTTGCTCGGCATTGTACAGGCCGTGCTTTTCCCGTTTAACATTTCGCTACTGCTCGCAGGAATCTTCATCCGCAAAAAGAACAAAACCCTCCCCCCCGAACTGGAAGTCGCCTTCCACCTGGCCATAGAAGGAAAAAACCACATAAATCGCGCCCGCACCCTCCCCGTAAAAGAAATAAAAATCCCCCCCGACACAGAAATAAAAAAAGCACTGGAACGGCTGTCAATCGACTATTTCATCAACTTTTACATAGGCGAAAAAAAAGATTTGCTACGCGAGCAAACCTTAATTAACCATGTTTTTAAGCACGGGATAACAGGGACAACCGAGGATATAATATGCTACAATAAAAATAAAAAAGGTGTAACATGACAATCGGCATACCAAAAGCATTCCTATACTACCGCTATCGCTGGCTCTGGGAGACGTTTTTCGAGGAGCTGGGCTGTACGGTGCTGTTAAGCCCGGACACAAACCGACAAATCATAAAAACGGGCGCGACGCATTCGATAGACGAAAGCTGCCTTTCGTCGAAAATCTACCTCGGCCACGTGGAGTGGCTGATTGACAAATGCGACTATATCCTTGTACCGCGAGTGGCGACATATTCTCGCGAGCAGATTGTGTGCAGCAAGCTGTGGTCGGCTTACGACGTGGTGCAAAACACCTTCCGCTCACGCGACATCAGCATTTTGGACTACAACATAGACTACAAGCAAAACAAAAATGAATTCCTCGCCTTTCTGAGAATGGGGCGTCGGCTGAAAAAACGTCGTTTCAGCATTTTGCGAGCCTACTTCATGGCGAAGCAGGCCGAAAAAATGATGAACGAACGCCGCCTGGAAGAGCAAAACAAGCTCCTAACTTTGGGCAAAGCCCCAAAAATCCTAATCGTATCGCATTCATATAACATAAACGACCCATACATCGGCCGCCCAATAGTGGAGCGGTTATCTTTGCTTGGCGCGACGCCCATCATCGCAGAAATCGTAGAGCGCAACACCGCCGTCCAACGCGCCCGGGAAATCAGCCCGACCCTGCAATGGAACTACAATCAAGAGCTACTCGGCGCAATTTCCCTATACAAAGAGCAGGTAGATGGCATAATCCTGCTAACGGCCTTCCCCTGCGGCCCTGACTCCCTTGTAAACGAAGTAATAATCCGCAAAATAAAAGACAAGCCCATAATAAGCCTACTCGTAGACGAACAAGAAGGTCTCGCAGGCATGGAAACCCGCCTGGAAAGCTTCATAGACATGATAGGGGGGAGCAGCATATGAAAATTAGCTTCCCACGAATGGGAAATTACGACGTCCCCTTCCGATATTTTTTCAGCCGCGTATTCGACGCGGAGATAATCACGCCGCCCACCATCACAAAAAAAACCATGGAACTCGGCGGAATGCACAGCCCCGATTTCGTATGCGCTCCGTTCAAATTTAACCTCGGCAACTACCTCGAGGCACTGGAACAAGGCGCGGACACGCTAATCCAATTTGGCGGACTATGCCGCCTCGGCTACTACGGCGAACTCCACGAGCAAATCCTGCGCGACCTGGGCTACGAATTCGATTTCATAAACCTAGCGGGAATGCGAATGCGCAACCCCAAATCCGTATGGGACAAGTTTAAAACCTACAACGAAAACCTCTCCTTGGAAACCCTAGCAAACGCCCTTCCCACCACCTACGCCATGGTAAAGCAAATGGACGAGTTGGAAAAACACATCCGCAAAAACATAGGCTTCGAAACAAAACGCGGCGAATTCGACCGCCTGTACAAAGCCTATCTATCCGCCGCCGAAAACGTAAACAACAAAAAAGAACTAAAGCGCGTATACCATCAATACCACAAAGAAATAAAAAACGTAAAGCTAACCCTCCCCAAAAACCTACTAAAAGTGGGCATAATAGGCGAATTTTACACAGTAATGGAGCCTTTCGCCAACCACTTCCTCGAAAAAGAGCTGGCCAAAATGCAAATATATGTAACCCGCAACCTAAACGCCTCTACCACGGTATTCCACCACGACATTCCAAAGCTTCTAAAGCGCGTACAGCACTACGTAAAATACGATATAGGCGCGACAGGCGTAGACACAATAAACTCCGCCCTAAGCTTTGCCCGCCGAAACTACGACGGCCTAATCCACGTAAAATCCTTCGGCTGTATGCCGGAAATCGACGCCATGACAATCCTGCAAAACATAAGCCACGACTGCAAAATCCCGATATTGTACCTAACATTCGATACGCAAACCAGCGAAACGGGGATAAAAACACGGCTGGAGGCCTTCCATGATATGATACTTATGCGGAATAATCTCGACGGTCGGTAGTAATTACGCCACCCGCTGGAAATGGAACGTGCGCTTCGCTTTCTGCGCTCGCGCTGTAGCGGTTTAGCCTTAACGGGAACGAGGCTTCGTGCGCCCCCAAACATATCATGCGCGTCCATCACGGGGAAATCCCCCCACTGCTAGAACCTTCGGCCAACCGCTGTGGGGGGATTTCCCCGTGATGGACTACATAAGGAAGAGGGCGACCACCGAGGAGGGCTAAACCGCTACAGATTCCGTGGGCTAGGGCGGTAATACAGAGAGTTTTTCGGCGGGGAGATGTGTTACTTTTCCGGTTTAGGCCATTTGGTTGAAGCTTCACCATCCCGCATAAACACTACATTGTTGCCGCAAAAACCGTCGCCTTGGCAAGTACTTAGAAAGCAATGTTTTATATATGGATTTTATGCCATGGGCGTGCTGTCCTCGTACAATGTATGGGGGCAGAAGTCTTGTCCTGTTGTCCACTCAATTTCGCCGTTATTAACCACCACTTTTTTGAATAAATTTATTTCGGATAGTTGGCGGTAAAACTTGTGGCTTAAATTTGGCTTGAAGTCATACAATCGCTTTTCATGCCCACCGAAAACAAGCACTAAACAGTGATTATCCAGTGGGGTTACAGATTTTAGTTCCGGATATGAATTCATTTATTCCAACCCCTTTATCTTGAAATAGTCTTCGTCTGTTTGCATAATATCCCACAGAGCTGACAATTCATCGTGGTGGATGTCTGCCCAAGCTACAACATACTTTGTCTGCTTCGGCGGAAATTTTCCTGCGAGTATATTGCCATCCAAGTCAAACACTGCTTTTGAATCACCATATTTTGCATGAAAGTGAGGTTTGTGATGTTGCTCGATGTCTTTAAAATACATACGAATTACAATCCCATAATACGATGATATTATTGGCATGATTGTGTACCTCCCATTAAAAAACGGTAATTACATAACTGTTTTTTTATAAACGGTTTTTTGTAAAACTGTTGACAAAGCGTTCGTGTTTTTCATCTTCGAATATCTTTCGACGTAATGCTAAATCTTCATCGTGCATCCTTTTACGTTCATTCAAGTTTATTTGAAATTGTTGGTTGCGTTGTTGCAAATCTGCCTCTAATATTTGCTTTCGCTGAACCAAGTCCTCTTGAAATTGCTCTCTACGAAAAGCCAAATCTTCCTCAAATTGCTTTTTACGTTGAGTTAAGTCATTTTCAAACTGTTGTTTGCGTTGTGCAAAATCAGCATTAAGCAGGTTTTCACGGTGCTTTAAATCTTGCTTCAAGCTATTAACACCAAATCTAATTGCAAGTATGGCTACAAGAGCGGTAACATATCCGGCTCCGTAATTAGACACAAAGGATAACCAATCACTTCTATCTAAACCGCTACCGGTTGGTAATACTCCATCTATTAAAAATAGTGAAAGGGGAATGCCCCACACTACAATTGTCCCCAGAATAATTGCTCCAATGGGATAATTATAATACCACGCTTTACGTTTCTTGTTTTGGCTGTTGATTGTGTTATCGCAATTATTGCTCATCATTTAATCTCCTATCTCATACATAATGCTAAATACATTTAACTTCATTTGGTAAGAAATGACAAGCACATTGTAAGCCTGTTTTCATTGGCACACCTATGTCAAAATCGCAATCAACAACATACACTTATTTGTTTGCAACTTCGTTCCGCATTTCATTTCCCATCATCCACCCGAGAGTTTTATATTTGTAAAATTTTTTTGCCGCGAGTGACTATGTAATCTATATCTGCTTTTTTGCGCAGGCGACAATTCACATCAACAAGAACAGTCATTGCGTCAACCTCGCGATTTTTACATCATCCAAATCAATATCGCTCGGGAGCGTACCAAACAACTGCTCGACGGAAGTAATTTTTTCAGGGATTTGTTTTGCAAACCAAGGCTCTTTATTAAAACCTATTATTTTAGCAGCAGGTTTGCCATGCTTTGTTATAACAACATCTTCTGTTTCGGCAATATCTACATATTTTCCGACATTCACTTTTAAGTCGGACAAAGCAACCATCATAACAGCCAACTCCTGTCATTAGAATATTGTGTAAAAGCATGATAATAACATAGTCGCTGTTTTGTCAACGATTTTGCAGTCGGACAATCTGAATATGCCCTTTTCTCATTACCTTTATAGGCATAAGCCCAACACCTGCAAATGTCTTTGTGATTTCACGTGGCGAGTAAAACTTCACGTCGCCGTCTTTTGAAAGCGGCAGAAAGATATTTGCAATGTGCCGTATCCCAAACGGCAAATATATCTCCGCAATATAAAGGCTCCCGCCTTCCTTCAAAAGCCTTTTTGCTTCGGCGGCAAAGGCATTAACATTAGGAAAATGATGATACGCCGCACACACCGTAATAATGTCCATAGAATTATCATCAAACGGCAACCGTTCACAATCCGACACAACAAACCGCAAACCCGGATAACGCACCGTTGAATTTTTTATCATCTGCGGCGATATATCCGTACCAAACCCCTCTATCGACCTTTGCTCCGCCATCCTAGACAAAAGCGTCCCATTACCACAACCAACATCCAAAACCCAATCCCCATCTTTGATAGATATATTATCCATCAACAACTGCTTAAACCCCTCCGTAAATCTCCCATCATACGTATTATCATAATCATCTGCTTTTTTGTCGTAAGCCTCAATATTTTTAGCACTAAATTTATCCATACAATCCTCCTATATCGGATTAATTCGAAATCGGTCTTGCCTATCGCAAAAAACGCGGTGAAGCGTTCGCGATTTTTTGCTCTGCCGAGACCATTTCCCATTTAATCCGCTGCACACAATGGACACAAGCGGCAACATTTGATGTTTTTGAACAAACCGCTCCAAGCAGCGCAGACACTAGCCTGCCTACTGTTTTACGGTGATATTATTCTACCCCGACACTAACCCCATTTTCGTAGGACACCAGCCGTGCGTGGTTATTTTGCCTATCCACAGGGGGCGTTCGATAATCTATGCAGTTCGTCACGGGGATTTCCCTTCGCAGCGTTTGGCGAAGGTTCTAGCAAGGTCGAGCGAAGTGCGCTCGACATAGCGAAGGGATATCCCCGTGACGGACGCGCACCACAAAACATGGGGCGCACATTCTTAATTAACGCTAAAGGCAAAGTATCCACGCACGGCGTCTGCCCCCCGACAAAGATGTTAGAGTCACCGCGCCCGTATAACCACCTGCGTCCCCTGTTCAATCTCCGAGCCGGCGGCAGGAAACTGCTGATGCACCACATAAGGCAGTGGCTGTGCGGGGGCGTCCTCGCCTTCTTCTTGTTCCTCTGCGGCTTCCGGGCGTGCTGTCCTTGGACGGAAGTCATCATCGTTTGCAGCGGCGGCGCGGTCTGTAAACACCACGGGCATCAGCCCCGATTCCAGCAGAAGGAAGTTAGCCATATCTACCGGCAGGCCTGTCACCTCGGGTACGGACACCATGCGCTCTGTGATTCTGGTATCGCCGTCCATGTAGAAGATAATAGGTGAAGTTTCGGACATGGGGCTGCCTGCGGGTGGCCAGTGGTGAGAAACTATAGTACCGCCGCCTACTACCTGGTAGCCGTTTATGCCCATGCTTATTGAGTTTCTAACGGCGTCGGTTAGGCGTTGGCCGCTAAAGTCGGGCATTGGTGTGCCAAAAAGCTCAGGGGTAAGCGCGCCTGCATCGCCGTCTGCGGGCTGGATATTTCTTATGCGGATGAGGTCGAGGAAGAAGTCGCGCAATAGCGGTGCTACGGTATTACCTGCAAAAAAGCGGCGTTGTGGGTCTTCGAGGCTGTCGATAGTCATAAGCACTAAAAATTGTGGGTTTTCTACGGGCATAAATGCAATGTAGGTTAGGTTGTTAATGTTGTCGGCGCGTACGCCCTGCTGCGCCGTGCCTGTTTTTCCGCCGATGGAATGGCCGGGGATGTATAGCTGCCGTCCTGTGGCTCCTGTACCCGGCTCGCCCGGGACGGGCTGCATGGTTACTACATAGCGCATTTCTTCGCGGATAAAGTCGGATGTCTCAGGAGAAAGCACGCGGCGGGTTATGGTGGGACGGGTTTCTTGCACTACCGCGCCTTGGTTGTCCACAATTTGTGAGACTAGGAAGGGACGCATAAGGTTTCCGCCGTTTATTAGAGCGGCGTAGCCTGTTATCATTTGCATAGTGGTGGCGTTAAAGCCCTGCCCCATGGAAGAAGTCGCCATTTCTACAGGGTTTAGGCGGTGCCGAGGGTATAATACGTAAGGGCTGGAAACACATTCCTCGCCGGGAATATCGATACCTGTGCGCTCGCCAAAGCCAAAGTATCCGCGATAGCGATAGAACAAATCACGCCCAAGAGAACGGTTGATATCAGCCATTGCAAGGTTGCAGGAGCGATAAAGAGCGCGACGCAGAGAAAGCGACCCGCAGCCCCAGTCGCGGCTGTGACAATAAACTACTCGGTCGATAATCTCGCGGCGACCCTCGCAAAAGAAGGCTGTATGCTGGCTAATCACGCCTTCTTCTATGCCCGCAGCGATTACAAAGGGCTTAAAAGTAGAGCCCGGCTCACTGCTTCGGGTAGTGTGATAGTTGCGCCAAAGGGTCATAACTTCGCTTAATTGTTGGCCGCCGTCCAGGTATGGCCATATTTCTTGCAAATGCGGACAAGTAAAATAGTTAGGGTTTAGCGGGTCTTCCAAGGAGAAGGTCGGAGCCTGTGCCATTGCCAGCACTTCGCCCGTAAACGGGTCCATCACAATCATGCCCGTAAATCGGGACGACTCGTGCATGGCAAATGCGCGGTTTGTGTGGTATTGCGCCAGCCGCTGAATATCGCCGTCGAGAGTAGTTACCATGGTAAAGCCGTCACGTACGGGGATGGTTTCTGTCTCGCCCTGCGCCCATACATTGCGGCCTTGCTCGCCTTCGAGCTGAGCGCGGTATTGGGCTTCCAAGCCCCAGCTATAGTCACCGCGTATAAAGCCCACGACCTGCGGCGCGAAAAACGGGTCCTGATACCAACGCAGAGAAGTTTCTTCCCTATTAACCTCGTTAAACATTTCCGTGAGCGGGATTGCGATTTCCGCAGGGACATCGTGGCGCAAAACGCGCCTGTACCGCCCTGCCTGCTGTAGAAGATTACCCTCGTGGTCGGCAAGAAGCATTTCTGTAATCTCAAAGCGCGGCATGTTAAGCGCGACAGAAATTGCGTTAACAACCTCGTCGCGGATATCCACATCGGAGTTGGCGCGCTGTGCCGCCTGATACCGCGTATGCAACGCCTGCGCGTTTAATGTAACAGTAAAAACCTGTTGTGTGCCCGTAATCGGCTGCATATGCCTGTCCACAAAGTCGCCGCGCATAGGTGCAAAAACCTCGGAAGCATTATCTATATCGCGCCGCGCACGCTGTATTGCAGCAAACTGGTTATAATAATCGCCGTAGGTATCCTGCAAAAACCACATCCTGCCGATTATCCCCAAAATACATAATGTAAAAAAAACACCCATGGCCACCGCACGCTGAATAAGCCTCGTTGCAATAGGAACGGGCGGCTTGCGTCTTCTGCGCCTTTTTGGCGGCGCGGGTCTTCTTCTTCTGTCCATGTACTCAACCCCCAAACAGTTGATTAAAAAATCCGGTTAAAAATTCTCGTACATCGTTCCAAAAATAATTATGCTGCGGCAGCGCGTAGTCGGCGGTGTTAAGCGTAACGCCCCCCACACGCGGCACGTATATGTTCCTAACTTGCGAAGCGTCGGGAAAAGACATCCCCAGCCGCTCCGTGGCTATGCGCTCTATTTCTGCAAAGGTAGAGCGGTCCTGCAACCGCGACTCCAGCGCGAAATTATCGGCATTTATAGTACGCAACTCGCGGTCCAAACGGTTTATTTCGGTTTGGATATTGGTATTGCGTGCCTGAAAAGCCGCCGAACCTACGCCGCATATCAAAATTACAAAAAAAGTAAACGCAAGCTTTTTCCACGGAAAGCTTTGCAAAGCCTCGCGAGAAACAATATAAACCCTAGTCTTAGAAACAAGCTTAACAGGCGCGTTAGGGTCAAAAGGCAAAATCGTGCCGCGTGGTTTTTTTTTCGTGGACTCGGCCTTGGCTTGCGCCTGCATTTGCTTTTGTTCTTCGCGCTCTTTTAGAGTTGGGAGTTCGCGTTCGCGTTTTTGTTTTTTCATAGGACATTTCACCTTTGCGGCAATGTTGGACTGCCTGTTAAAGTCGCCTCTACTATACGCAGCTTCGCGCTGTGGGCGCGGCTGTTGGCTGTCAGTTCTTCGGGGGAAGGGAGAATGGGCTTGCGGGTGATTATCTTTAGCGTCGGGATTTTTCCGCAGGCGCAATATGGAATATCTCGCGGGCATTCGCAGGGCGAAGCCAGCTTTGCGAAGGTTGTCTTAACAATTCTGTCCTCCAGCGAATGGAAGGTAATGACGGCAAACCGCCCGCCTTTTTTAAGTAGCCCCACCGCGTCGCGCAGCAGCTTACCCAACGGCATAAGCTCATCATTTACCGCTATTCTAAGGGCCATAAATGTACGCATTGCGGGGTGGGGGGCTTTTGCATTTGATTTGCTGCGAGGCTGTGCCTTTTCGATAATCTCGGCAAGCTGTAGGGTTGTCGCAATCTGTGCGGCGTTGCGCTTTGCGCATATCGCACGTGCGATACGCCGCGAATACCGCTCCTCGCCGTATTCAAAAAAAATTTTTACAAGCTCTTTTTCGTCATATTCATTTACGATTTCGTAAGCAGAAAGCGGGCTATGCTTGTCCATCCGCATATCCAAAGGCCCATCGTTGCGAAAAGAAAACCCACGCTCGGGAGTATCAATCTGATGAGAAGAAATCCCCAAATCCAGCAAAATCCCATCTACAGAGCCGACACCCACGCCAAGCCCGTCCACTATCTCACACATATCATGGAAATTTCCGCGAACGGCGCAAAAATTTTTCGATATAATTCGCGTTATCGCGGCATTTATTGCATTTTCGTCGCGGTCGATTCCGATTAACCGCCCCTTGTCGGAAAGCCGCTCGGCAATCATCGCGCTATGCCCGCCGCCGCCCAGTGTTCCGTCTATATAAATGCCGTCGGGCTTTATCATCAAGCCGTCCACTGCCTCATGGGGCAAAACGGAGATGTGTGAAAACACTAACTAATCCCCGGGATTTCTACCGTTGTTACATGGGTAGCATCGCCGTCACCCGGCGGTGGGGTATCCGGTATGGTCGGCACAAAGGGCTGATACCCCGCATTTGGTACTTCTTGCGGCGTTCCGAATCCTTCCCCATCCGTTAAGCCGTCCGCAGGCGGCACAAAATTAGGATTACGTACCATCATGCCGATGTCGGGGTCCCAAACCCATTCGTTTTGCGGGCTTGCGCCAAAAAATCCGCCCCATGTATGGTAGGTACAAGAAAGCCCTTGACGCACATACAGCGGGAACTCATGGACACGGTCGCCCACTACTTCTTCGATATCATCTATCGGCATGGCGCGTACTATACCTACGCGGGTTACGACAGTCCAGTACGGACAATGCTCCGTCGCGAGCATTCCCGATTCCGAGCAATATGTCTTCTCCTGATGAACACGGCATTGCTGCGTAGGTATCATACCTGCGGCAAAAACCTCGGTACGCGACGCACGGCTGCCACGCGGGTCGCGATGGCAATAATCCGTAAGCAAATGCCCGGAATCCAAGCAAACCGTAGCCGTAACAATCCCCGCAGGGCGGTCAAAACGCCTCGGCTCCAAGTCCATATGAATTTCCTGCATAATAGTGCGCCAAAGCGGCGTATGGAACTCCCGCGCACGGCTATGCATGGCGGTGTTATTGTCATTCCCCATCCAAATGGCGGCGGTAAAATAAGGCGTATATCCCGCAAACCCAAGGTCACGGTTACGCTGAGAAGTCCCCGTCTTACCCGCAATAGGAATCTGCCCGCGCAGCCCGGAATCCTGCGTCCAGTTAATCCGCCCACCCGTACCGCGACCAATAGTATCTATCATGGAATGTGTAAGCAAATAAGCCGTAGTCGCACGCATTACCCTCTGCGGGTTATGTCCGTTTTCCAGCAGAATATTGCCTTCGTGGTCGAGTACGCGTGTGTAAAGCACGGGACGATTAAATTCGCCTGCGTTTGCTATGGTGGCATACGCGCCCGCCAGCTCTATGAGCAAAGTACCTGCCATTCCGCCGAGTACCATGGCTGCGCCGTCGGTAGGCTGAAGGGTACTGATGCCCATGTCTTCCAAATAACGCTTCATGGTAGGCACGCCCGCGTGGGGAATCCGCGTATCCGCCGCCGCCCTGGCAGAAACAACATTGCCCGAGGCATAAATGGCGTTACGAACGGTAGACAGCCCACGGAAAGGCGGATTACTCCAGTGATTGGAAGGAGCCCAGTCCTCGCCGCCGGGGTTAAACAAAAGAAATGGAATATCATCAATAACAGTAGAAGGCTGTGCCAAGTTAAGGTCTATCAACGGCACAAAAGGCACAAGCGGCTTCATTTGGCTACCGGGTGAGCGGACGGTCTGTGTGGCTCTGTTAAATGCACGGTTAGCGTCTTTTTCGCCGCGCACACCACGCAGTGCAAGCACATGCCCTGTGTGATGGTCGAGCAAAACAAACGCACCTTGCGGCTGCGGAACCTTAAATGTGCGCTCACTTGTGATTTCGTCGCCAAAGTGGGTTAGCCTTTCACGTATATTTTCTATGAAAGCCTCTGCTTCTTCCACATTGTTAACGATATGCGACTGGGAATAATGCCGTGGTAGCTGTGTAATCGTATTAAAAATGCTAATCTCATGCGTTACCTCTATAGCAAAGCCCTGCCCTGCACCCGGCCAAAGAGAATCGTCCAAAAAAGCACGGTCTACCACGCCCTGCATGGACAAATCCTGTGTAGACTCTATCGTCAAACCCGTGTTAAAAATCCTGTGATTGGCTTGGTCACGGTTGATATTATGCTCACGCATAAGGTCCTCTGTCACTTGGTCGAGCAGTGCATCTGTAAAGCAGTCAAACTCCGTCATCATCCGTCGTATGCCACCGTCGGGGCGACGATAAATTGTATCAAAAACCACACCCAGCATAATAGGCTCGCCGTCGTCGTCATACATAGGCTCAAAGGTTATGGGGTCGATTACCTGACGCTCCTCGGTTGCTATGGCGTATTCTTCGGCGGTGATAAAGCCGAGCCTTTCCATGCTCCGCAGCACCTGGCGTGTACGACGCCAGTTATTATGAGGTCTCCTGTCGGGTGCAAGCCGCGAAGGAGCCTGTGTAATAGAAGCAATAACCGCCGACTGCGCAATGGAAAGCTCCGACACACATAAATCAAAATAAAAATTAGCCGCCGCCACTACGCCGTAGTTTTGTCGCCCAAGGCTGATTTCGTTTAAATACGATTGCATAATAAAATTCTTTGTTGCCATATGTGGGTCATCGTAGCCGAGAGCGGCAAATTCTTCGCGCAAATGACGTTCAAACTCTATTGCAATGTGTTGCTCTTGTAATTTTGTAATAAATGTATTATCCATCACACCCAGCATATTTTTTACAAGCTGCTGTGTGATGGTACTGCCGCCCTCCGTACCCCTGTCCGGTGCGAAAGCAACATACACGGCACGTGCGATACTCGGCAGGTCTACGCCGTTATGCTCAAAAAACCGCTCGTCCTCGATAGCCACAAATGCATAAACCAAATGCTGCGGCATAAGACTAAGCGGCGCGAATGTCCTGTTAAGCCCCGCGTGCAAGGTTTCGCGATGTTCTCCCGTGCGTGCGCAAACGATAAACGAGCTAAGCTGAACATCCTCATAACCCACACCGGTAGCCACACCAAAAACCCGAGGCGAAATAGGCCCAAGCCCACGGATATCCAAATCCGGAGAAGCCTCCAAAATCCCAAAATAAACCCCAATGCCCGCGCCCAGCCCTGCAAAACCCGCCACCAGCACAAGCGCGATAGACACCCGCAAAATAAGAAGCCCTATTTTATTACGCACCCGCGTAGTATGTGGGCTGCGCCCTAATTTTTTATTCCCATATTGTGAATAATCCAAAAATAATCACCAAGCCTTAACCTTTATAATTAGTTTTGCCCTGCTTGTACGCATTTAAGACCTTCGCGCTATCCATGGGCATGGCTACCTTGGGCTTTAGTCCGCCATGCGCCACGGGGATTTCCGTTGCACGGCGTCCATCGAGCAGGCGATTGTTTTCTTCTTCCGCCACCCTGATTTTTACATCCAAATCCATAACAATCCGTATATGCTCTTGCAGCAGCTTTACCTGCGACTTGTAGTTTTCCTGCTGTGCGTCCAGCTCCGGGCCTATATCCTTTAACATCTTTTCAAACATGTCGTCGCAGGCACGCACTATATTTATCGAGGATTGCTTTTCCTCATTCATCCCAAAAATCATTTCGCGTACGCCTTCGAAGGGAAGCTCGCTTTCTATTACCGTGCGCTGGTTTTCGCTAATGCTCAAAATATCCGTAAGGGCAGTCGCTTTCTTTTTTAGTCCTTCCAGCATAATGTTTAATTGCGTTAACATCTCATTGTCAGCCATTGACGGTTAACCCCAAATACGCATACTGATTACGCCCGCGGTTTTTTGCTTGAAAAAGTGCCTCATCCACGCGCTTAAAGAAATCAGTTGGCGACCAGCCCGTGGGATTACGCTCTCCCGTAACCAGCCCTATAGAAACTGTCACATAATCCGCCACAGCATTAGACGCGTGCGGAATCTTTAGCCGCCGCACCTCTTCTATCATGCGGTCGGCCACCAGCCGCGCACCGTCCTCGGGCGTATAGGGCAAAATGGCCATAAACTCTTCACCGCCATACCGCGCAATAAAATCTTGCCCACGGAACAAACAGGCCTTTAAAACCTCCGCAACAAAACGAAGGCATTCGTCGCCCGCGCTATGCCCATAGGTATCGTTATACTGCTTAAAATAGTCGATATCAATTTGAATCACACTAAGCATATCGCCCTGCCGCCCCATAGACCCCAGCACTCTGTCCATGTTCTCGTGCAGATACCGCTTATTAAAAATCCCTGTAAGTACGTCAAAATGCACCTTGCTCAAAATCTCATGCTTGTCTGTATCCATATGCACCACAGACCGCTCCGAAGAACTCGTCATCTGCTTGTACTGCTTAAACTGCTTCAGCAGCTTGCCATACTCCTCGATAAGCTTGCCGTAGTGAGAAATCTCCAGCAGCGAGTCATCCTCCAAGCCAAGCAAAGTGGACACGGCAGTATCATAAACTTGTTGTTCCCTTGCAAACAAATCCATATGGGGAAGCTCCTTTGTCTGTTACGAGCATTTTGGTCTCTTCCTAAACTTTGTCACTTAGTATTAAACAACATTTTGAGGGAAATGGCAAGGGAAATTTCCCGCGAAACAGGCGGGAGATGTAGATGCTCGTACAAAAATATCACCACAAAGTCGTTATCCAAGGGAGTTCATTAAAAGCGGGGTCGCTTGTCAACAATGTTAAGCCGTCGGCAGAAGCTTGTGCTGCCAGCAATCTGTCGAAGGGGTCGCGGTGCGACCATTTAAATTTTCCTGCTAAATGTGCATGGCGCGTGTTAATTGACAATTCGTCCGCGCCAAAGGTTTGGAGTACGTCAAGATAGTTTTCTGCCACGTCCTCAAATCCCCGCAGTTTGCCAAGTTTGTGTTTGTACATTATTTCGTATGCACTTACCGATGAAACAAATTTTTGCGCATTTATATCAGTTAACGCCCTTTTTGCCGCTTCGCTTAATTTTTCGCTCCCACGTACCGCCCAAAGAAGCGTGTGGGTGTCGAGCAGATATTTTACAGCCCCCATGCTTGCAAATCCTCCTCGGGAAGCGGGTCAAAAAAGCTATCCGGCAAAGGAGGGCCATCAAGAAACCCCAGCTTAACTTCATAATTTGGGCTTTCCGATGTTTCGTTTTGGGCGGGCAAAATAATCACTTCTACCTTTTTATTACGCAACGATTGTGGCAGGTTAAAAAGACCGCTTAGCATATCACTACCTAAGGTTTGACGAACATATTCCATTACAACACCGCCTTTTTAATTTTATATTGACATTAAACATGATTTTTTTTGAATCGGCAAGGGTAACTTGTAGCATATCAACAATATTTGTGCGAAAATATACAAAAGGAGTTGCTTACATGAATAAAAAAATTCTAATAACCGGCGTAAGCCGTCCCTTGGGTATAGGCGCGACGCTTGCAAAAAGATTTGCAGAAGCGGGTGCAGTCGTTGCGGTGCATGGGTTTTCGGGGTATGACATGACGGTGGGGACTAAAAATTCTGCTGCGCCGAACGGCACGGAAAGCATAGCAAAGCAATTATCGGACAGCGGTTTAAATGTTGTCGTGGTAACGCCGTCAGACTTCACAGAAACGGGAACAGCAAAAAAAGCCGTAGAAGAAGCCGCACAAAAACTGGACGGCTTGGACGGACTAATCCTAAACCACTGCTACGGAACATATACAGAAATAGGAGACTGGACAGAAGAAAATCTTGACCCGCACTTCTCAGTAAACATCCGCGCCTGCATGTTAATGATTCAAGCATTCGCAAAGCAAGTTGACACAACCCGCGAAAACGCAATAACGCTATTCACAAGCGGGCAAAGCAACGGCCCCATGACAAACGAAATCCCCTACTGCGTAGCAAAAGAAGCAATAAGCAACCTAACCCGTCAAACATCAGCATTGCTGGGAAGCAAAAACATAAGAGTAAACTGCATAAACCCCGGCCCAAACGACACGGGCTACTACACAGGCGACACAAGCCGCTGGTGTACCCCAAACGACGCCGCAGATTTGGCACTATTTTTGCACAGTAGCCACGCAAAGTGCATTACAGGGCAAATAATCGCAAGCGATAAAGGGGAAGGGTTTGGCGGCAACTTTGTGCTATGTTAGTCGCAAGCTTTTGGTCACGCGTTACTTTTCCTGTTTAGATGTTTTTGATAAAAGCGTGCCGACCTGCATAAACACCGGGTCGTACGGGTTTTTACTCATCCAGTAGGCGTACACTTACCAGCTTAGAAATCCCCTGCTCCTCCATGGTGACGCCGTAGAGGTTGTCGGCTGCTTCCATTGTCCCTTTGCGGTGGGTGATTATTATAAATTGCGTGCCTTTTGCGTACTGCTTTACGAAGTTTGCGAAGCGGTACACATTGGCATCATCCAAGGCTGACTCAATTTCGTCCAACACGCAGAAGGGCGACGGCTTCATACGTAGGATGGCAAACAGCAGGGAGATGGCGGTGAGTGCGCGTTCTCCGCCGGAAAGCAGCATTAGGTTTTGCAGGGATTTGCCGGGGGGCTGTGCGATGATTTCTATGCCGCTTTCGAGGACGTTGTCGGTGTCCATCAGACGAAGCTTCGCCTTGCCGCCTTCGAACATCTCGCGGAATACCTCTTGGAAGTGGGCGGCGATTTCTTCAAATTTTTCGGCAAACTGTGTTTCCATTTGTGAGGTTAGGCTTTGGATAAGCTCTTCCAGAGCGGCTTCTGCCTCTATTATGTCTTCGCGCTGGGTTGTTAAAAACTCGTGGCGCGTTTTTATTTGCTTAAAGGCCTCTATCGCGCCGATGTTTACGTTTGTCATTTGAGCTAATTCCGCCTTTAGCTGCTGGCCTGTTTTGCGCAAAGCCGTCTCGTTAAAGTCCTCGCGCTTAAATTGCATTGCGGTTTGGGCGGTTAAGTTGTACTCCTCCCAGATTTCGTTGTGGAGGCGGTGGCTGGTGGCGTCCAGATTTTCTTTGCGAGCCTCCAGGCGGGCGATTTCTCGCTCCAGTAGGGCTGTGGCGTCGGTTTGGGTACGTTCTTCGGTCTCGGTTTTTGTTATGGCGTTGTCCAGCGTGTTTTTTTCTTCCTCGCTTTGGGAAACAACTGCGCGGGCTTCTTCCAGTCGGGATTGGATTTTTATAAGCTCCGTGGTTTTTTCGGCTCGCTCGGCGGCGGATTTTTCTGCCGCTTTTTTGTTTTCGGTGATTTCGGTGACGATTTTTTGTTTTTCTTCGGACAGGGTCGCCGCCTCTTTTTGCAGGCGGTCTACTGTTTGCTTTGCGTGGGTTATTTTGTCCTCGGCGCGGGTTATTTCTACGCGCAGGTCGGTTATTATATCGGTTTCTTCTGTGGTGGTTTGGCGGTTTTGTTCCAGTTCCTTTTGGTAGTTTTCCAAGGTTTCTCGGGCTTTGTCGGCAATTCCTTCGTTTTGGGAAAGCTCCGCCTTCGCCGTGCGAATTGCCGTGTTGGTCTCCGCAAGGGCAGCGAGAAGCTTCTCGTTTTCTGCTGTTAATTGCGCGGTTTGCTCGTTTAGGATTTTTAGGGTGTCCTCGGATTCTTTTAGCTTTCCGCTTAGGCTTTGTTGCTCCAGTTGTGCGGTGTTTACTGTTTCGCGTACGGCGTCCATTGCCTCACGGGTGGCGGCACGTTTTTCGCTTAGTTCGCGTTGTTTTTCCGTTAGCTCGTCCATGTTTTTTTGTTGGGTGGCGACTTCTTCCTTTAGCTGCGCCAACTGCCGCGCCCGACCTATAATGCCCGCGCTTTGCCGCGAAACACTGCCGCCCGTAATCGCCCCGCCGGGGTTAAGCCGCTCGCCTTCTTTTGTCACAATCTTGTACGAGTAGTTATATTTTTTATGAATCACAAGCGCGTTATCCAGCGTATCAACGACCAAAAAATCCCCAAGAAGCTGCGAAATAACCTGCGCATAAACCGCCTCGCACTCTACAAGCTCGGCGGCAATACCGATAAAGCCCGCGTCTTTTTTAAAATGCGCGGCCTCCAAGTTTTTGCCCTTAACGGCAGAAAGCGGCAAAAACGTAGCCCGCCCCTCATTATGCTTTTTAAGAAACTCGATGGCATGTTTGGCGTCTTCCTCGTTTTGTGTAATGATATTTTGCGCGGCACTGCCAAGGGCTATCTCGATAGCCGTCTCAAACTCGCCTGCCACGCCGATTAACTCACCAACCGCCCCGCATATCCCCGAAAAGCGCGGGCTATGCTCTTTTTTATCCAAAATCACCTTTACGCTTTTGAAATAACCCTCGCGCTGGGATTCCAGCTCGCTGATTGCGCGATAGCGGCCGCGTGTGGCGGTTAGCGTCTCGGTAGCTTTTTGAATTTCCGTATCAAGGGCGTCGGTCTCCGTGCGCATTCTGTTATATGTGAAGATGTATTCCTCTTGGTTTTTGTGGGCGGCTTCCAGCTCGCGCTCGCAGGCTGTGAGTGCGCTTTTAAGCTCGCTCGCGGATGATGTTTTTTCTTCTATGGTTGCTTTGTGACGGGCGGTCTCGGTGCTTAGGCGTTCCATGTCGTCTTCTTGGCGTCGGTAGTTGTTTTCGGCTTCCAGTACACGGGCGCGGCTGTCTGTGGCTGCGTTCATCGCGTCCATTACGTTTTGGTTAAGCTCGTCCATTTTATCCGTGCTTTCGCGCATGGCCTCGTCGCGCCGAGCGGCGATTTCCAGTTGCTCGGCCAGGCGGGTGTTTAGGGTGCTAAGCTCGGCTTCTGTGGTAGAAATCGCCTGCGATTCTTCCCCGCATTCCTCGTCTCTCTCGGAAATCCCGATGTCGCGTTTTTCCGCTTCCCCCGCCAAACGTGTATTGTCCGTCTCAAATTGCTCCAGACGGCTTTCCAACAATTTAATATCGCTTTGGCGTTGCTCTATTGACGTTGTGGTCTCCAGCAAATCCTCGTTTGCGCGGCGGTATTTTGCGTCGGCGTTTGCGGCGCGGGCTTTTAGCTCCTCACTCGCGCTTCGTGACTCGGTTAACAGACGTTTTCCGTCTTCGGATTGCGATAATGCGGTCGCCAGCGATTTCTCCGTGGTCTCCATGTCGTCGCTTATTTTTCTTATGTCTTCTAAAAAAATATTTATGTGAATGCTCTTATACTCGTCGCGTAATTCCAAATACCTACGGGCTTCCTCCGATTGCTCCTCCAGCGGCTCCAGTTGCTCGGTTAGCTCTGTGATTATGTCGTCTACGCGGGCGCGGTTCAGCTTTTCGCGGTCGAGCTTATTCATGGCCTCGCCACGGCGGGCTTTATATTTGCTTATGCCTGCGGCTTCTTCAAACACATTACGCCTGTCCTCGCCACGTAGCGACAAAATCTCGTCAATCCGCCCCTGCCCTACGATGGAATACCCATCGCGACCGATTCCCGTATCCATAAACAGCATTTGAATATCTTTAAGGCGGCAATTTTCGCCGTTGATAGAATACTCACTCTCGCCCGAGCGATAAACGCGGCGCGTAACGGCGATTTCTTTAAATTCCAGCGGAAGCGCGTTATCACTGTTATCCAAACGCATGGTAATCTCCGCATAACCCAGCGGCTTGCGGTGTTCCGTTCCCGCAAAAATAATATCCTCCATTTTGCCGCCACGAAGGGTTTTCGCGCTTTGCTCGCCCAAAACCCAGCGCAGCGCGTCGGCTATGTTGGATTTTCCGCTTCCGTTAGGCCCTACCACGCCGTTTAAGCCGGGCGCAAGGTCCAACGAAATACGTTCGGCAAAGGATTTAAAGCCACAAAGCTCTAATTTTTTTAAGTACATGTACAAATCACTTCTCTTTCGGCAATATTATGATATAATTACAAACAAGTTACAAGATTATTTTTCAAAGGAGGCGGTTCTATTGGTAAAATTTCTCGCAGGCCTGAAGGGCGAAGGCAAAACCCGCAAGCTCATGGACATGGCCAATGAAAACGCAAAAGTAACAGACGGCAGCTTGGTTTACATCGACGACGACAGGAGAAGAATTCACGACCTGCACCGAGACGTGCGCTACGTAGAGGCAGGCAAAGGGGAACTTGCAAACTACCGCGAGTTTATAGGTTTTGTACTGGGAATTTTGTCGCAAAACAGCGACATCACCCACATTTATGTAGACGGGCTAAATAACATCATCGCGCCCGATAAAGTAACAAACGATTGCTTGTCCAAACTAAAAGCAAGGCTGGATTCTTTGGTAAAAACCGACCATGTAAGCTTTACGATAAGCGTACACAGCGACAAAGACAGCTTACCGGATGATATAAAGGCTTCATTGGTATAAAAAGAAAAAAATAAAAACGGCGAAGGGAGAAAATCCAGACGCCGTTTTTTTGTGTCGTTGGGAAGGGCGCGGGGCGGGATTATATGTTTTCTACGCAGCTACGGCTATGTACGGAAGCCGTATGCTAAGAAAAATTACACGTTTCTCGACGGTTATCACCGCCGGAAACGCGTATTTTTCTAAGCCTAAGTCTCCCGCACGCCTTCGCAACGCTCCGAAAACATATAATCCCGCCCCGCGCCCCCCGACTCGATATAACAAAAATATTCTTTGTTATTAGAGCGAATTCAATGAGAAACCGTCCCGACGGAGCGGCGGCGAAAAACCGTGTTTTTCGCGGTTTTGCCGCGACAGACGGGACGGATTCGAATTAATTC